>JBKOWN010000103.1:0-17940 GCA_046724435.1 Actinomycetota bacterium
GCTCCTCGAGCTGCACGATGGGCGGGTCGCCGGGTTGGGGATCGAGGAACTCGCTCAGCTGCGCGTCGATCACGACGATCTGTGCGTCGGCGTGGACGATCAGCCTGCGGGTCTGGGCGACGAAGTCCTCGATCGACGCCAGGCGCATCGGCAGCGGGAGGACGACGACGGTGGCGCCCGCCAGCCAGGTGGCCTGGATGGCCGTGACGAGCGGGCGGGTCGTGGTGCCGAGCA
Organism: Actinomycetota bacterium; assembly: GCA_046724435.1. Lineage (GTDB taxonomy): Bacteria > Actinomycetota > Acidimicrobiia > IMCC26256 > JACDBD01 > JALZAA01. The sequence continues at coordinate 235 of JBKOWN010000103.1, forward strand.
ATGCGACATGGCTGCCCGGCCCGATGCCGCGGGCCTGGAGGGCGGCGGCCATGCCCCGGGCATCCTCGTGGAGGCGGGACCACTCGACGCGCTCGCAGCCGTCGGCGCCCGCGGACCCCACGAAGGTGATCGAGTGGCGCGTCTCGGCGGTTGCCTCGAGGCGCGGCAAAAGAGACGTGGAGCGGGTCACTAACAGGATCGGACCGTTCCTACCCGCGATGGGTTACTGGGGAAACGCGATCGCAGCCGCCGGATCGTGGAAGAAGCGGGAGCGGGGCAGGGCCGCGTCGGCTCCCGCGGTGGTCGCCGCCGCCAATGCCTCCGGGTCGTCGTGGCGGCCGTAGGCGACGAGGCGGGCGGCGGGAACGAGCTCGCGCACCGCCGCAACCGCGTCAGGATGAGCCTTCACGTCGACGACCACGGTGTCGGCGCCGGCGCACTCCTCGGGCGCGGACGCAAACACAGCATCCGGAATAGCCGCCGCGATCTTCGAGCGGTCGAGCAGGTCACCGACGAGGGCGACGACGCGCACTACTCCCCGCGGATGTGCTGGGCGAGGTACGAGGGCTCGCCGAGCTTGGCGATGAGATCGAGCTGGGTCTCGAGCCAGTCGATCGACTGTTCGCCGTCGGCGAGCATGGGCTCGAAGAGCAGTCGCGACCCGTCGTCCCCGACCTCGCGGCACACGGCGATCGCGGCAACCAACGCGTCGACGGTCGCCTTCTCGAGCGCGAGCTCGTTCTCGAACTGGTCGGTGACGCCTGATCCGACGCGAATCCGGTTGAGCCGCTGGAGGTTGGGCGTTCCGTCGAAATAGATGATCCGCTCGATGAGCTTCTCGGCGTGACGCATCTCGTCGATCGAGTCGTCGTAGGCCCGCTTCGCGAGGTCCGGGTAGCCCCAGTTGTCGCGCATCTTCGCATGGACGAAGTACGTGCTGGCGGCGGACAGCTCGGCTGCCAGCAGATCGGCGAGCGTCTCCAACATCTTCGGGTTTCCCTGCATCAGCGACCTCCGTCGGGCAGCGTACGTCGTGCTCTTCGCGCGAGCACCCCAATCCCGACCACGCCCGCAACTACCGAGCCTGCGAGGATGCCGATCTTCGCCTCGTCGAGAGCGGCGTTGTCGAACGAACGGTCGGCGATGAACAGCGACACCGTGAAGCCGATTCCCGCCAGCGCTGCAACGCCTGCGAGCTGGCGGAACGACGACCCGTCCGGCAACTGGCTCAAGCCCAGCGCCACGCACACTCCGCTCGCAGCCACGATCCCGACGGGCTTGCCGAGGACGAGCCCCGTCGCCACACCCCAGGTGATCGAGCTCGACGCCGCGGCTCGCACCGCGTCGCCGCCCAGCACGATGCCGGCGTTTGCGAGGACGAACACGGGCACTACGACAAAGCTTGTCCACGGATGCAGACGGTGCTCGAGCGCGTCGATCACACGCCGGCCGCGCGCGTCGACCACAGGCGTGAGAAGCCCGAGGGCGACGCCCGCGATCGTGGCGTGGACGCCGGACTGGAAGACGCACACCCACAGGACAAGAGCCGGCGCGACATAGGCCAGTGCGTATCGCACTCCGAGCCGTTGCATTACGACGACGCCGGCGATTGTGAGGGCGGCACCAACGAGCCATCCGGCCTCAAGGTGACTGGAGTAGAAGATCGCGATCACGCAGATCGCGCCGATGTCGTCGACGACGGCCAGCGTCAACAGGAACAGCTTGAGCCCGGGTTGGACTCGGGCCCCGAGGAGCGCGAGCACCCCGAGCGCGAAGGCAGTGTCCGTCGCCATCGGGATACCCCACCCGCTGCTTTCGGCGCCGCTCGGGTTCCACGCGACGAACACGAGTGCGGGCACGACCATCCCGCCGACGGCCGCGAGAAGCGGCAGGCTCGCGGCGCGGCGGTCGGTGAGCTCCCCCTCGGTGAGCTCGCGCTTCACCTCGAGGCCGATGACGAAGAAGAAGATCGCCATCAGCCCGTCATTCACCCAGTGGCGGAGATCGTCGGCGATCGAGATCCGTCCCAACGTGGCCGTGACGTCATAGCCCCACAACGACGTGTACGAGTCCGACAACGGTGAGTTCGCCCAGACCAGCGCCGTCACCGCCGTGAGCAGGAGCACGATCCCGCTGAGCGCCTCGACCGACGCGTATTCCTTGCCGAGCGGCGTGATGTAGCGGCCGGCGAAGGGGATTCGAATATGGGTACGACGGCCCGTCATAGCTGGGCTTCGCCGCCCTATGCGCCTACCAATCTCGGCGCATCGACGTGCGCGAACTCCGGCCACCGAGCGCGCTGCTTCTTGGCGAGCTTGTGGAGCAGCTCGAGGGCTCCGAGGTCCTCGTCGGCGCCGCGCACCTCGATCCAGCCGTCGCGCTCGAGGCTCTCCATGATCTCGCGCCCGACGTCCGTGCGCACGAGGGTGAGCGTCCAGTCGTTGAACGCGCCGATCCCCCCGGTCGAGATGTCGGCGTGCTCCGCCGCGAAGTCCGGGCAGAGCTTGCAGCCTTCGCGCGTGAATGCGTGGCACTCCTTGAGCGGCACCTCGACGTAGCGGCCGTCGTGCATCCAGATCTGCAAGCGCCCTTTGATGTTCATCTTCTTGATCTCGGCTCGCTTGAGCCCGTACTTGGCCTCGAGCAGCTCCTCGAAGATGGCGTCGTCGAAGGTCTTGGAGCACAGGAGGCCGATGTTGAGCGCCATCCTCCGGCCGACCTTGCCCGCCCGGCGCTGGTTCATCACCGGCGGCACCGAGCTCTGGCAACTCATCCCGACGAGGGCGAGGCGCTCGGCCCCACCGTCGATCGCCTCCTCGTACGCCATCGTGTTGGCGGAGTACGTGTAGCGGCTCCCGGCGGAGGCGATCACGTCCTCCTTGGTGCGGGCGACTCCGGGCTTCGCTTTCCAGGTTGACCCGTCACCTTCGAGGTACGAGACGAGCGCGGCGTCGATGATGTCGTGCTCGAGCGCGTAGAGAAGGATCGCCGAGACGAGGCCGCCGTCCTGTCCGACTTCGGCGAGCACCGGGTCGGTAGCCCGTGCGAGCACGATGTCCTTCGAGACCCCCTCGACCTCGATCGGCTCCCGAGTTCGCCCGTACATGAACTCGTCGATCTCCGGCTCCCACGCCCGGAAACGGGGGCATGCCCGTGTGCAACTCGTGCAGCCCTTCTCGCCGTGGCTGCAGTTGTCGGGGCCGAAGCCCTCTTCGAACTGGAAGGGCTTGTAGACGCCGTTCTCGTCGTTGTAGCCGAGCACGTCGTGGGGGCAGACGATGACGCACCCCGCGCACCCGGTGCACAGGCCGCTCGTCACGACCTCCTGGTACAGCTCTTTCCACTGGAGCTTCTCGGGCGGCATCACCGCTCCTGCGTTCGGGAACAAACAGTCTGTCATTCGGCGACCACGCGGGCGAAACGCCCACGCGCGTAACCTGCCGCGCGTTCGTCAAGGAGACGAGACACGATGAGCCAGCCGCCCCCTCCGCCGCCCCCTTCTACGCCACCGTCCGGTCCGGACCCGCAGATTCCGGCCCCGCCGCCCGCGGCGCCGCCGCCGGGGTATTACGCCGAGGGCACCGCACCGTCGCCTCCCGGAGGCGCGCCAACGGGGGCGTACGGGCCGCCGGCGCGATGGCGCAGCCTGCGCGGCATCACGACCGCGCTCACGTGGCTGTTCTCCGCCCACATCGTGCTTACTGCCGTCTTGATCATCGGCGTGTTCAACCACCTTCGGGTGCTCGGCGACAAGGAGTCCGGCGGGCTCGTCATCGACACGAAGGCGGTCAACGACGCCAACGCGCTCCCCGCCGCGATGATCGTGTTGTCCGGCCTGGTCGGCCTGGCCATTTTCGTGCTCCTGATCATCTGGCTGTACCGGGCGGCGAAGAACAACGAGGCGCTTGGGCGGCAGAACCCGAGGCTCGGGCCCGGTTGGGCGATCGGCGGCTGGTTCATCCCGATCGCGTGGTGGGTTATCCCGTTCGTCATCCTGGATGACGTGTGGCGCGGCTCGGACCCGTCGATCGCGCGCGCCGATCCCGGCTGGCGGAGGTCCTCGACGATGGGCGCGATCTGGGCCTGGTTGGTGACCGCGGTGGTCTTCACCATCCCGAGCATCATCGCCAGCTCGACGGGCGACGTTCGCGCCGACGAGCCCGACAAGGTTCGCCGCGACGACATTCTCCGGATCATCGGGGCGGTCGGAGCGATCCTGGCCGCGGTGCTGGCGATCGTCGTGACCCGCCGGATCGCCGCCCGTCAGGAGGAGTGCTTGCGGGCGCAGCAAGCAACCGCCCCGGCGACCTGAGCCCGACGGGATCTCTCGGGATGTCGGACGAGCTCCGAGCGCTCCTGCGTCACCACATCGAAGACGGCTTCAATCGTGACGACTGGACGGTGTGCGAATCGACGCTGGCTGACGGCTACACCGCCTACTACGGCGCCGACGGGCAGGCGAACGTCGGACGCGACGCGTACGTACGGGCCTGCAAATTCCTTCGCCGGTCGTTTCCCGACGTGAACATCACGATCGAAGATCTCGTCGTCGAGGCGGACAAGATCGCGATGCGCTACACGGAGCGCGGCACGCTCACCGGCCAACCGTTCCTCGGGATCGAGCCTGCCGGGCAGGCCTACGCCAAGCCGGGCACGACCGTGTACCGGGTAGTCGACGGGCAACTGGCCGAGTCATGGGGCGTCGAGGACACGCTCGGCTGGTTCCGGCAGTTGGGCGGCGTGCCCGAGCTGCCTTAGACCAATCCGACAAGTCAGACTTTGAGGAGTCGCTCGACCGCCTGGACGGCTTCGGTGAGCTTGGCGTCGCCCTCGGCGCGGCTCGACTCGGCCGCGTCGCGCACACAGCTCCGCAGGTGCTCGTCGAGCAGGCCCAGCCCGACACCCTGGAGCGCCTTCGTGACCGAGACGATCTGAGTGAGGATGTCGACGCAGTACTCGTCCTCGTCGACCATGCGCTGGAGCCCGCGGACCTGGCCCTCGATGCGGCGCAGCCGCGTCCGGTAGTCGTCCTTGTGCATCGAGTAGCCCCGCATCGGTTCCTCCTCTGGGACTCGAATGGGGTACAGGGGTATAGTATCACCCTCGTGACTGACTCGCAGCTGAGCACCCCGCACCGAGAGCTGCAGCGGATAGACGTGCCGATCGACGGCATGACGTGTGCATCCTGCGCGTCCCGCATCGAGAACGGGCTCGCCGGGCTGGCCGGCGTGGCCGAGGCACACGCCAACTACGGCACGAAGCGCGCCACCGTCGTCTACAACCCGCAGACGACGGGCACCGGGGACTTCGAGGCGACGATCGCCGCTCTCGGCTACTCGGTTCCGCACCCCGAGCACCCGGAAGAGCGCGTTCCCGAATCCGAGGAGCTGAAGAAGCTGCGCCCCCGGCTGTACGTGGCGATCGTGCTCGCCATCCCCGTGCTGCTGATCTCGATGGTGCCGCCACTGCAGTTCAGTGGCTGGCAGTGGGTCGCGTTCGTGCTGTCCACCCCGGTGATCCTGTGGGCGGGGTGGCCGTTCCATCACGCCGCGCTAGTGAACCTGCGCCACGGCGCCACCACGATGGACACGCTGGTGTCGCTGGGCACGCTCGCTGCCTACACGTGGTCGGTGGTGGCGCTGGTGTTCCTGGGCGCGGCCGAGGGTGGCGTGGCGATGGGTGGCGTCTTCGGGGGTGGCGACGCCGCGCACGTCTACTTCGAGACCGCCTCGGCGGTCGTCGCGCTCGTGCTGCTCGGCCGCTTCTTCGAAGCTCGGGCCAGACGGCGGTCGAGCCATGCTCTCCGGGCGCTCCTCGAGCTCGGCGCGAAGACGGCGCGTCTCGAGAACGGAGACGAGGTGCCGGTCGACAGCGTCCGCATCGGCGACCGCTTCGTCGTGCGACCGGGGGAGAGGATCGCGACCGACGGCCGGATCGTCGACGGCGCCTCGGCCGTCGACGTGTCGATGCTGACGGGCGAGCCGGTGCCGGTCGAGGTGAGCGCAGGGGACACGGTGTTCGGCGCGACCGTGAACACGTCGGGCCGGCTCGTAATCGAGGCGACCAAGATCGGCGGCGACACCGCGCTGGCGCAGATCGCGCGGCTCGTCGAGGAGGCCCAGGGCTCGCGGGCGCCCGTACAGAGGCTCGCCGACCGCGTCTCGGCGGTCTTCGTGCCGGTCGTAATCGTGATCGCCTTGGCCACGGCGGTGGCCTGGCTGCTCGCAGGCCAGGGAGCGAACGCGGCGCTGACCGCGGCCGTCGCCGTGCTGATCATCGCCTGCCCGTGCGCGCTCGGCCTGGCCACGCCGACTGCGATCATGGTCGGCACCGGCCGGGGCGCGCAGCTGGGCATCGTGATCAAGGGCGGCGACGTGCTCGAGGCCACCCGGACCGTGGACACCGCCGTGCTCGACAAAACCGGCACGATCACCGAAGGGAAGATGCGGCTCGTCGATGTGCTCGCCGCGCCCGGTGTCGACGAACGCGAGCTCCTGCGCCGGGGTGGCGCCCTCGAAGACGCCTCGGAGCATCCGATTGCCCAGGCGGTCGCCCGCGGTGCCCGGGCGCGGGGCGTCGACCTCGTCGCCCCGGAATCGTTCGACAACCTCGCCGGCTCGGGCGTGCGTGGCGCGGTCGGCGGCGTCGAGGTCAGTGTCGGACGGCGAGACCTCGTCGGCGAGGTTCCCGACCTGCTCGAGCGCGCCGTTGCCGACGAGGAGGCCGAAGGGCGCACCGTCGTGTTCGTGGCGTGGGAAGGCGGCGTGCAGGGGGCGTTCGTCGTCGCTGACACGGTGAAGGACACGTCGCGCACCGCGCTGGCCGAGTTGCGCGACCTCGATCTCGCCACGGTGATGGTGACCGGCGACCAGCGAGCGGCGGCCGATCCTGTCGCGCGCGCCGTCGGCATCGATCGTGTGGTCGCGGGCGTGCTCCCGGGTCAGAAGGTGGACGTGGTGCGCGATCTCCAGGCGCACGGGCAGCGCGTCGCTGTCGTCGGCGACGGTGTCAACGATGCTCCTGCGTTGGCGCAGGCCAACCTCGGCATCGCCATCGGCACGGGCACGGACGTGGCGATCGAGGCCAGCGACCTCACGTTGGTCTCGGGGGACCTACGCGCCGCCGCCGATGCCATCGCATTGTCCCGCAGGACGCTCACGACGATCAAGGGCAACTTGTTCTGGGCGTTCGCGTACAACGTCGCCGCGATACCGCTCGCCGCCGTCGGCGTCCTCAACCCGGTGATCGCGGCAGCCGCGATGGCATTCTCCAGCGTGTTCGTCGTGACGAACTCGCTGCGCCTGCGCAGCTTCCGCGGCTTCCGGCGCTAGCTGCGCTCGGCGATCCACCGGCCGAGGAGCTCGGCCTCGGCGGTGGCGTGATCCTCCAGGCCGTCGACGATCGCCCGTTCGACCCGGCCGCCGACCAGCGGGACGTGCACCGTGAGGTCACCGGTGACGAGACGTCGAGTGCTGTCGCCAAGAGGCTCCAGGGCCACGTCGTACGAGGCCTGCAGGCGGTCGGCGTAGTTGTCGGGCAGGATGCGGTGGCGGCTCGTGTGCGACGTCAGGTCGAAGGTGGCGTCGTCGACCCATGTGAGCTTGGCGGGGTCGACCACGTGGGTGACCGCGCCCGACAGCGGCGCCGTGAAGCGGTACCGGATCTGCTGGTGGGCGCGGTCGCCGTGCCGTTCGTTCTCGATCAGCTCGGGCGAGCCGAGCTTCGGGAGGTCGGCGGTGGCGGCGACGAAGTCGCGGTCCAGGAGCGCGGCTTCGACCGCGGCCAGCGGGGCCGGGATGCGTTGCTCGATGCGGAAGTTCACGACGGGCTCATCTCGTTCGCCTGCACTACACCAGCCCCCTACGCTCTGGCGCCAATGGCCAAGATCAACGACATCCTCCGGCGGGGCTTGAGCTTCTCGTTCGAGTTCTTCCCTCCTCGCACGCCCGAGATGGAAGAGACGCTCCGCACGACACTCGTCGAGCTCGAGACCCTGGCCCCGTCCTACGTGTCGGTCACCTACGGCGCCGGCGGCACCACGCGCGAGCGGACGCACGAGATCGTCGTCGACATCCTCCGCACCACGACGATGACTGCGATGGCGCACCTCACCTGTGCCGCCCACACGCGCGCCGAGCTCGTCGAGATCGTCACGCGCTATCGCGACGCCGGGATCGAGAACGTCCTCTGCCTCGGTGGCGACCCGCCGGCCGACCTCGACCTGCCGCCCGGAGAGCTCGACTACGCCGTCGAGCTGGTCGAGCTCGTGCGCGATGTCGGCGACTTCTCGGTCGGCGTCGCTGCCCATCCCGAACCGCATCCGAAGTCAGAAACTCGTGAGAGCGACCGCTACTGGACGGCGCGGAAGCTGGAGAAAGCCGACTTCGCCATCACCCAGTTCTTCTTCGAAGCCGAGCACTACTTCGATCTCGTCGCGGGCCTGCGGGCCAACGGCGTCGACAAGCCCGTCCTCGCCGGGATCATGCCGGCGACCAACTTGCGTTCGATCACGCGCATGGCCGAGCTCCAAGGCTCCGAGTTCCCGCCGTGGCTCGCCGACAAGCTCTACGCCGTGGGCGACGACAAGGAGGCCGTGCGCGAGGTCGGGATCGCCGAAGCGACGAAGCTCTGCCAGGCGCTGCTCGACGGCGGCGCTCCCGGCCTGCACTTCTACACGCTGAACCGATCGACCGCGACGCGCGAGATCTTCACCCGCCTCGGCCTGCGCGAAGGCGTCGGCTGAGTCGAGCCTGACCGAGGCTCGCTACGGGCGCGTGTTCAGCGCCCCGCCGCCCGCCACGTAATCGGCTTCGGCCCGTTGTGGCGCCTCGACGGCCCGGTCCTCCGCGGCCCCGTGCGGCCATCCCGGATGATCCGAGAGCTCGAACCGTCGGTTGCCGGGCGATCGTGCCCGCCGACGTCGATCGACGTACGCCGTGCGGGTCCGCTCCCGCCTTCGGAGGCACCGCGCACGTGCGCAAGGGCGTCTTCCAGCCCGTTCCACTGTGTCGAACCGCCCGACGTCAGTGTCGCCTCGACCGCGTCGGCGATGGCGCGCAGCGCAACCACGAAGATGATGACCTGCGACTCGGCGGGGGCGCGCCACACGACCGGCCGCTCCTCTTCGATCCTCGCGGGCGCCGCTGCCATCGCGACCGGCTCGGCTTCGAGCATCGGCGCCGGCTCGGCGACGAACGTCTCGTCCGGCGCGGCGGCAACGGTCTCTTCCGGCTCCGCCGCGAAGATGTTGTCCGGCTCTGCCGCGAAGATGTCCCGCTCTGCCACGAAGATGTCGGCCGGCTCGGCTTCGAGCATCGGCGCGGGCTCGGCGACGAACGTCTCGTCCGGTTCGGCGACAAAGGTCTCGTCGGGCTCTGCCGCGAAGATGTCGTCCCGCTCTGCGACGAACGTGTGGTCCGGGTCATGCGTGCGCTTGGTGGACTGCTCGTCGTCGAGATGCGGGGCGTCGGCCGAGTCGCTCGCTTCTGACGAATGGCTCCAGCTCACGAACGCGTTCGACCCGGTCAGCGTCGCGTACGGGTCCGACCGGTCGACGGCTACGCCCTCCTCCACGAGGGCCTCCATGTCGATCGAGGACCAGGGAGCCGGTCCGATCACCGGATCGTGCTTCTCGCCCCGGGCGTCCGCGAAGGCATGGTTGATGTCGTCCTGATCACGGCGCGCTTGCTTGATCGTCGCGACGGCCAGCACGCCGCCGGCGATCAAGAGCCCGAAAATCCCTCCCAGCAGGATCGCGAGACCCATGACTCACCCCTCCTCTGGACGCCCCTAAAGCGGGCACATCATTGTTGAATTTTCGGCTCAGGTCGAAAGGAGATGCCCGAGACCTCGGTGGGTGGCGGAGGGAGTGGGATTTGAACCCACGGTGCCCGGAGGCACAATGGTTTTCGAGACCATCCGATTCGGCCGCTCTCGCATCCCTCCGGCGAGGAAGTGTAACGACATGCCCCTCGCGGCCACCCCGAGAGGAGACGCCATGGTGCCGGTATCCGAGACCCCGCGGTGGCGGGGCATCAACCATCTCGCGCTCGTGACCCCCGATATGGACGCCACCGTCCGGTTCTATGCCGGCGTGCTGGGCATGCGGGTCGTGGCGACGACGAGGGCGGGACCGATGCGTCACTACTTCTTCGAGATCGGCCCCGAGAACACGGTGGCGTTCTTCGAGATCGACGGGATCGGGACGTTCGCCAAGCCGGCGGGAGCCCCGCCGTCCCAGACGATCCAGTTCGACCACCTGTCCTTCAACCTGCCGGACGAGAGGGGGTTGCTCGATCTGCGCGAGCGGCTGCTCGATGCCGGGTGCGAGTGCACCGAGGTCGTCGACCACGGCTTCGTGCGGTCGGTGTACTTCACGGATCCGAACGGCATCGCGCTCGAGGCGTCGTGGTGGGCGATCGACGCCACTGGCCGCCCCGCCGACTATGCGGACGAACGCGTCTTCGCGGACCCCGAGCCGGTAGCGGCGATCGAGGAGCTTCGCCGTCACGGCCAGGTGCTCGAGGCGCCAGTGACGCGACTCACCAGCGAGGAGATCGTCGATCCGGTCTGACGGCGCGCGTCAACGACGGCGGTCGGCGAAGAACGCAGTGAGGAGCGCGCCGCACTCGTCGGCGCGGACGCCGTCGACGACTGTCGCCTCGTGGTTGAGACGGGGATCGGCGGCCAGGTTGTAGAGGCTGCCGAGCGCGCCCGCCTTCGGGTCGGCGGCACCGAACGCGACGAGCCCGAGCCGCGCCGCGACGACCGCACCCGCGCACATCGGGCACGGCTCGAGCGTGACGACGAGCGCGAACCCGTCGAGCCGCCACGAGCCGGCGGCACGGGCGGCGTGGCGGACGGCGAGGATCTCCGCGTGAGCCGTCGGGTCGCCGTCGTGCTCGCGCTGGTTGTGCCGTCGGGCGACGATCTCGCCGGTTTCGATGTGTGCGACGACCGCGCCGATGGGGACGTCGCCGTGCTCGGTGGCAGCTCGCGCTTCGTCGAGTGCGACGCTCATCAGCTCGTCGAGCTGCACGCGGTCCACGCCCGGCAGCGTACGAGCCGTCTCGGCGGAGGGAGTGGGATTCGAACCCACGGTGAGTCGCCCCACACACGCTTTCCAAGCGTGCCGATTCGGCCGCTCTCGCATCCCTCCGGATATGCAAAGACGGACCGTGCACCCGCCGTCGACCCCGTCGCCGCGCGGCGCACTTGCCCCCGGTGGCTCAGGTCAGGTGTACCTGCGGCACACGGGAGGGCTCGCTGAGAGCTGCTTCCTTCCGGACCTGACTCGGTTCGCGAGATCCCGTTGCGCAGGACCCGACCCTCAACGTCACACGCGGGCCGCTGCCGTACGGCGGCCCGGGCCTCGGGCGGGAATTCAGCCCCCCATACGTGGATTGGGGGTACAGGGCACCACGGGCTCCCCGCCTAGCACGGTCCGCGACGCGAGGGTAGCAACCCGCCTGAAAATCGAGCTTCGCCATCCACTCGTCCGTCAGCGCCGGCCGCGGTGCAGCTGCGTCGCAAGGCGTTGCATGAGATCGCCGTAGTGCGTCAGCTCGGTGAGAGCGCCGGGGCGTCCGCCGGGCGCGTTGCGGTACTCGGGGATGCCGACGGCCGTCACGAGCATGCACGACGCGGTCGTGGCGAAGAAGCGGCGGACGGGCTCGTCGAAGAACGTCAGCCCGGTTGCGCCGTCGCCGAGTGTGAACGCGGCCAGCGAGAGGCGCCCGGATGCGATGCCCGCTTCGAGCTGCGCGACCCGATATCCCCGCGCTCCGAGCGCGCCGAGGACGGTGTCGAGGTCGGCGGAGTGGAACGCGGTGTAGGCCGAGTCGCCGCCCAGCGGCTGACCCAGGCACAGCTGCTGCGTGATCTCGCGGAATTGCCCGGGGCGTACGAGCTCGAGGTCGCCGTCGCGCCAGCGGTACGCGCCGGGCTCGACGCCCTCGATGCCGTGCACCGACAGGTTGTGCTCGAGCACCGTGGTGCCGGGTGCGGCGAAGTCCGCCGCTACCGCCTGGGCGGCGAACGACATGCCCCACTTCAGCAGCGCCGCCGGTGCGATCTCGCGCTGCATGAGCCGGGTCGACCCCCGCCGCAGGATCACCTCTTCGATCGAATCGCTGATTGCATCCGTCGGCCGATCGACTGACACCCGCGCCGGGCTGCCGTCGACCGCGTGCGCGCGCCACGCATCGACTGCGTCGGCGTCGGACAGCTTGCCGGCGTCCTGGGCGGCCCCGATCAGCGGGAACGTGATCGGGTTCGGCGAGATGGGCTCGACTTCGACGTCGATCGGCTGGAGGTCGGTTGGCACCAACGGCGGTTCGCTCGTCCCGATCGAGACGAGCGCGAGAGGAAACTCGGTGATGCCGTCGACGCCGACGAGTCGAGCCACGTCGTCGTCGACGAATCCGGTCCACACGCGCACGTCGAGGCCGTCCGCGTCGGCCACTGCGAGGAGGTTGGCCAGCATCGTGCCGGCATCCCAATAGAGGTGACGGAACCCGCGCTCGCCGTACTTCCACGCCGTCCGCCATGGGATCCCGGTGAACAGGAACGTGCAGTGCGCGTCGCCCGCGAAGCGGCCCTCGCGGAGGGTCGTGAGACCGAACTCGAGTGGGGCGAAGTGGTGCACGCCGTCGGGAACACCCTCGACGCCGTCACAGACTGCGTACACCTCGACCGGGTGCAGGTTCCCGGCCGACATGGCCGTCCGGAAGTACGTGCGCTCTTCGAACGCCCGGGACGAGCTCGCCCGCGTCACCCCGCCGGTGAAGAACAGCAACCGCGCGAGCATCGCGGCGTCGAGCGTGGCCGGTGCCCCCGACGCCGCGAGGTCGGTAGGGAGCGGCGTCGTCGTGAGACCGCGGTATTGCTTGAACGGCGCCGGCCGGTTGGTCGGATCCAGCGGCTGGAAGTCGACGAGGAGCGACCGGTCCGTGGGCGACCCGTGTTGGGTCAGCTCGTGCAGGACCGTAGCGGCGTCGGGCGCGGTCACCCCTCTGCTCGCTTCGCGGTGCGCGGCAGCTCCGAGAAGGGCACGTCGATGTCGGCGCGCGGCTCGGGCGGGAGGTCGAGCACGCGCTCGCCGACGATGTTCCGCTGGATCTCGTCCGTGCCGCCGCGGATCGAGATGGACGGGCTGGTGAGGAACAGCGTCTCCCACTCGCCGTCGCCGTCGATGTCGGCGATCCCGTCCGGGCCGAGGAGATCGAGGGCGAGCGACGCGGCGGCCTTGAGCCCGGCGCTGCCCCGCAGCTTCGATCCCGATCCCTCGGGCCCGGGTGCTCGGCCCGCCTTCGCGGCGTCGCGGGCGCGGCGGGCGGTGAGGCGCGCCACTTCGAGCTCGATGATCGTGGCGACCAGCCGTTGGCGCACGAGCGGGTCGGTACCCGCCCCCCGCCGGCCGACCAGGTCGACGAGCCGGTCCTTGAGGTCGGCGCCCCATCCGCCGCCGCCGACCGCGCCCGCGCCGCGCTCGTACATGAGGGCGGTCCGCGCGACACGCCAACCTTCGCCGGGGCCGTCGATGCGATCAGCGTCGGCGACGGGCGCGCCGTCGAAGTGCACCTCGCTGAAATGGGTGTCGCCGTTCATCTGCCGGAGCGGGCTGACCGTGACGCCCGGCGCGTCCATGTCGAGCGCGAACGCCGTGATGCCGGCGTGCTTCGGCAGGCTCGGGTCGGTGCGGGCGAGCAACAGCCCCCGCTGCGAGTAGTGAGCTCGGCTGGTCCAGACTTTCGACCCCGTGACGCGCCACTGGTCGCCATCGCTCTCGGCGCGCGTCGCGAGCGACGCCAGGTCCGACCCGGCATCGGGCTCGGAGAACAGCTGGCACCAGATGTCGTCGCCGGTGCGGATCGCGGGCAACCACCGTGCGCACTGCTCCGGCGTGGCGTGCGCTACGAGCGTCGGCCCCGCGATCGCGAGGCCGATGACGTACGGGTAGAGATCCGGGACTTCGAAGCGCGCCAGCTCCTGGGCGACGACCCCCGCCTGCGCCGCGGTCGCGCCGAGGCCGCCGTAGTCCACCGGCCAGGCGGGCACGGCCCACCCCCCGTCGGAGAGGGCGCGCAGGTATGCACGGCCTGCCTCGAGATCGTCGCTGCCGGCGCCGAGCACCGTGAAGCCGTCACCGGCACGGCGGGACGCCAGGCGCGCTTCGAGCGCAGCCCGCACGCCGGCGCGGAAGTCGGCGGGGTCGCTCACGGGGCGCCCAGCTGCTGGTGGAGGCGGTGCACGAGGGCGTCGAGGCCGGGTGAGGTGCGGACGTCGTAGGGGGGCGGCTCGGGTTCGAGCGCGCGCAACCTCGCGGGGAGCGCGGCGATCGACGCGCGGCAGCGGTCCCGCAGGGCGGCCAGGGGCTCGGCGGCGGCGACGCGCCGGCCGTTGCGCATCACGGACTGGAGCACCGGACGGCCTTCGGCCACGTTCTCGCCCTCGAGCGCGATCACGTCGGAGTGCAGCTCCCCGCCGTCGCCGGCGGTTCGGAACACCTGCTTGCGGCCCGGCAGCGTGACCTTGCCGGTCGACAGCTTCACCTTGGGCCCGTTCGCGTCCTCGACGAGCTTGTAGACGACGGAGATGTGGGGGGCGTCGCCGCTCGTGCCCAACTGCGTTCCGACGCCGAAGGCGTCGATCGGCGCGCCCGAGGCCGTCAACTGCTCGATGCGGTACTCGTCGAGATCGCCGGACGCGAAGATCTGTACCCCCGTGAGCCCGCCGTCGTCGAGGATGGCGCGCACGGACCGCGAGAGCGCGTTGATGTCGCCCGAGTCGAGCCGGACGGCGCGCGGCAACAACCCCTCCGGCTCGAGCTTGCCTGCAAGCTCCACGACCGTGCCGGCACCGCGCTCGGTGTCGTACGTGTCGATCAGGAAGATTGCGCGGCCCGGAAAGTCGCGCGCGTACGTGAGGAACGCATCCGCCTCGTGATCGAAGCGCATGACGTACGAGTGCGCCATCGTGCCGCTGAGCTCGAGACCGTACGCCTGTCCACCGAGGACGAGCGAGGTTGCCACCGCGCCGCCCACGTAGGCGGCGCGTGCCGTCTTCAGTGCGGCGTCGGTTCCGTGGTCGCGCCGGGGCGAGAAGTCGACGAACGTCCGGTCGCGGCACGCGGTCGCGACTCGCGCCGCCTTGGTCGCGATCATTGTCTGGTACCCGATGCAGTTGAGGAGGAACGTCTCGACGAGCTGTGCCTCGACCAGCGGCGCGGTCACCTGCACGATCGGCTCGTCGGGGAACACCGGCTCGCCCTCAGGAATCGCGCGCACCTCGCCCGTGAACCGCAGCTCGGAGAGCATCGACAGGAACGACTCGTCGAACAGGTCGAGCGAGCCGAGATACTCGAGCGCGGCGTCGTCGAACTGCAGCCGCTCGAGATAGTCGAGCGCGGCCTCGAGCCCGCACGAGACGAGATAGCCGCGCCGCGGCGGGAGATCCCGCGCGAACAGGTCGAAGGTCGCGGGCTGGTCGAGCCCGTGCGCGTGGTAGCTCGCCGACATCGTCAGCTCGTAGAGGTCGACGAACAACGCCGCGTTGGTGTCGTCGACCCAGCTCATGGACGACGACCGTTCAGACGAGCGTGGCGCCGGCTCGCTCGATCTCTCGCAAGGCGCGCTCGCCGTCGCCCGGCTCGACGTCGACGGGCCTGGTCGCCTCGGCGATGACATCGGTTTCGAATCCCTTGCGCAGAGCGTCGAGCGCGGTCTCCTTGACGCAGTAGTCCGTGGTGAGCCCGGCGATCACGACGTGCGTGACGCCACGATTCCGCAAGCGCTGCTCGAGGCCGGTCTCGCGTCGCTCGCCCGTCGGCAAGTGCGTGACGCTGAACCCCGAATAGCCGTCCTCCGGACCCTCGGCCTTGTGGACGACTTCGCCGGCGACCTCGAGGTCGGGAGGGAACTTGGCTCCCCACGTGTCGTGCACGCCGTGCACCGGCCATGGACCGCCGAACTTCGCGAAATGCGGCGTCTCGGCCGGGTGCCAGTCCTTGGTATAGACGACGGGGACGCCGGCGGCTCGGGCGCGGTCGATCTCCCGGTTGATGATCGGCACCACTTCCTCGCCGCCCTCGACGTAGAGGTTGCCCTTCGGGTCGGCGAAGTCGTTCTGCACGTCGACGACGAGGAGGGCCGTGCCGTCCGTGTACTGGGGTGCACTCATCCGAACCTCCACAATCCCGGATGTCGCTGTCGCGAGCTCCGGCTCTGCGGCGACGGTCGGCCGAGCCGACGCCGCCGCGCGGAAGGCTTCTCACTGCGCAGGGTACCGCTCTCGGTAGAGTCCAAAGCGATGGCGTACCAGTCGCTCTACCGCAAGCACCGCCCCCAGACCTTCGGCGGTCTCGTCGGTCAGGACCACGTGACGGCGGCGCTGCGGAACGCGGTGCGCGAGGGCCGGGTGGGCCACGCCTACCTGTTCTCCGGGCCCCGGGGCACCGGCAAGACGACCACCGCCCGGATCCTTGCCAAGGCGCTGAACTGCCTGAACCTCGGCGCCGACGGGGAGCCGTGTGGTGTGTGCGAGAACTGCGTGGCCATCGCCGAGGGCCGGTTCCTCGACCTGTTCGAGCTGGACGCGGCCTCGAACAACAGCGTCGACAACATCCGTGACCTCACTGACAGCGTCCACCTCGGCCTGGGTGCGACCTCGAAGCGGAAGGTGTACCTCGTCGACGAGGTGCAGATGCTGAGCGCGGCAGCGTCGAACGCGCTGCTGAAGACCCTCGAGGAGCCGCCCGAGCACGTCGTGTTCGTGCTGGCGACGACCAACCCCGAGAAGGTCCTGCCCACGATCCGCTCCCGGACCCAACAGCTCGAGTTCACGCTCGTCTCCGCGGACGACCTCGAGACGCTGCTGGCGGACGTGCTCGGTCAGGAGGGCATCGACGCCGACCCGGAGGCGCTGGCGGTGATCGCCCGCGCCGCCGGCGGCTCGGCGCGCGACGCGCTGTCGCTGCTCGACCAGGCGCTCGCCCACGGCACCGACCGCCTCGACGCGGGTGCAGTTGCCGACCTGTTCGGGGGGACGCCGTTCGAGCTCCGGGCGGCGGTGCTCGACGCCGTCGCCGCCGAGGACCCGGCCGGGGTCCTGGTCGCGGTGGGCGCGCTGCTCGACGCGGGCCACGAGCCGCGTCGGATCGCCGAAGACGTCTTGCGTTCGGTGCGCGACGCGTTCCTCCTCAATGCCAGCGGCGGGCAGGTGCGTGTCGACGCACCCGAGGACGAGCAGCGTCGGCTCGACGAGCTCGGCCGGACGCTCGGCAACACCACGCTCGTGCGGGTGCTCGAGACGCTCGGGCAGGCCGTCGTCGACATGCGCGGCACCGACGCTGCCGACCCACGCCTCGTGCTGGAGATCGCCCTCGTCCGGCTGACCCGGCGCGAGGTCGGGCCGCCGATCCAGACCGTGATGGAGCGCATCGAGAAGCTCGAGCAGACCGTGGCGGGACAGCGCGCGACCGGCCCCGCCGCGAGGCCGGATCCGCCGGCGGCGCCGGAATCCCGCGCTCCGGGGGTCACGGTCGGCGCGTTGCGCAAGCGCCGGCCCGAGCCCGCGCCCAAGCCCGACGCGGCGCCCGAGGCCGTCGCCGAGGCCCCCGACCCGGCACGGGCCGAGGCGGAAGAACCGATCGAGCCGCAGTCGGAGGCCGCCGCGATGACGGTCGACGTCGACGACGTCATCCTGGCG
>JBKOWN010000160.1:0-13512 GCA_046724435.1 Actinomycetota bacterium
AGGACATGGCAGCGACCTCGACAACGAGAGCACCATCGGCAACGACAGGAAGGTCGAGCGCTGGGCTGCGCACCGGGGGAATCGCCGCAATCGTCTTCGCGGTCACGTTCGTCATCGGGTTCCTGATGCTCTCGGACACGCCTGACGGCAATGCGTCGAACCAGGAGTGGCGCAACTACTTCCTCGACAGCGGGCACCGCCGGCAGCTCGTCTTCGGCGCGATCATGCTCACGCTCGCTGCGATCGCGTTCCTGGTCTTCCTGGGCGTCCTACGCGAGCGGCTTCGCGGTGCGGCACCCGCGTCCGAGTGGATCGCCACAATCACCTTCGCGAGCGGCGTGGTGTTCGTCGCGATGCTCGCGGTGTTCGCGCTCGGACAGGGGTCGGTCGCGGCCAGCGTCGTGTTCGGCGATGCTCCCGTCCCACGAGACGCCGACATCATGCGCACGTTCGTGAGCGCGGGCTTCGGCGCCCTGCTGCTGTTCGGCGCAACCTCCGCGGGGCTCCTGATCTTCACCACGTCGATCGTGAGCGGCCGAGCGGCGCTGCTCCCTCGCTGGCTCGTCGTGAGCGGCTACGTCGCGGCGGTCATCGTGTTCCTCGGCGGCTTGCTGTTCGTCCCCCTCGTCCTGTTCTTGCTGTGGATGCTTGCTGTCGGCATCGTCATGCTCCGGGGGTCGGGGGCGGCGGCCACAGGCTGACCGTCACGCCACCCACTGCATGGGGCCGAGGTGATAGTGACACCGGGCAAGGAGCCGCTCGTCGCCGCCGGGCCATGTCGTGACGCGCAGCTCTGTGTGCGTGAGGTCGGCTGACGGCTCGAGCCGCAGCCATGCCAGCGGCGCATCGGCGGTCGCGCGCCCGCCGGCGGTCGCCAGGGCCGCCTCGGCGGTGGCGCGCTCGGTGTCGGTGAGGTACTGCCACACGATCGAGTGGAACACGACGGTCGCACGGTCGGTCGCGGGCTCGTCGAGCTGGTGCGCGAGCCAGTCGGGGATGGCGGCACGGTCGATCGCGACAGGAGCATCGCGGGCGACGTCGAGCGCGGCGCGCAGCATCGTGAAGCGCTCGGTCTGGCCCGGCCAGACGTACGACAGGAGCGTGAGGCGGCCGTCCTCGGTGCGGGCATCGATCGGATTGCGATCGCAGCCGCGCCGATCGCCGATCGTGATCGGCGCGTCGAAGGGCGGCTTGCCCTCCTCCCAGAGGCCGGCGAAGCGCACCGGCGACGCCGCGTCGCCGAAGCCGGTCCCATCCGACTCGTACCAGTAGCGGTCGAAGCGGAGATTGAGGCCGGCGCTGCTGCCGACCTCGAGCACCCGCAGCGGGAGCCCGGTGTCCCGGGCCACGACGAGGAAGCCGCCGACGAGCGCAGCCGACCGGCCCACCTCGTTCGTCTGCGGCGGCCGGGTGAGTGCGTCGCGGACGGCGTCGGCGTGGGTGTCGAGCAGCGAGAGCAACGCGGGCCAAGCGCTCGCGGCGTCGCCGTCGCCGCGGACGGACGGGAAGCGCGCCGCGAGCTCGGGCGCCTGCCCGGAAAGCACCAGCCGGTGGACGCCGCCGAGGAACCGCAGCGGAACGGCCTCCTCGTAAGTCGAGTCGAGGTGGTCGGCGAGGAATCGCGCGACCGCTCCATCGGCGACGATGTCCTCGGCCATGCGCTCGAGGAGGTCGGCGTAGAACGGTGAGCCCATGCCGCCGCACGCCACCTGATAGATGCGGATGATGCCGACGAGCGGCGGCTCGCTCACGTTCGCACCGTACCGGGTAGCGTCCGCGAGTCATGACGCGAAGCGTGCTCGTCACCGGCGGCGCGAGCGGCATCGGGCGCGCCGCCGCGCTCCTCCTCGCCCGCGAGGGCGCGGACGTGACGGTGGTCGACCGCGCCGCCGACGCAGCCGAGGACACCGCGCGCGAGATCACCTCGGCCGGCGGCAGCGCGATCGCGGCGCCGGCGGACGTCGGGAACGAAGGTGAGGTCGCCGACGCGGTCAACACCGCAGTCGACACGTTCGGCGGGCTCGACGGCGTCGTCACGAGCGCCGGCGTCTTCCACGGCGGTGATCTCAAGCCGCTCGGCGAGGTCGAGCTCGACGACTTCCTGTTCGTGTTGCAGGTGAACCTCGCCGGGACGTTCCTCGCCATCAAGCACGCCGTGCCGCACCTCGCGCAACGAGGCGGAGCGGTCGTCACCATCGCGTCGACCGCCGCGCTCAAGGGCCATGGGTACGGCTCCGGCTACACCGCCAGCAAGGGTGGCGTCGCCGCGCTCACCCGGTTGGCCGCGGTCCAGTACGGGCCGCAGGGTGTGCGCGTGAATTGCGTGTGCCCGGGCGGCGTCGATACGCCGATGACGGCAGGCACGTGGAGGACGCCCGAAGCGCGGGAGCGCATCCGCCGCATCGTGCCCCTGCAGCGGGTGGCCGAGCCGGAGGAGATCGCCTCCGTCGCCGCGTTCCTGCTCTCGGACGGCGCCGCCCATCTCACCGGGCAGACGATCGCCGTCGACGGCGGCACGACGATCGCGTGAGGTGAAGTGACGTTCAGGGCTGGCTCGGACCAAGCTGGACGGGTGCCGAGAGATTCAGCCCGGCGTTCCGATGAGCTCGACGAGGACACCATCGGGGTCGCGCACGGTCGCCATCTCGACGTCGCCGCCCGGGCCTGGAACACGGATCCGGCGCACGTCGACGGCGAGGCCGAGGGCGTCGAGGCGGGCCAGCGCGGCATCGACGTCGACGAAGAACGACAGCAGGAAGAAGCCCGGGCGTGTCGTGGCGGGCGGTGGCCGGTCACCATCGTCGGTCCCTGCCCCGGCGAACGCGACCAGCTCGACGATCCCGGAGTCCGGTGTCGCCGGGTCGCCGAGGAAGACCGAGCGCAGGTGGTTGCCGGGCGCGTCGAAGAGCATGCGCCAGTCGCCGTCGAATTCGTGGTCCATCAGCACCTGGAGGCCGAGTCCGTCGCGATAGAAGCGGAGGCCGGCGTCGACGTCGCGCGAGTAAACGGCGCTGTGATGGACGCGTGCCACGTCACCCGCCTTCGAGCATGTCAGTGGGGTCGAGCGGGCTGCGCAGGGTGATGCCGCCGTCGGCCACGAGGACGTGTCCGGTGACCCAGTCGAGCTGCACCAGGGCGATGATCGCGGCCGCGATGTCGTCCGCCGTGCCGACGCGTCCGAGCGCCGCGTGTTCGGAGACGAGCTCGCGGTAGCCCGGTAGCTGATCGGTGACGGCGAACATCGGCGTGTCGGTGCAGCCGGGCGCGACCGCGTTGACCCGGATGCCGTGATGCCCCATCTCCGCCGCAGCCACGCGCACGAGCTGGTGCACGGCGGCCTTCGACGTCGAGTAGTTGACGATGCCCCGGTCGCTCACGATGCCCGACACAGACCCGGTCGCGACGATGGCCCCCGGGGTTCCGGCCGCCACCATGGCCCGCGCCGACTCACGCAGGCACAGGAACACGCCGCGGATGTTCACACGCTGGACGCGGTCCCACTCGTCCGCGCTCATCTGCAGGATCGGCGACATCCCGCCGATCCCGGCGGCGAGCACCGCAACTGAGGGTGGGCCGAGCTCGTCGACCACTTGTTGCACCGCCGCGACAACTTCGTCCTCGTCGCCCACGTCACATTTCACGGCGACGTCACCCTGTCCCTCTTCGGCGTGCAGGTCGAGGATGGCAACTCGAGCGCCCCCGTCGCGTAGTCGCGCAGCGGCGGCGGCGCCGATCCCGCTGGCGCCGCCGGTCACGAGGGCAACCGCCCCGTCGAGGTCCATGGCCGTCACGGTAACGTCCCGCCGTGACGGCTGACAGCGACGTCAGGGTGTGGTTCGGGTTGTTCCTGCCCCAACTGCGCATGTCGTTCGAGACGATTCTCCAGCGAACGCTCACGGCCGAAGCGGCCGGGTTCGACTCGGTGTGGCTGATGGATCACCTCGCCGCCCCCGCCGCGCCCGAGTGGGACACGCTCGAGGGATGGACGCTCGCCGCCGGGCTCGCGACGCGCACGAACCGGATCCGGCTCGGCCACCTGGTGACGTGCGATCCGTTCCGGCATCCCGCGCTGCTGGCGAAGATGGCGGCGACGCTCGACGTCCTCAGCGGCGGTCGGCTCGAGCTGGGGCTCGGCTGGGGATCGGTGGACGCCGAGCTGCGCACGTTCGGGATCGATGCTGGGCCGGCGGCGGAGCGAGCGGCCCGTCTCCGCGAGACGCTCGAGATCTTGCCCCGCATGTTCACGGGTGAACCGTTCGACTACGCGGGTGCGCACTACCGCCTCGACGGTGCCATCGGCCGGCCCGTCCCCGTGCAGGGGCACATTCCGGTGCACATCGGCGGCGCGGGGCCAAAGCTCACCATGCCGCTCGTCCGCGACTTCGCCG
Source organism: Actinomycetota bacterium (assembly GCA_046724435.1). Lineage (GTDB taxonomy): Bacteria > Actinomycetota > Acidimicrobiia > IMCC26256 > JACDBD01 > JALZAA01. Next base: position 4,389 of record JBKOWN010000160.1, read on the forward strand.
ACTGGTGGAACTGTCCCTCCTACGCGGCCGACCGCCTCGCCGACATGCGGTCGCTCGCCGAAGACGCGAGCGTGTCGGTGCAGCACCCGGTCGGCCTGGCCGCCGGCGGCGCCGACCGCGACGAGGTCAGCGACGTCGTGGCTCGCCGCTTCGGGAGCTGGGGCGGTGTCGTGACGGGCACGCCGTCACACGTCGCTGACGCTCTCATCGCAGACGTCGAGTTGGGCGCCCGGGGGTTCGTGCTCCAGTTCCACGACTTCGGAACCGATGAGACCCTCGAGCGGTTCATGCTCGAAGTCGCGCCGACGGTCCGAGCGGCGGCGGCTGGGTAGCCTGCCGCGGCGACGGCGGCTTTGCCGACCGTCCCGCAGAGCCGGAGCTTGCGACGGCGTGGGAGAGATTGTTGCCCTCGATCTTCACGAAGATCATCGACGGCGAGATCCCCGGTGTCTTCGTATGGCGCGATCCGCAGTGCGTCGCGATCCTGTCGATCGCCCCGATGAATCCCGGGCACACGCTCGTCGTCCCCCGCCGCGAGGTCGACCACTGGATCGACCTCGATCCCGTCCTCGCCCGTCATCTGTTCACGGTGGCGCAGACGATCGGAAAGGCGCAGGAGCAGGCGTTCCATCCGCGCCGCATCGGCGTGATGATCGTGGGCGACGAGGTTCCGCACACCCACATCCACGTCGTGCCGATCAACTCGTCCGGCGAGCTGTCGTTCGCGCACGCCGACCACAACCCGCCCGAAGGCTCGCTCGACGTCGCCGCCGAGCAGATCCGCGCTGCTCTGCGCGACCTCGGCGCCGAGCACGTCGCCGACTGACTCCGGCGATCGGCGGTTTCCCATCAGCGAAGCGCGGGTAGCAGCCCCACATGATCACCGTGCTGATCGTCGCGTTGGCTGTGCTCGTGCTCGCTCTCTTCTTCTTCGGAGTCCCGCGCCGCCGTTCCCGGCGTCGCTTGGGCTCTCGCTCGCGCTTCGGGCGGGGCCCGGTCACGGGACGTTGGGGCCGCCGCATCTGACGATGCTGCAACAGGCCTGACGCGGCGGCGCGGGCCCCACCTAACATCGCCGTCCGTGGGCACGGCGGAAGAGTGGGCGAAGCGCGACGCTGCCGTCGTCTGGCACGGCTTCACCCAGATGGCCTGCTACACGGAGAACGCGCCGGTCATCGTGGAGTCGGCCGAGGGGCACGAGCTGATCGGCGTCGACGGGCGCCGCTACCTCGACGCGATCTCGTCGCTCTGGGTCACGACGCTCGGCCACCGCGTGCCGGAGCTCGATCAGGCGGTGCGCGACCAGCTCGACCGGGTGGCGCACTCGACCATGCTCGGTAACGGCAATCGCGCCGCGATCGAGCTGGCCGAGACCCTGGCGCCGGTCGTGCCCGTCGACGGTCCGCATTTTCTGTTCGCGTCGGACGGCGCCGCCGCCGTCGAGCAGGCGCTGAAGATCGCCTTCCAGTACTGGGTAAACCGCGGCGTGGAGGGCCGAACGACGTATCTCGCGTTCGGTGGCGCCTACCACGGCGACACGGTGGGCGGCCTTTCGCTGGGCGCGGGCGGGTTTGGCACCGAGATGTTCGACCCGCTGCGGTTCCCGGTCCGCCGCGCACCCGGATTCGACGACCCGCGCTGCTTCGAGATCGCGACGCACGTGATCGATAAGCACGCCCACGAGCTCGCCGCCGTCGTCGTCGAGCCGCTCGTGCAGGGCGCGGCCGGGATGCAGGTGGTGGCGCCCTCCGCGTTCGCCGAGCTCGCCGGCGCATGCCGCAAGCACGCGGTGCTGCTCGTGTGCGACGAGGTGGCGACGGGGTTCGGGCGCACCGGCACGTTGTTCGCGTCGGAGCAGTGTGGGCTCCGCCCCGACCTGATGAGCCTGGGCAAGGGGCTGACCGGCGGCTACCTGCCCCAATCCGTGACCGTCGCCAGCCAGCGCGTCTTCGACGCGTTCCTCGGGCCGGATCTGTCGGAGCAGACGCTGTACCACGGCCACTCGTACGGCGGAAACGCGCTCGCGTGCGCGGTCGCCCGGCGCCACCTCGAGCTCATCGACGAGCTGGACGTTCTCGCCAACGTGCGCGCCCGATCCACCGAGCTGCACGACATGTTGGATGAACACATCGCGCCCCTCCGCGCCGTGCGCGAGGTGCGGCTGCAGGGGCTCATGGGCGGGATCGAGCTCGCGCCGCCCCGCGAGAGCCTGCGCTGGGGCCGGCGGGTCTGCGCCGCCGCGGTCGAGCGGGGTGTGCTGCTGCGTCCCCTGGGCGACGTCGTCGTGGTGATGCCGCCGCTCACGATCACGTCGCCCGAGCTGGGCAGGATCGTCGACGCGCTGTCGGGCGCGATCGACGAGGTGGCGGCGGCGTGAGCTGGCGCGATTGGGCTGACGCCGAAGCCACGGCCATCCGGGACGCCGGACGCTGGCGCGAGCCGCGCGACCTCGACGCCGCCGGGCCCGAGGGAAAGCTCCTCCCCGACGGCAGGCCCGTCGTGTCGTTCGCCTCGAACGACTACCTCGGTCTTACTCAGCATCCGAAGGTCGTGGCCGCGGCGCACGCCGCGCTCGACAGGTGGGGCGCGGGATCCGGCTCGGCGCGTCTCATCGTTGGCTCGCGCCCGGTGCACGCCGATCTCGAGGCGGCGTTGGCGGAATGGAAGCGCGCCGAACGGGCCGTCCTGTTCCCTACCGGGTTCGCGACCAACCTTGGCGTGCTCACCACGTTCGGAGCGCCCGGGGTGCTCATGTGCTCCGACGAGCTCAACCACGCGTCGATCATCGACGGATGCCGCTTGAGCCGCGCCCGCGTGGAGGTCTACCGCCACCGTGACCTCGACCACCTCGAGCACCTGCTGACAACCGTTCCCGCCGAGCGCGCCGTCGTTGTCACCGACACGGTGTTCTCGATGGACGGCGACGTGGCGGACGTCGACGCGCTCGCCGAGCTGTGTACCCGCCGCGGCGCGCTGGTCGTACTCGACGAGGCGCACGCGGTGCTCGGGCCCGACCCCGACCTCGCCGGGTGCGACGCGCTTCGAATCGGCACGCTCTCGAAGACCGTCGGCGCCCTCGGAGGCTTCGTCGCCGGCGCGACCCACCTCACCGACCTGGTCGTGAATCGCGCCCGCTCCTACATCTTCACCACCGCCCTCTCGCCGGCGGACTCTGCGGCCGCGCTCGCTGCCGTCGGTGTGATCCGCTCGGACGAGGGCATCGACCTCACGACCCGCCTGCGCGCCAACGTCCAGCGATTCCGGCCGGGTCACCCGTCGCCGGTCGTCCCCGTTGTGTTCGGCGACGAGGAGCGAACCCTTGCCGCAGCGGCCGCCCTGCTCGACGAGGGCATGCTCGTCCCCGCGATCCGGCCGCCAACGGTGCCGCCGGGCACGTCGCGGCTGCGGATTGCATTCTCGGCCGCGCACGCGCCGTCGCAGGTCGATGCCCTGGCCGCCGCGATCGCAAGCACGTGAAGCCGCTCCCGGCGCGCCTCGTGTTCGTCGCCGGCACCGGCACCGCCGTCGGCAAGACGTGGACGGCGGCCGCGGTATTGGCGCGGCTGCGCACCGCGGGCCTGCGCGTTGCCGCGCGCAAGCCCGCACAATCGTTCGACGTCGCTGATGGGCCCACCGACGCCGACGTGCTCGCGGGCGCGACCGGCGAGCCGCCGTCCGGCGTCTGCCCGCCCCATCGCTGGTACGGCAGGGCGCTCGCACCTCCGATGGCCGCAGACGCACTCGGCGAGCCGCCATTCACTATCGGCGATCTGATCGGCGAGCTCTGTTGGCCCGACGGCGTCGACGTCGGCCTGGTCGAAGGCGCGGGCGGCCCACGGTCGCCGATCGCCGCCGACGGCGACAACGTGACCCTGGCATCAGCGATCGCGCCCGACCTCGTGCTCTTGGTTGCGGAAGCCGGCCTCGGCACGATCAACGCCGTACGCATGGCGGTCGACGCCTTCGCGCCCACCCAAGTCGTCGTGGCGCTGAACGGGTTCGACGAGGACGACGTGGTCCATCACGGGAATCGGGACTGGCTCCGCGATCGAGACGGTTACGACGTCGTCACGGCGCCGGGGACCGCCGCGGCACGAATCGTTCCTTAGGCGTTCGTTGTGCCTTCATCCAAGTCTCATCCACGACCGGGCACACTTCTCGCTGTGCCGTCCGACCCGGGTGGAGGCGACGCACCCACTACCGCCGACCGCGCCGTATCCGTCGCGCTCGTACTCGTCTCCGCCGCCACGACCGCGCTCGTTGTAGCCCGACCGTGGTCGACTCCGAACCGAGCCGGGTTGCTGGCGCTCGGATTCGCAAACCTCGCGCTGGCGCTCGGCGTGGGCCGATGGCGGCGAGCCCTTCGCATGCCGACGGTCGTCGTACTGACCGCCGCGCTCCTGGTCGTCGGGATCAAGAGCTGGCCGCGCGACTCGACCGACATCTGGTCATACGCCGCGTACGGCCGCATGGTCAGCGTGTACGGCGCAAGCCCGTACCGCCACGTTCCCGTCGAGTTCTCGAACGACGCCGCCATCCGGCGCGTGAAGCCCACGTGGCAGAACACGAGCTCGGTCTACGGACCGTTGTGGAACGGCATCTCAGCCGGAGTCGTATCGGTTACGCACACGAGCTCCCAGTCCACTCGCATGTGCTTCCAGTCGCTGGCGGCGCTGTCGGTGTTCCTTGCTGTATTGCTGATCGGTCGCCGGACTCGAAACCCCGCCGCCGCCGCGTTGATCGGCTTGAACCCGCTCGTCATCTACGACGTCGTGAACGGCGGGCACAATGACGCGCTCGTCGGCCTCGCCATCCTCGTCGGCGTGCTCCTCGCGACGCGAGAACGGTTCGCGCTCGCCGCGTTGGCCATCGCGCTGGGCGCGCTGGTCAAGCTGGTGGCGCTGCTCGGGCTCATTGCCCTCATCATCTGGATCTTGCGGAAGCGCGGTGTGCGCCCGGCGACGATCGCGACCGGGGTCGGTGCCGGCGTCGTCGCCGTCGGCTACGCGGTGAGTGGTGGACTCGACGCGCTCACACCCCTTCGAGATGCGCGGTTTCAGATGAGCCGAAACTCGATCTGGCTGGTCACCAACTCGGAAGGGCGCACGAACCTGTTCGGGTTCGGACGCGTCCACGAGTTCTCACACGACTTCCTGCAATCCGCGGCCACGCTGTCGGCGATCACGATCGTCCTGCTCGCCGCCGTGCTCGTCGCCGGGCACTTGCGCGACAAGACGCCGACGCTGGTCGTCGGCGGCGCAATGGTCGCCTACCTGCTGGCGGGGACGTACGTGCTGCCCTGGTACGCGGTGTGGGCGCTCCCGGTGCTCCTGCTCGAGTGGCGCTCGGCGCTCACGCGTCTTGTGCTCGCCCTCTCGGCGCTGTACCTGATCGCGTACCAGTACCGCCAGGGCGTCCCCAAGTCGCTGGTGTACAAGACCTTGTTCGGGACGAATGTGTTGCTCGTCTGCCTCGAGATCGCGACCATCGTCGCTCTGGTCGTCATGGTCGTGCGTCAACGTCGGCCCGAACGCGAGCGCGTCGAGACGGCCGGTCCACACACACCGGTCCCGGCACGCCTCGACTGACGCTCACCTGATCTTCGCCACCGGGGAGCAGGCGACAACGCCCCCGGCCCCTCTACTCGACGGGCATCAAGCGTTGATCGTGAAGTTGTTGTTGATGATCACGTTGTTGTCACCAACGATCGTGTTGTTCGAGCCCCCGTTCGAGATGTGAACGTTGATGATCGGCGTCCGCTCGGGTCGCGTCGCTACACAGAGCACAGCAACCGCGCGCTGGGAGGCGTTGGCTACGGTGCCGAGTGGTGAAGCCGGGTAAGCCTTCGGCCACGGCAAGTTTCGTGGCGCTCACCCGCGCGGAACTCGATCGCCCCGAGGTGTCGACGGGGGACGCCGGGGCTGAAGCTCGCCTCTACCTGGCCCTCGGTCGAAGCCCGCTCGGGAGAGGAACCAGCCAGTGGCGGGAGCGAATGGCGCGCCGCACCGCGTTCTTCGATCGCGTGACCCTTGCTGCTCTGGACCGCGGCGTGCGCCAGATCGTCATCGTCGGAGCCGGGTACGACGGTCGCGCGCTGCGCTTCGCCACGCCGGGGGTGACTTGGTTCGAAGTCGACCATCCCGCCACCCAAGCTGACAAACGGGCCCGGCTCGCGGCGGTCGGTGCGACGTGCGAGCAGATCGTGTTCGTGCCGGTCGACCTCATCCGCAACGAGTTGGCACGAGCCCTCGACGCGGCTCGCTACAACCGTGCCGGCTCCTCGCTGTTCGTGGTGGAGGGCCTCTTGGGATACCTCCCTCGGCCAACGACGCAGCGATTGTTGGACGACCTGCGAGCACTGTCCGTGCCCGACAGTCGTTTGGCCGTGGCGTTCCCCATCGCGGCGAGAGACGGCACGGCCCTCACGCGCTTCCGCCACCGACTGCGAGGATTGGCGGTGTCGGCCCTCGGGGAGCCGTGGCTGACGCGCTTTTCGTCCGAGGAGATCGACGACGTGTTCGCACGTGCCGGCTGGCAGGTCTCCGTCGAGCTCGACACGCCGTTGCGTTACGAAGGCCACCGCGGAGTGCTCCTCGTCGGAGAACCAACCGCTCGAGCATGAGCCGGCTCCACCGCGCGTCTATCTGAACCCCAACGCCGGATGCAGCTGCTTTGAGCTGCTGCTCTGGGTGGGCCGCCGGGGAATCGAACCCCGGACCATCGGATTAAAAGTCCGTTGCTCTGCCAACTGAGCTAGCGGCCCGGTCGCGAATCGTACGACGGATCGACCGGCACTCAGGTCGTCGTCGGCGTCTCCAACGTGATGCCGCAGGTGTCCTCGAGGTAGGTGAACAGCTTGGCGACGTCCTTGCCTGCTTTGTCCACTTCCCTCGCGAAGTTCCTGACCGACTTCTCGCTGGTGATGTCGAGCTTGATCTTCCCGTTGACGACCTTGTCGTAGAAGCTGCGGAGCCGCTTGAACGCGTTCTTCAGCGATTGCGGCGCCTCCTTCTGGAGCTGCTTGACCAGATCCGCGAAGCGCCGGTACGTGCTCTTGAAGTCGGAGACGCTCACCGTCGCGAGGTCGACGTTGCGGAGGTCCTGGATCTCCCCCTGGAGGCTCTGGGCCGTCGCGCAAAACGACGATGCCTGCGTGGCCGGCCCCGTCGAGTCGGCCGACACGAGCTGGTACGTCCCCAACGTCATCGCGGAGACGAGGGCGCCCGCGACCCCGGCTCGGATCCAGTGCATCCCTCTCCCCTGCCTGTCGAGACGCTGCGCACCTTAGCCACGGGACGGCGCGGGAATCGCCGCTGCTACGATGCAATGCTCCCCGTGGAGATCCGAGCCCCCATCGTCTAGCGGTCTAGGACGCCGCCCTTTCAAGGCGGTAGCGGGGATTCGAATTCCCCTGGGGGCACAGGCGCCGGCGGCGTGGACGTCGAGCGTCGGAAGCATGGTCCTGTGGTGCAGTCTGGTTAGCACGCCGCCCTGTCAAGGCGGAGCTCGCGGGTTCAAATCCCGTCAGGACCGCCGGTGGGTTGCCAGCGCGGCCCGCCTCCCGGCCGGGTAGCTCAGTCGGCAGAGCACACGCCTGAAAAGCGTGGGGTCGACGGATCGACGCCGTCCCCGGCCACGAGGATCCAGACAGCAGCAGACAGCAAACGACCCGGGCCTGCGCCCGGGTCGTTGCAAAGGGTGCAGCCGAACTTAGACCTCGGAGCCTTCCTCGACTTGCTCCAAGAACCGGCGGATCTCCGATTCCCGGAAGCGCCGGTGGCCGCCCAGGGTCCGGATGGCCGAGATCTTTCCGGCCCGGGCCCAACGGGTGACCGTCTTGGGGTTGACCCTGAACATCGCGGCAACCTCTGACGGGGTCAAAAGGGCTTCGTGCTCGGAACTCGCATCCGTCGCCATTGCTGGCTCCTCACTGTGTTCGCGTTCCTAGCGTGTGCGCTTCGGAGCCTCGGCGTCCTGGAGGCCCCACTTGTGCGACCTACCCGATTTGTCCGTGTCCGAATGGTGCAATGAGCGTAGCCTGCGGAGTATCCAGGGGGGATAGCCCATCGGGACCAAATGTCCAGCGCGATGGGACTAGTTATTCGTCCCGGTCTGTGCCCCCTCGGCCCCGGTCACCCCATCTGGGCATGCCCATGGCCGGCGATGATCTCGCCGACGACCCACGCCTCGTGGCCGGCGGACCGGATGGCGTCGACGGCGAGGTGCGCGGCGTCGCCGGGCACGACCGCCAGCATCCCGAGCCCGAGGTTGAAGACCTCTTCCATCTCGGCGTCGGTCACCGCCCCCGCCGCTTGGACCTCGGCGAAGATCCGCGGTCGCTCCCACGCGTCCCGGCGCACGACTGCGTCGCAGTCGTCGGGGAGGATCCGAGCGAGGTTGCCGATGATCCCGCCTCCGGTGACGTGCGCGTACGCGTGCACGTCGACTTGGCGTCGCAGCTCGAGCATCGTGGGCGCGTACACGACACTCGGGCGCAGCAGCTCGTCGGCGAGCGAGTGCCGAGCGCCCGGCCATGCCGGTCCGGCGAGATCACGCCCCTCGACGTCGAGCAGCGCGCGTCGGGCGAGCGAGTAGCCGTTGCTGCGCAGGCCGCCGCTGGCGAGCCCGACGACCGCGTCGCCGGGCTGCACGTGCGCGGGAAGAACGCGTGACCGCTCGACCACGCCGACCGCGAAACCGACGAGGTCGAACCCGCCGGGCTCCATGACGCCGCCGTGCTCGGACATCTCGCCGCCGAGGAGCGCGCAGCCCGCTTGCCGGCACCCCTCCGCCACACCCCCGACGATCTCGTCGATCGTCTCCGGGACGAGCTTGCCGACCGAGATGTAGTCGAGGAAGAAGAGCGGCTCGGCGCCGTTGGCGGCGACGTCGTCGACCGACATCGCCACGCAATCGATCCCGATCGTTCCGTACCGGCCGGCGAGCTGGGCGACGACGGCCTTGGTGCCCACCCCGTCGGTGGACGCGACGAGCACCGGATCGCGGAAGCGCTCACCCGGGAACGCGAAGAGGCCGCCGAAGCTGCCGACGTCGCCGATCACCTCGGGCCGGAACGTCGAGCGAACGTGCTCCTTGATCAGCTCGACGGCCTTCTCTCCGGCAG
>JBKOWN010000155.1:0-8276 GCA_046724435.1 Actinomycetota bacterium
CACTGACCGGTCGGCGGTCACGCTCCCGTCGAGCCCGTCGTGGAGCACGATGATCGAGCCCGGTTTCACGTTGTCGAGCGTGCGCCGGGCGACCAACCCGGCGTCGCGTGTGTTCCAGTCGCCGGAGGACACGTCCCATCCGACCATCGTCATTCCGTGGTCACCGACCACGTGGGTGAGGAACGGAGTGTGCTGGCCGTGGGGGGCGCGGTAGAAGGTCGGGCAGACGCCCAGGTTGTGCCGGAAGGCGCTCTGCGTGCGGTCGAGCTCCGGGTAGCGCGGATCGAGCCAGCGCCATTCGTCATGGTGGTACGAGTGGTTGCCAAGAAGGTGGCCGTCCTCGCGCAACGCGCGGGCGATGTCGGGGCGCCGGTCCAACGCCTTGCCGACCATGAAAAAGGTGCCCTTGACCCCGCGCTCGTCCAGGATCCGGGCGATCTCGAGCGTGTAGGGATCGTCGGGACCGTCGTCGAAGGTGATCGCCACCTTGTGTCCGTCACGGGGGCCGTGCGAGACCTGCGAACCGAACCACGTCAGGGTGGGCGAGTTCGCCCCCACCCAGAACGTCGCGCCGACCGTCACCACCGCCGCCACCGTCGCCGCCGCCCGCACCGAGCCCGGCGCAACGGTCCGGGGCCGGGAGCGGGCGAACACACCGACCGCGGCGATCGCCACGCCGTCCACGAGGCCGGCCCAGGCCGTCCCGTGCACCCCGTCGAGGGCGACCAGCGCGGCCAGGATGGCGAGTCCGGCTACGGCGCCGGCGGCCGCCTCGCGATTGCGCAGAAGGCCGAGCGCGCCGCCGCCGAGCCCGGCGCCGACGCCGACCCCCATCCCGATGAGTACCGTTATGGGCGAGACGTCCGCCTGCGGCAGCAGCCAGCCCGCCACCACAACGAGCAAGGCGCCCAGGACGGCGAGCGAGGGCCGGGGCGAGGTCGACAGGCGGGACATCCACCATGCGACGGCCGCTCCCACCACGACGGCCAGGGCGGCGAGGATGAGGTTGGTCGGCGACCGGTCGGCGGCCACCGCCGGGACCGCCGGCAGGGCCAGTGCAGCGGTCCCCAGGCCCCGTAACCCCAGGGCCGGCCACAGGTCTGAACGCTGGGGCTCAGGAGGCGGGGATTCACTCCCGGGCACGGCTATCGTTCCTCAGTCTGAGCGGCTGGAGGGCCGGGCGGGGGTCGGGAGGAGTAGGAATTTGCAAGGGCCTTTCGGCGCAAGGGGCCTCCGGCTTCGCCCAGCGGGGGCGCCGGCGGGCGCCGTCGAGCACAAAGGCACACGGCAAGCCGGCAAGATCGTAGCGGCGGTCGTCGCCGTCCTCTGGGCGGTCGTGCTGGTGATGATCCTGCGCCAGCGGGTGTTCGTCTCCCACGACTCGATCAGCAACTACGGCCATGTCTGGTGGGTGAGCGACCGCTTCTGGAGCGGCCACGGCGTCCCGTTCCACATGCCGGTCATCGGCCACGGGAAGGCGTTCGCGTTCCCCTACGGATTCCTCCCCTGGTTCACCGCCGCGCTGCTCCATCCGCTGCTGGGCGACTGGGTCGTGACGCTCTGGATCGTGCTGGGCTTCCTCGGCCTGGTCGCGGCGATGTTCTGGGCCTTTCCCGAGGTCCGCCGGGGCTGGTGGGCGGCGATCGCCTTGGTCAACCCCGCGCTCGTCATCGCCCCGATCATCGGGCAGCTCCCGTTCATCTGGGGCTCGGCGCTGCTGATGGTGGCGATCGGCTGCTGGCGTCGGAAGCGATTCGTCGAGGCAGCGGTACTCGCGGGTGTCGCGCAAGCCACGCACCCCGCCGTCGTGCTCCCGATGGCGCTCGGCCTCGTGCTCATCCGTCTGCATTGGGAACCCGACCGGCGGCGGCTGCTTCGCATGTATGCCATCTCGTTGGTGATCGCGCTGCCGGCAACGTGGATCGTCTTCGTGTCTCCGGTGTTCGTCGACAGCTCGGCGTGGGTCATCGTCGGCAACTTCTTCCTCACGCTCCTCGAGCGGTCGTTCGTCATCGCGGTGCCGATCTTGCTCGTGCTGTTCCAACACCTCCAGAAGCGCATCCAGAAGCGGTGGCTACCTGTCGCGCTCTTCCTCTTCACATTGGCTCTGAACCCCGCGCTCGGCGGGGTGCTCAGCACGCGCTACGCGTGGGGGGCGCTCAACCGGAAGCCGAATACGGACTTGCTCCAGTTCGTCAACTCGCCGCGGTTCGCGCCGAACAAGACGTACCGGATCATCCGAGCCGGCGACGGCAAGATCGGCATGTACCAGATCGTGCGCAAGGGCGGCCATCTCGACTCCGAGTTCTTCCCCGAGAGCATCGGCCGCAAGAGCTGGCCCAACACGGAGGACTATTCGAAGTTCCTCCGGACGCGCCGCGTCGACTTCGTCATCGCCTACGACAGCTACGACAGGACGTTCAAGACGAACGAGCACGCGCTCCTCGACGAGCTCTCGGTCGCCGGCCTCGGCGCCTGCACCGACCTACGCGTCGGCGCGGCGCCGCTCGCGCACGCCGAGCACTACGACGTCTACACGGTTCGCCGTGACTGCTGAGGGCCCTCCGACGTGAACATCCCGGCAGCAAGAATCGTTTTCTCCGACGACGACCGCGCCGCGGTCCTCGCGATGATCGACGAGACGTTACAAACCGGCTCGCTGACCCTCGGCCCGTACACGCGAGAGCTCGAGGACGCGTTCCGAGCACGGCACGACGCGCCGTTCGCGGTAGCCGTGAGCAGCGGGACGAGCGCAATCGAGATCATCCTGCGAACGATCGGCGTCGAGGGTCGCGAGGTCGTCGTCCCGGCGAACACGTTCTTCGCGACCGCGGCGGCGGTGATCCATGCCGGGGGTACACCGCGCTTCGCCGACGTCGCACGCGACACGCTCGCCCTCTCGGCGGGCACCGTCGAAGCCGCGCTCGGCGACAACACTGCTGGAGTCGTGCTCGTGCACATCGGGGGTGCCATCACGCCCGAGGTCGACGCGATCCGGGCCCTGTGCGAACGCCGTGGTCTGTTCCTCGTCGAGGACGCCGCCCACGCCCACGGCTCGAGCCTCGACGGCCGCGCCGCGGGCTCGTTCGGGATCGCGGCGGCCTTCTCGTTCTACCCCACCAAGGTCATGACGACCGGCGAGGGCGGCATGATCGTCACCGCCGACGAGCGCATCCGGGACGACGCCGTCATCTACCGCGACCAGGGCAAGGCCGGGTTCTTGGGTGGCGATCACGTACGTATGGGGTACGCGTGGCGCATGAGCGAGCTGCAGGCTGCTGTGGGCATCGTGCAGCTCCGCCGGCTGGACGAGTTCATCAAGATCCGCCGTGAAGTCGCCGACCTGTACGACACCGGCCTCGGTGGGATCGAAGGGGTCACACCGCTCATGACCCCCTCAGAAACGAACTACTACAAGTATCTGGCGATGCTCGACCAGGGGATCGACCGTCAGGCCGTCAAGAGCGCGCTGAAGGAGCACCAAGGGGTCTCGCTCAGCGGCGAGGTGTACGCCTCGCCGCTGCACCAGCAGCCGGTGTTCGCGGACTTGCACGAAGGCAACCTGCCGGTGGCCGAGGACGTTTGCCGCCGGCACGTGTGCCTGCCCATCCACTCCGACATGACCCGGGACGAAGCCCAGTACGTCGTCGCAAGCCTGCGAACGGTCCTCGCCGGGGTCGAATCCAAGAATGGAACGTCATGAGGATCGCAGTCACCGGTGGATCGGGATTCATCGGGTCGCACGTCGTCGACCGGTTGATCGACGCCGGCCACACGCTGTTCGTGCTCGACACACGCCCGCCGCACCGCCCCGACGTGGCCTACCGCCAGGTCGACCTGTCGGACCTCGGGCCCCTCGTGCAAGCGACGCGCGACATCGACGTCGTCTTTCACCTCGCGGCCGTGTCGAACGTGAACGACGCCTATGACCACCCGGTCGGAACGGTCCGCATCAACGTGACCGGAACGGTCAACGTGTTCGAGGCGAGCCGCCGCAACGGCGTGGGTCGCACGGTCCTGGCGAGCACCGTGTGGGTCTACGCCGGCGCCCACGGTGACGCGCCCCTCGACGAGGACGCCCCGTTCCACCTCCCGAGCGCCGGGCACATCTACACGTCGTCGAAGATCGCCAGCGAGCTCATCGCCCACAACTACAACGAGCTGTACGACACGCCGTTCACGATCCTGCGGTACGGCATCCCGTTCGGCCCGAGGATGCGTGAGCAACTCGTCATCCCGCGCTTCGTGCAAATGGCGCTCGACGGCGACGCCATCACCGTGCACGGCGATGGCTCGCAATTCCGGAACTACGTGTACGTCGAGGACCTCGCCGACGCCCACGTGCTCGCGCTGTCCGAAGACGCCGAGAACGACGTCTTCAACCTCGAAGGCGCCGAGCCCATCACTATCCGGCGCGTCACCGAGGCGATCCGCGACTGCCTCGACATCCCGATGACGGTGGAGTTCGGCGAGGCCCGCCCCGGCGACTACGCCGGCAAAGAGGTCTCGGCCGCGAAGGTGAAGCGCGTGCTGGGCTGGGTGCCCACGACCAAGTTCGAGGACGGGATGCGCAGGTACCTGGACTGGTACCTCGCCGATGTCGAGGCCGTCCAGGCGAAGGTCAGCGAGGCCTGACCGCTCCCTCCGGCACGAGCTGCTCGAGCATCCCGCGCATCATCTCCTCGTCGCTGGCTCGACGCCACGCGTCGAGCATGCCCGTGCTCATCGGATCGCAGCCGTAGCGCATCGGCCCGTCGTCGTCGAGGATTGCGTCGACGATGAGGCGGGCCGCGTCGCCGGCGGGTTGGATCATCGACGCCACCATGCTCTTGCTGTCGTTCATGTGGTCGGCGACGGCCCGATACGGCTCGCCGGCGGGGGCGACCATCGTCTCCTGCGAATGACGGAGCATGTCGGAGTCGACCGGGCCGGGCATGATCTCCACCACTCTGATGCCCTGCGGCGCCAGCTCCGCCCGCAGCGTCATGCTGAACGCGCTGACGGCGGCCTTGCTGGCGCGGTACGCGGCGTAGAACGGCACGGGCGCCAGGACCGACGACGACCCGATGTTGCAGATCACCCCGCCACCCGTCGCGCGCACCAGCGGGATCGCGAGACGTGTCACCTCGACCATCCCGAACACGTTGGTCTCGAACATCTCGCGCCACAACTTGAGGGGCGTCTCCTCGACCGGGAGGTGCTCGCGCTCCACGCCGGCGTTGTTGACGAGGACGCGCAGCCCGTCGGGAAGTCGGACCGTGTCGGGCTTCGTGACGTCCAAGGCCTGGACGCGCAGACGCCCGCCTGCCGCTTCGGCTTCGTCGGACATCCCCGCGCCGGCGGCGGGATCGCGCATCGTCGCCACGACATCGAAGCCTCGGCCCGCCAGCTCGAGCGCGACCGCGCGCCCGATACCTCGGCTCGCGCCGGTCACTGCGGCAATTCCTGCGGGCTCCATGTTCCCCCGTCCTGACGGCGGCGTCAGTCTACGGACGTAGGGTGGACCACGTGGCAACCGTCCCGCGCGACAACGCGTTCGCGGCGATGAGCGACGTTGTCCTCGCGATCGCGGGCGAGCTGCGGCTCGACGCCGTGCTCGACCGGCTCGTCCACGCCGCTCGTGAGCTCGTGGACGCCCGCTACGCGGCGCTCGGCATCCCCGACGAGGACGGCACCGAGTTCGACCAGTTCCTGCACGCCGGCATGTCGGACGACCTCGTGGCCCAGCTGGGCCCGCTCCCCCGCACGCACGGGATGCTCGGTGCGATGCTCTCCGACCCCGGTCCGTTCCGCACGGACGACATCACCGCCGACCCCCGGTTTCGCGGCTGGTGGCCGGACGCCCATCCCCGCATGCGCTCGTTCCTCGGTGTACCGATCGTGGCCAAGGGCGACATCATCGGCGCCTTCTACCTCACGGAGAAGATCGACGCGCCAACGTTCGACGACGCTGACGAGAAGGTCATCACCGTGCTCGCCGCCCACGCTGCCATCGCGATCGAGAACGCGCGGCTGTTCGAGGCGAGCCGCGAGCTCAGCGTGATCGAGGAGCGCAACCGGCTCGCACGCGAGCTGCACGACGCGATGACGCAGAACCTCTTCAGCCTGTCGCTGACGGCCGAAGCCGCAGCCGGCCTCGTGCGAACCGATCCCAGCCGCGCCGAAGCCGAGATCGACCGCGTGCGACAGCTCGCGCGCGACACGCAGGCCGAGCTGCGGTCTCTGGTCTTCGAGCTGCGTCCGCCGCGCCTGGAGGCCGACGGCCTGGTGGCCACTGTTGGCAAGGACCTCGACGTTCTCGGTCGCGCCCACGGCCTGAAGGCGGACCTGCAGGTCCACGGCGTGCTCGAGCTCGCCTCGACGGTGGAGATCGAGCTGTACCGCATCGTCCAGGAGGCGCTGAACAACGCCGTCCGCCACGCCCAGGCCGAGTCGATCGGAGTCGACGTCGATTCCGCCGATGGCATCGTGACGATCACCGTGCACGACGACGGCGTGGGCTTCGATCCCGCGGCGCGCGCCATCCGCGAACGCCGTCTCGGCCTCACGTCCATGCGTGAACGGGCCGAGTCCCTCGGCGGGAAACTCACCGTCGAGACGGCGCCTCGTTCGGGCACGACAGTGCGGGTAGAGGTCCCGAGTGGCTGAGCCGTCGACCATTCGGGTGTTCCTGGCCGACGATCATCCCGTCGTGCGCCAGGGTCTGCGCACGTTCCTCGAGTCGCGTCCGGGGATCGAGGTCGTCGGCGAAGCCGGCGACGGAGACGCCGCAGTGGCCGCGGTCGAACGACTTCGCCCCGACGTGGTCCTCATGGACCTCGTGATGCCGGGCGAGAGCGGCGTCGCCGCGATCCGTCGCCTCCGAGCGCGTGTCCCGGAGACGCGCGTGGTCGTGCTCACGAGCTTCGCGTCCGATGATCAGGTGATCCCTGCGGTGCAGGCCGGCGCGGCCGGATACCTGCTCAAGGACGTCGACCCGTCCGGGCTCGAAGCAGCCGTCCGGCTCGTGCACGAGGGCGAGGCGCTCCTCGATCCGCAGATCGCGGGGCGAGTGATGGAAGAGGTCGCGCATCCGCCGCCGGCCGGCGACGTTGCGTCGCTCACCCCGCGCGAGCGCGAGGTGCTCGGACTGCTCGGCCGCGGGTTGTCGAATCGGGAGCTCGCCGACACGCTCGTCGTCTCGGAGAAGACGGTGAAGACGCATGTGAGCAACATCCTGATGAAGCTCGGCGTCCACGATCGCACCCAGGCGGCGTTGCTCGCCGTGCGTGAGGGACTGGTCGACGCGAGCGACGCGGGGGCCTAGGCGATGGGGCGGATCCTCGTCGGCACCGCGTCGTGGACCGACAAATCACTGATCAAGTCGGGCTGGTACCCGGACGACGCGACGAGCGCCGAAGCCCGCCTGAAGTACTACGCGTCGCAATTCCCCCTCGTCGAAGTCGACTCGACGTACTACTACCCGCCCCGTCCACCCGTAGTGCAGCAGTGGGCGCAACGCACCCCACCCGGGTTCACGTTCAACATCAAGGCCTTCTCGATCCTCACCCAGCACCCGACGAAGGCGACGGCGCTCCCGCAGGAGATGCGGCCGGAGGGCAAGGAGAGGGTCTACCCCAAGGATCTCGACGAGGACGCGGTCGAGTACCTCTGGTCGAGCTTCTTCGACTCGTTGACGCCTCTCGACCGGAGCGGGAAGTTGGGGGCGGTGTTGTTCCAGTTCCCGCCGTGGTTCACGATTCGCCGCTCCAACAAGGAGTACCTCGTCGAATGCGCAGCGCGCGCCAAGCCGCACCGTATCTGTGTCGAGTTCCGCCACAAGTCTTGGCTGAACGACGAGAACCGTGAGGAAACGCTCGAGTTCCTGGAGTCCCACCAGCTGCCGTACGTGTGCGTCGACATGCCGCAGGGGTTCAAGAGCTCCGTTCCGCCGGTCGTCGCGGCGACGTCACCCGAGCTCGCCGTCATGCGGTTCCATGGGCACAACGATGCCGAATGGGAGAGCGGCTCGGTGCAGAAGCGATTCCGCTACCTGTACTCGGAGCAAGAGCTTCGGGAATGGGAGCCGCGCGTACACGAGGTTGCCGCCCGCACCGAGACGACCCACGTGCTCTTCAACAACTGCTACGAGGACTACGCGCAGCGCAACGGCGCCGAGCTGGCAAAGATGCTCGTATAGCTCTCGGAGCGCCGGCCCGAGTGACTCCCGCAGTAGTGGAGCACGGCCTTGGGCAGGCCGGTCGTGCTCGAGGCGAGTTAGCGGGCGTCGAGGAAGG
>JBKOWN010000084.1:0-8203 GCA_046724435.1 Actinomycetota bacterium
GGTCATCGCGGTCGCGTTGACGTACGGACAAACGCGCTTTCGCACCCCGGCCGAGATCTCGATGGCCCTGCTCGCGGCCGTCGCCACCGACGCGATCCTCCGCCGACGAGCACAACCTCGGGTGTGAAGGTGACTACGACGCGGGCGAGAGGTACACAGAGTACGCGTCACCTCGTTCATGGAGATGCTGGAGCGCGTCGACGCTGCGCCGATCGGCACCCTCGGAGACAAGTAGTCGGCGCCCGATCGCGCTAAGCACGGGGAGCGCGTCTCGAGGCGCGGCGGTCCCGAGACGCTCGCGTACCTGCCGTTCGAGGCGTTGCGCTCGGGACCGTTCGCGCGCCGTCAGCGGGTCGTAGTGGGCGACGCGCCTCGCGCCCGGCGGTGGTGTCCAACCCCGCTCGATATCACCACCGGCAGCGACGGTGACGACGCCGTCGACCTCGGACTCACGCGCGGTGCGCCACGATCCGAACGCCTTCGCGAACCCGGATTCGACGCGGACCTGCTTCCCGCGCTCGTCGAGGTCGAGGAACACTCCGACCGCAGTCGCCCCGAGGTTCTCCGTGTCGACGATCCTCAAGAGGTATCGGCGGTTGGAATCGAGGTCGGGCGCGGTGCGTGACCCGAGGCGGCCGATCACGTCGGAGAACTGCGGCTGCGGCACGTGCACGGTCGAGGCGGCCCATCCGTTGCTCGCGGTCAGCGCGATCACGCCGACGAGCGACACCGCGACGAGCGCCCTGGTGGCCGAAGCGCGGGCGAGGGTCCGCCACAGCGACCATGCGAGCGAGAGCCACACGAGCGCGGCGAGCACCCAGGACCACCGCACGAGATACGGACCGAGGAAGCCGGTGATGCGCGACACCGCCAGGATACCGAGCCCGGCGCCGGCGACGGCGAGCACGGCGAGTCGTCCGGCGTCCCGTGCGCCGCGGCGCCACGCAAGCCAGCCGAGCGCCGCCGTCGCCGCCAGGAGCAGCACCGCCGGGATCGTGGAGGCGGTGCTCACCAGCCCGGTCGACCCGGTGTCGTCGCCGGTGATCCACGGGCCGACGAAGCCGAGCTCGTGGCCGATCACTCCGAAGCCGACGTCCCACCCGGCCAACGACTCCTTCGGGTGGCGGAACGAGTCGACGATCTCTCCGAGGTTCCCGGGTGACCCCGTCAGCTGCTGCACGATCGGCGCGAGCCACACGAGGATGCCGACGACGACCGCGATGACAACCCATCGCCGCGGCGACGTCCCCGATGGCTCGGCAGACGTGTTGTCGTCGGCCGCGCGATTGCGAGCGCGCGCCGCTCCGTACGCACCCAAGGCGCAGGCGATCGCACCCAGGCCGATGGCGACGGGCGCGTACCCCACGTGCGTCTGCACCACGAACGAGCCGATGCCGACGAGCCAGGGGAGTGCAGCCCAGTCCCGCTCGGCGACCGACCACGCGAGCAGCACATAGAGGAGGAAGGGCAGCACCGGTACCCACGGGTTCCACGGCTCGATGAGCACGTTGGGCCCCAACGCGTGACTGAGCACCGCGCCGACGACCGCGACGAACGCGAGTAGCGGGAGGCCGCCGCGGCGGAGCGCGACGAACAGCGATCCTGCCAGCGCGGCGGCGTTGGCGACGGCGGCGGCAGCGAGGAGACCGGTCTGGCCGAAGAACCAGTTGAACGGGGCGAAGAGCCAGAACATGAGCGGTCCGGGGTGGTCCCATCCGAACCGCGACTGGGCGCCGACTAACGGGGTGTGATGCCCGCCGACGTCCCGGATGCGGAGCACCTCCAACGCCAGGTCCGACGCCGGGTGCCAGTGCGTGCCCACGATCGAGACGACGGCGATCAGGAGCGGCAGCGCCAGCAGCACGGCCGCGACCGGCAACGCCGCGCCTGCCACCCTCGACTCAGAGTGCCGGCGCGTCGCGGGAGGGGACGGCGGTGCTGCCTCGACTACGGAGGTAGGCACGAGGCCCTTATACACCAGCCCGCGCGGTCGAACCCTGGCGCGGCTCTCGCGTGCGCGACGCGAAGCGCAGCCAGAGCGCGTCGATCGCGATCGCCGCCAGCACGACGAGCGACGTCTCGGCGGGAGCGCGGAACCGGTTCGAGCCGTACGTCACCGCGACGGTGACGATGACGATGGCCGGTAAGGCGAGGAGCGGGAACACTGGGACGGTGCGACGCCGGCGGAGCACCACCGCGCCGGCAATCGCGCCGATCGCCACCGGATAGAACGTGATCAATTCCAGGGTCGCGACCCAGCGCTCACGGCCTTCGAAGAAGACCTCTACGTCGATCAACCGGTCCGGAGGATAGACACCGACCACCCGACCGACGCGCGCCGCAACCACGACGGGGACGCGACCCAGGTTGTCGCGGACGAAGTCTTGCGCACGATCGCGAAGGACCACGCTCGCCTCGGACTCGTCGGTCGTCGGGTCGAGGCCCTTCACACACGTCGACGTGATCGAGCCGAGCGACGGCCCGTGATATGTGTCGCGACAGTTCGCGCCCGCGAGCGTTGCTTCGAACTGCGACGAGAGCAGGACCGGATGGCTGAAGCGCGAGAGGTTGTACCCGACCCACGGCGCGACGACCACGAGCGCGACCACCGTCCCGGCCGCAAGCCGCGTCAGGCGTTCTCGCAACGAGATTCCACCGGCGAGCAGGACGACCGGCGCGAGGAGCGCCGGGAGTAACAGCACAAGCTCCGACCGGGAGAGCATCGCGGCGCCGCACGCGGCGCCGAGCGCGACGATTCGCCCCATGCTCGGTTGGTCCCAGGCGCGGTAGGCGAGGAGCAGGGTCACAGTCGCGACGAAGATCGCCATCGTCTCGGAGAGAAGTGCGCCGTCGTGCAGCCAGATGTTCGGGTACACGGCGGCGAGAGCGGCCGCCACGAGGCCGACGCGAACCCCCGCCACGCGCCGTCCGAGCGCGCCGGTCACGGCGATCGTTCCTGTCCCGAGCAGCATCGACCACAGCACGTGCTCGAGCGCGGTGCGCAGGCCCACGGCCGAGGGGATGGCGAGGAACGTGATGTAGAGCGGTGGATGGTCGGCGGCCTGTATCTGGGCACCCAGTGCGTAGGGAAGCGGGGCAATGAAGCCCTTGCCGTCGACCAGGAGGTTCGCGCCGACGTGATAGAAGAACGCGTCGCCGCCCGGGACGTGATTGCGCCGAGCGATCAGGACGTAGGCCAGTCGCACCGCGAATCCCAGCACCGTGATCAACACGAGGCCACGGATGAACGTGCGGCGTTCGCGCTCGGCTGCGGGCGGCGGCTCGGCCGGGTTCGCGTCCTGAACCCCGGGCTGACTCGGAATTGTCATGCTCGACACCGGAGCTCCGCGACGGGTCCGAGCACGTTAATCGCCCCAGCCCCCTCCGACAGCACCAGGGATTCACGCTCCGGGCCCGATTCTCACCGGGGTCACAGGTCGGCCTCAGCGCCGATTCAACGGCGACCCGCATGATGCGAGCGTGGACGACCTCGCCGGCCCGTCCGGCGGCACGGCAACAGCCGAGCTCGGACCCGGTACGACCGGGGTCGCCCACACGACACCAACAACCCCCCCAACACCGGTCAGCCCTTCCAGCCGCGCACGTGAGCGAGCGGGACCCGTCCGCCGCACGCTGCTCGCGTCGATGGCTGGGGGGGTGGCCGGTGCCCTCATCGCCACGGGGGCGTTGGTTCTCACGGACGACTCGGGCGGCGGCTCCTCGTCGTCCCCGCGGGCGGCACGGCAGGCGCAGGCCACCGGCGCGGCGCCGTCCGCCCAAGGCGACATCTCGGCGATCCTCGCCAAGGACGTGCCTGCAGTGGTTGCGATCACGACCGACGGCGGTCCGCTGGTCGACGCCCAGGGGCGCGTCGTCGGCATCAACACTGCGATCGCCAACCCGGACACCGCGCAGAACGTCGGCTTCGTCATCCCGATCTCACAGGCCAAGCCGATCATCGACAGGCTGCGCGGCGGCGCTTAGGCGCCACGCGTCGTCGTCTCGAACGTCGTGGATTACCGTCGTCAGAGAACTCAGGTGGCTTCTCGATGGCTTCAGACGTGAGCGGTCCGGCACGGATCGTCGTGGTCGACGACGAGCCGTCGATCACCGACGCGGTGTCGACCGCGCTCGGGTACGAGGGCTTCGACGTCGCGCAGGTGCACGGTGGACGCGATGCACTCGAGGTCGTCAGCGATCTACGCCCCGATCTCGTCGTTCTCGACATCATGCTCCCGGACATCGACGGGGTGACGCTCCTCAAGCGGCTGCGCCAGGACGGGGTGAACGTCCCGGTGCTGTTCCTCACCGCGCGGGACGAGCCGTCCGACCGGGTCGAGGGCCTCGTCGCCGGCGGCGACGACTACGTCACCAAGCCGTTCACGCTGGCGGAAGTCGTCGCGCGCGTGCACGCCATCTTGCGCCGCACCCGCGGAGAATCCGGTGCCGACAACACGTTGCGCTTCGCGGACCTGGTGATGGACGAGGACACGCGCGAGGTCTGGCGGGGGGACGACGTGCTCCAGCTGACCGCGACCGAGTTCAACTTGCTGCGCTTCTTCATGCGCAACCCCAAGCGCGTGCTCTCCAAGGCGCAGATCCTCGACGCGGTATGGCACTACGACTTCGGCGGCAACCCCAACGTCGTCGAGACGTATGTGAGCTATCTACGCAAGAAGCTCGACCGTCTCGGTCCTCCGCTCATCCAGACGATCCGGCTCGTCGGGTACGCGTTGCGAGAACCGGAGACTTGAGGCGGGCGCGGCCGTGAGGCTGTCGTTACGGGCCCGTCTCCTGCTCGCTGTCGCCGCTGTTGCGCTCGTCGGCCTCGTCATCGCCGACATCGCCACGTACACGGCGTTGCGTTCGTTCCTCGTCGATCGCGTCGACGAGAGCCTCACCGCGGCCCACGGTCCGCTCATCCGCTCGCTCTTCGGGCCCCTGGATCGCACTCCCGGCGGTGACGCGGGCGCGTTGGCGTCAGCCGCGCCCGGCGCCTACATCGAGCTGCGCGCCCCGGACGGCTCGGCTCTCGTGAGCCAGTCGACCCGAGGCGAGTTCGCGACGTCGCGCCCGCGCCTCCCTGACCGGGTCTCGGGGCTCGGCTCGAACGGCAACGAGAGCTCAACCTTCTTCACGGTCGACTCCGCTCCCGGCGGGAACGGGGAATTCCGCGTGCGAGCCGAGCGGCTGGCCGACGATTCGGTGCTGATGGTCGCGCTGCCGCTGAACGACGTGAACTCGACGCTCCACCGGTTGCTCTGGACGGAGACGCTCGTCACCGCGGCGGTGCTCCTGGGAGCGGTCGGGCTCGGCCTCTGGCTGGTACGGGTGGGGCTGCGGCCGCTGCGCAACATCGAAAGCACGGCCGCGAACATCGCCGGCGGCGAGCTCAGCCTGCGCGTCCCCCAGGCCGACGAACGCACCGAGGTCGGCCGGCTCGGCATGGCGCTGAACACGATGCTGGGGCGCATCGAGGACGCGTTCTCCAAGCAGCAGGCGTCGGAGGAGCGCCTCCGGCGCTTCGTCGCCGACGCGTCCCACGAGCTGCGCACGCCGGTCAGCGCAGTGGGCGCGTACGCCGAGCTCTTCGAACGAGGCGCGCAGCAGCGGCCCGCCGACCTGGCGCGTGTGCTCCGAGGTATCCGGGTCGAGACGGCGCGGATGCAGGCTCTCATCGAGGACCTGCTCCT
Organism: Actinomycetota bacterium; assembly: GCA_046724435.1. GTDB lineage: Bacteria > Actinomycetota > Acidimicrobiia > IMCC26256 > JACDBD01 > JALZAA01. The sequence continues at coordinate 5,694 of JBKOWN010000084.1, forward strand.
CCTCACGCGACTGGACGAGGGAAGGCCGCTCGAGCGTCAGCCGGTGGAGCTCGTCGGCCTGGCCGGCGAGGCCGTCGAGGCGGCGCAGACGATCGGGGGCGAGTGGCCCGTTTCCATCGAGGCGGATGAGCCGGTCGAGGTGACGGGTGACCGGATGCAACTGCGCGAGATCCTCGACAACCTCCTCGCCAACGTGCAGACGCACACCCCGCCGGGCACGCAGACCATCGTCCGGGTGCGCAGAGAAGGCGACGAGGCGATCCTCGAGGTGGCCGATCAGGGGCCGGGGCTGAACGCGGAGGACGCCGCCCGCGTGTTCGAGCGCTTCTACCGAGCCGATCCGTCGCGAGCCCGGGAGCGCGGCGGGACCGGGCTCGGCCTGGCGGTGGTGGCGGCCCTCATCGAGGCGCACGGCGGGCGGGTCGAGCTCGACACCACCCCCGGGACGGGCGCCACGTTTCGGGTTCGCCTGCCGGTGGAGCCGGTCACGGCGGCGGAGCCTGTTCGACCGTGAGGCCGACCTCCTGGCCATGGGAGAGCTCCAGGTTGTTGCCGTCCGGATCGGTGATGAAGGCCCAGTAGCCGACCGGGGGGCCGGAGTCGTGGGGGCCGAGCACGGTGCGGCCCTCGTCCTGCGCGAGCTCGCAGCGCCGGTCCACCTCCGCCCGCGTCTCGCAACCGACGCCGAGGTGCGAGAAGCCCGTGAGCCCGCCGCCGGCGCCGTGCTCGATCAGCACGACGACGAAGGGCCGCGTGCGGTCGCTGACCCACACGACCTCGTCGCCGGTCTGCTCGTCGCGGCGGCGGTGCACCACGTCCATGTCGGCGAAACGCCGGTAGAAGTCGAGGCTCGCGGCGACGTTGCCGACGGGCAGCGCCACGTGCGTGAGCCCGCGGTCGGTGCGCATCCGAACCGCAGCGTAGGGGAGCGGCGGCCCTCCACAGGAAGTCAACAGAGCCCGCGAAAGGCCGCTATACACTCGCAGTCCCCATGTCCCCCGTGACAACGTCGGTCGAGGAGCTTCCCGAGAACAAGGTGAAGCTCCACGTGTCGATCCCCGCCCCCGAGTTCGAGCGCGCGATCGACGCCGCCTTCCGCAAGCTCGCCGGCGAGGTGAAGATCCCGGGCTTCCGCCCGGGCAAGGCCCCCCGCCAGCTCCTCGAGGCGCGCCTCGGCTCCGACGTCGCCCGCGACCAGGCGCTTCGTGACTCGCTCCCCGGCTACTACGCCGACGCCATCCAGTCGGAGGATCTCGACACGATTGCCGCGCCCGAGATCGACATCACCGCGGGGGAGGACAGCGGCGACGTCGAGTTCGACGCCGTTGTCGAGGTGCGGCCGGTGGTCGAGCTGCAGGACTACCTCGGCCTCCGGGTGGAGGTGCCGACGCCGGCCGTCACCGACGAGGTCGTCGGCACTCAGCTCGACGCCCTGCGCGACCGGTTTGCCGACCTCGAGGACTCGTCCCGTCCGCTCGCCGAGGGCGACTTCGCCGAGATCGACATCAAGGGCTACGTCCACGACGAGGCGATCGACGCCCTCACCGCCACCGACTATCTGTACGAGGTCGGCTCGGGCATGCTCGTCGCGAAGCTCGACGAGGAGCTGACCGGGAAGCGTCCGGGCGACATCCTGAAGTTCAACGACAAGCTGCCCGAGCGCTTCGGCGAGCGCGCCGGGGAGGATGTGGCCTTCCAGGTGCTGGTCAAGGAGACCAAGCGCAAGGTCCTGCCCGATGTCACCGACGACTGGGCATCGGAAGTCAGCGAGTTCGACACCGTCGACGAATTGCGCGCCGACATTCGCAATCGACTCGAGCTCGTGAGCACCGTGCAGGCACAAGCGTCGGCGCGCGACAAGGTGCTCGACGCCGCCGCCGACCTCGTCACGATCGACTTGTCCGACGCGTTGGTGCAGAGAGAGATGGAGCAGCGCCTCCACGACATCGCGCATCGCCTCGAGGCGCAAGGCGTGACGATCCAGCAGTACCTGCAGGCGACTAGTACGGACGAGCAGGCGTTCGTCCAGCAGGTGCGCGAGGCCGCCGAGCGCGGCGTGCGCGCCGACCTCGCGTTGCGCGCCGTTGCGGTGCAGGAAGGCATCGTCGCGACCGACGACGAGCTCGACGAAGAGGTCGAACGATTGGCCGAGCGCCTGGAGGAAAAACCCAAGAAGGTCCGGCGCGATCTTGAACGCAGGGGCATCCTGGAGGCGGTACGCTCGGATATCGCCAGAGGGAAGACGCTCCGGTACCTCGTCGACCACGCCGAAGTCGTCGACGAAGCCGGGAGCCCGCTGGACCTGAAGGTTCCGGAGGGGGAGCCGGCAGTCTCCGACCAGCAATCATCCGAGGACGACGCACCCGAGGATCAGACATCCGAGGTGCAGACAGAGGAGCCCCAGGCGTGAGCGAGATCGAGCCCATCCGCAACTACCTCGTCCCCACGGTCATCGAGCAGACGAACCGCGGCGAGCGTGCCTTCGACATCTATTCGCGGCTGCTGAAGGA
>JBKOWN010000106.1:0-3717 GCA_046724435.1 Actinomycetota bacterium
GGGACCGCTCGTGGGGCGTGCGCCCGGTCGGCGAGGCCGAGCATCCCGGGATCCGCCAGGGCGAGGGCCAGCTGGGTGGCATGTGGAACTACGCGCCGATGCAGTTCCCGGACTTCTCGCTCCTCTACATCCTCAACGAGCAGGACGACGGCGAGCGCCCGACCGAAGAAGCCGTGCGCATCTGGGCCGACCCGGCCCGCGAGCCGGACTGGCTGGGCCGGCCCGAGTTCGAGCACACGCTCGTGCCCGGCACCCGGATGGTGTCGTCATCGGTGCTGTCGTTCCCCGAGGCGCCCGGCGGCGGCTTCGACGTGAAGGTGACGCCACTCACGCACGTCTTTCTCGCCGTCGGCACGGGCTACGGCCTCGAGGAGGACTGGCGTCACGGGATGTACCAGGGACCCCTGGTCGTTCAGGGAGTGGAGCGCGACATGTCGGAGCTCGAGACGTGGGGCTGGTACGGGATCGTCGACCACGTCGCCCGCTTCGAGACCGGCGACACCACCGGCTACGGACTCCACGAGCACGGCTTCTTCGGCCCGTTCCACAAGTACGGCTTGGAGAGCGGCGACGACACCGCGCCGTAGGTTCTAGTTCGGCTGCGCCAACCCGAGGTAGGCGGCGTCGAGCTCCTCGGCGATCTTGTGGGGGCGGCCGGTGAGCTGGATCCGGCCGTGGAGCATGATGGCTGCCGTCTCGGCCACGTCGAGGACCTCGTGGGCGAACTGCTCGACGATGAGGATCGACACGTCCTCCGCCGCGATACGGGCGACGATCTCGTACAGCTCCTCGACGACGATCGGCGCCAGCCCCATCGACAGCTCGTCGAGGAGCAGCACCTTCGGGTCCGTGGTGAGGGCCCGGGCCATCGACAGCATCTGTTGCTCGCCGCCGGAGAGAGTGCCTGCGAGCTGCTTGCGGCGGTCGCGCAGCCGCGGGAACCGGGTGAACGTGCGCTCCTCGAGCTCCCCCATGTGCGGGCCCGTGTACGTCGCCATGCGGAGGTTCTCGCTGACGGTGAGGTTCGGGAAGATCCCGCGGCCTTCGGGTATCGCGCAGATCCCCGCGCGGGCGAGCGCGTCGGACGACTTGCCCTGGACCGAGGAGCCGAAGAGCCGGACCTCCCCCGAGCTCGGCGCGATCTGACCGCTCGCGACCTTCAGCGCGGTCGACTTCCCGGCGCCGTTGGGACCGAGGAGCGCGAACACCGATCCTGCCGGGACGCTGAGGCTCACGCCGTGCAGTACCTCGATCGTCCCGTAGCCGGCGTGGATGCCGCGGAGCTCGAGCGCGGGCGGGGTGGCGGCCCCGGTGGTGCCGCCGCCGTCGCGGGACGCAGCCGCCGGTGCGGTGCGCTCGTGCTCCTCGCCCTCTCCGAGATACGCCGCCCGCACCGTCTCGTCGCCCTGCACTTCCCTCGGGGTCCCGACCGAGATGATGCGGCCGAAGTCGAGCACGTGGATCCGCTCGCACGTGCCCATGACGAACGACATGTCGTGCTCGACGAGCAGTACGGCCAGTCCCGACCCCGCGACCTCGCGCAGGAGGGTGCCGAGGGTGGCGGTCTCGGACTCGTTCAGGCCTGCCGACGGCTCGTCGAGCAGCAACACGCGCGGTTGCGTCGCGAGCGCGCGTCCCAATTCGACAAGGCGCGCGGTACCGGTCGGCAGCCGGTCGACGCGGTCATCGGCAACCGCTTGCAGTCCCACCCGCTCGAGGATCTCGTCGGCGGTCACCGACGGCGAGTGCTTGCGATCGTGCGACCACCCGCGCCGCATCTCCGCCGCCACGAGGACGTTCTCCCGTGCCGTCAGGCTCCCGAACGTCTCGAGCCGCTGGAACGTGCGGCCGATCCCGAGCCGCGCCCGCTGGTGGGGCTTGCGGCGAGTGATGTCACTACCGTCGAGCTCGACCCAGCCCGAGTTCGGCCCGAGCAACCCGGTGACGACGTTGAACAGCGTCGTCTTCCCCGCTCCGTTGGGCCCGATGAGCCCGGTGACGTGACCGACCTGGACGTCGATCGACACGTCGCTCAGGGCTTGCAGGCCGCCGAAGCTGACCGACACCTCGCGCACGTCGAGGAGTGCCATCTCAGGTCGGGGCCTTCCAGCTGACGCCACCTTCGGGGGCGTCGCCGGCGGGCACCGCCGAGGGCACGGCCACCTCGGGCGGCCCGACCGGCCCGGACGGCGGCTCGCCCCGCCGCGGGCCGCCCTTCCCCGCCATCCGCTGGCGCATCTCTGCCATGAACGCACGGCGAGCGTCGGGACGCCACGGCAGCAGCGGCGCGAGCGCGAAGCCGAGCTCGACCGACGCGCCGTTCGGCCTGAGCGCCACGTTGATCGCGAGGAGCCCCGGTCCGAGGCGTTCCAACGCGGCCAGCCAAGACGTCTGGAACGTCGCATCGAGTATCAGGAACGCCCCGAGCCCGATCAACGCGCCGCTGAACACGGCGGTCGCCGCCCGCCGCGAAGGGCTGAGCCTGAGCTCCGAGAACAAGATGACGGCGACGGTGAGGCCCACGATCACCCCGACCCAGACGAGCCACGACGTGTCGAAGTTCTCCTTCGTCACCACGAACAGGATGTAGGTGACGCCGCCGATGAGCGCACCACTCACCGTCTCGACGCCGCCGACCACGACGAGCAGCACGATCGGGATCGCGAGCGGGCTCAGCAACGCGAAGTCCTGCGTGGCGGCAGTGCCGCGCTGCATGCCGAGCAGCGCGCCGGCGAACCCGGCCATGGCGGCCGCCAGCCCGTAAACGGCGAGCTTGGTCGTGAAGCGGTTCACGCCGAGCGTCGCGCACGCGGCCTCGCTGTCGCGCAGCGCGATGAGGCGGCGACCGAACCGACCCCGGCGCAACCACACCACGAAGATCGCCATCACACCGAAAACGGCGGTGACCAGCAAGAGGTAGGCGCGCTGGTCCGTGAACCGGTACCCGAGCACCGACAACCGGGGAACGCTCTTCGCGCCGTTGCCGAACACCTCGGGTTGGTCGAAGAACAGAGACTCGGCCATGCGGGCGAACGCCAGCGACGCGAGCGCGAGATACAAACCCTGGAGGCGCAGGGCCGGGATCGTCATGAGGAAGCCGAACGGAATCGCGAACGCCGCCGCGACGATCAGGGCGACGGGGCTACCGCTCCCGAACGGCGCCCACTGGTACACCGCGAAGGCGCCGGCGCCCGCGAACGTGATCTGAGCCAGTGACACCTGGCCCGCCCACCCGGTGAGCGGTACCAGCGAGAGCATGAGGATGGCGACCACGATCGCGAGCGTCACGCGGTTGAGGTTCACCTGGCCCATGCCGCGTGAAATGAACCAGACGATGAGGAACACCGCGGCCATGCCGAGAACGGTCTCCCGGATCTTCGGCACCCGCGGCTGGTGGAGCTTCGGGTCGGGCGGAGCACGGCGCAGCGCGATACGCGCCTGCGGCACGGCCAGTAGCGCGATGAACAGGAAGATCGTCGGGATCGCGAAGGACGTGGTGGAGAAGCGGCCGGACCAGTCGAGGAAGTTCGTCTGGAACGTCACGACCAGGCCCAGCAGGATCCCTCCGATATAGGTGAGTGGGAGACTCCGCAGCCGGCCCACGATCGCGGCCGCGAACGCGTTGATGATCAGGAGCGTGAGCGCGTCGACCTGGAGCCCGAGCTCGGACACCAGCAGGATCCCCGACACCGCCGCCATCGACGAGCCGATCGCCCA
>JBKOWN010000065.1:0-15175 GCA_046724435.1 Actinomycetota bacterium
GCGGGCGGCCACGACCTGGAGCGCAGCGGGGAGACCGTCGACGAGCCCGACCGGGATGCTTGCCGCGGGCTGGCCCGTCATGTTGAACGGCGCCGTGAAGGCCGCGGACAAGCCCATGAGGTTCACCTCGCGGCCGGCGACCGTGCCGTGGAGCGTCCCCTCGGCCCGGAAGGCGGTGGTGGGAGTAGTCGGCGTGAGGAGCACTTCGACGTCCGACCAGATCCGCGCCGACGCGTGCATCAGCTCGTGACGACGGCGGATCGCCTTGTACAAACCGTTCGGTCGGAGGTTCATCATCAGCTCTACGCCGGCGCGGTGCACCTCGTCCAGCTCGTCGAGGTACCGGCTCTCGAAATCGAGGTGGAACGCGGCCGTGTTGAGCGAAGACAACAACCCCCACGCCACGCCGGGCTTGGGCATCTCGATCGGAACATCGACGAGTTCGAGGCCCGCCTCGTCGACAAGCATCATCGCCGCGTCGTGGGCGAGCTTCTCGACCTCGGGATCTGCGCCCGCGTAACCGAGGGTCGACGTCCACGCCACGTGCTTTCCCCGGAGGCGCTCGGTCGCCTCGCCGGAGACGACGAGATCCTCGAACGGGACCGGCGGCGGCGGCAACGACGTCGGGTCGGTGGGCGTAGGGCCTGCCGTCGCGTCCAGGTAGCGGGCGGCGTCCCGCACCGAGCGCACGATAGGGCCGTGCACCGACGTCATGGAGTAGTTGAACGGCTCCGGCCCCACGCCGAGAAGCCCGAACGTCGTCTTCATCCCGAACAAGCCGGAGTACGAGGACGGGATGCGGATCGACCCGCCGCCGTCACTACCGGTGCACGCGGGGAACACCCCGGCCGCCACCGAAGCCGCCGACCCGCCCGACGATCCGCCGGGTGTGCGTTCGAGGTTCCACGGGTTGCGGGTCACGCCGTGCAGCTTGCCGGCGGTGTAGCTGACCGCGCCGTGCTCGGGCGCGGTCGTGAGGCCCACGAGCACGGCGCCGGCTTCGCGCAGACGCCGCACCTCGGTGCAGTCAAACGTGGCGACGGCGCCCGACTCGGCGTACGGCACCGAAGCGTTCGTGTCGGGCCAGCCTTCCACCTGCGCCAGCTCCTTGACACCCATCGGGATGCCGGCGAACGGGCCCGGGTCGTCGCCGGCGGCGACACGCCGGTCGACGAGCTCGGCGTCGGCCCTCGCCCGATCCGAATCGAGGAAGCACACGGCGTTGAGCCTCGGATCGAAGCGCTCGATCCGCTCGAGCGAGAGCTCCAGCAGCGTCCGGGCGTCGAGCTCACCGGCACGCACACGATCGGCGAGCTCGAACGCGTCGAGCTCCCACAGCTCGGTCATGACGGAAGCCTAGCTACGCCGTGCTCGTGATCCCTCAAGACTCGAGGTCCGTGCAGGGGGGGCGGATGTTAGGTTCGCCGCCGATGCGCACCGCGAGCGCGGTCTGGCGCTCGTCACCCGAGCTCGTGCTCGCGCTCGACGAGCGGTTCGGAGCGCCGGTCGACAGCTACGTGAACGGATCGCAGACGTGGCTCCTCGACAACGGGCCCGGCGGCGTCACATTGGAATGGCGGTTGCATCCGGTCGCCGCGTACCGGTCACCGGAAGGGCTCTCGCACTATGACCTCTGGGAGCGCGTCGTCGCCCAGCTGCGCGCCGGCGGCGACCCGGGCGCGCTCTCGCTCGGCGAGGAGGTTCGCTCTGTCGAATCCTTGTGGGAGGGCCTCGAGGCCTTCGCCGCCTACGGCGACGAGGTCGAGCCGGCGACGCTCGCCCACTCCGGCACCACCGCGATCGGGCGGGCGCCCGAGGCCGCCGGCCTCGTCGACCACGAACGGGTGGGCGATGCGTGGGAACGAGCGCGCGGCGACGTCTCGATCGTCGGACTCCTCCTCGACGAGCTCCGCGTCTGACGCGACGCGTGACAAGCTCGCGCCCATGGACCGCGACATGCTGGCCCGGACGATCTACGAGCGCACGCACCTGACGGGCGAGTTCCGGTTGCGTTCGGGCGCAATCAGCAACGAATACTTCGACAAGTACCTCTTCGAGTCAGACCCGCCACTGTTGCGCGCGATCGGCGAGGCGCTCGTGCCGTTGCTCGCGCCCGGGACTGACGCGCTCGCGGGACTCGAGCTCGGCGGCGTGCCGCTGGCGACGATGCTGTCGCAGCTGACGGGGTTGCCGGCGCTGTTCGTCCGCAAGGAAGCAAAGGCCTACGGGACGTGCCGACTGGCCGAGGGCGGCGAGCTCGACGGGCGGCGTCTCACGGTGGTCGAGGACGTCGTGACGTCGGGCGGGCAGGTTGTGACGTCGTGTGGTGATCTGCGCGAGCGCGGCGCGCTCGTCGAGCACGCGGTGTGCGTCATCGACCGCGAGGCGGGTGGCGCCGAGAACCTCTCCGACGCCGACGTCGAGCTGCACGCACTGTTCACGATGAGCGAGCTCGAGCGCGCCGCGAGCTAGCTGCCGCGCCAGGGAGGCGTCCGGGGCTGGTCGAAATCGGCCGGGCGCGTCTCACCTTCGATGGCGGCGAAGGCGGTGTCGACCCATCGTTCACCGCCGGCGAGCGGCTGTGGTAGCCGATCCCGGGCGAAGAACCCGACCCGCCGCGTCTCCAGCGGGTGGCCCTGCAGCTCGCCGCCGAGCATCCGGCAGTGGAACACGAGCGAGTACAGCGGGACGCGCGCGAAGCCGAGGCGCAGACCGTCGAACACTGCGATGAGCGACACGGGCTCGACCTCGATGCCCGTCTCCTCGTGGACCTCCTTCACCGCCACCTCCGACGGTGAGTAACCGACGTCGGCCCATCCCACCGGATATAGCCACACGCCGGAATCGGCCCGCTGCGTGAGGAGGATCTCGCCTGCGTCGTTGCCCACCACGGCCGCGACCGCGACCTTCGGCGTCACGTATCCGGCCACACCTTCGCCCACCGACGCCAACCATTCCTCGAAGAGCGCGTCGCTCTCGGCCTCCTCGACCGCCGCCGCTCCAATGTCGGCGGCGACCTTCAGTACCTCCTGGAAGCGCTCCTTCTCGTAGAGGCTCTGGGTGAACCCGAGGCCGGTGCGCGCGATGCCCGCGAGCGACTCGGCCCAGCGCACGAGATCGGCCGCCGAGACGGCGAACGGCTCAGCCATCGATCCTCCTTTGCGCCGTCGCAAGCTCGGGCTTGGCGGCGGGGTCGGCAAAGCCGCCACCGCCGCGACGGAGCCTAGGGCGGAGCTCAAGTCAGCTCGGGCAACCAGTATTCGCTCGTCAACCGCGCCAGCAGCGTCGCTCTGAGCTGATCGAGTGTGAGCTGCTTCGTGATCTTGTTGCCGGCGGCGTCGTGCACGTAGAAGACGTCGACGACGCGGTCGCCCAACGTCGAGACTTTCGCCGTGCGGACGTCGACATCGAGGTCAGCGAAGGTCGACGCGACCCGCGCGAGGAGGCCGACGTGATCGGGAGTGTGCACCTCGACGACAGTCGCCGACGGAGACGCGTCCTGGTCGACGACGATGGTGACGTCGCCGGGGTCTGGGATCCGGTAACGACGGATGCGGGCGCGCAACTGCTCGTCGAGCGGCCTCTCGCCGGTCAACGCATTGCGTAACGTGACGATGACGGCGTCGCGTCCCTCGGAATCGGCGAGCCGTCCGAAGCGGTCGGCGCCGGCGAAGACCTCGAGCGCCATGCCGTCGGCGATGTAGCCGGCCGCGTCACGGATGTCGAAGCCGAACAGCGCCAGTGCGCCGGCAACCCGTGCCAGCAGCCCGGTGCGGTCGGGAGCCGCGACCGCACATTCGAGCAAGCCGTCGTCGCGGTCGCTCCAGTCGATCGCCAGCTCGCCGCGGGAGAGCAGCGGGCGGTGCCGCTCCAGGGTCTCGCGCCGGTGCTCGTCGAGGCCGGGACCGACGACACCGAGATCGAACAGGCTGTCGGTCTTTACGAACAGCTCGCGAACGAGCGCCGCCTTTGCGGGCCCCCAGGCCGCGGGCCCGGTTGCACGCGAGTCGCCGACGGTCAGCGCGTAGAGCAGGTCGAGCCGATCGGACATGCCCACCAGGCGTCCGAAACGCGTGATGGTCGCCTCTTCCGACAGGTCGCGCCGGGTAGCGGTCTCGGCAAGCGCGAGGTGGTTGCGCACGAGCCAATCGAGCGTCGCGACGCCGGGCTCGTCGACGCCGATCCGACGAGCGAGCTCCACGGCGGCCTCGGCGCCGACGACCGAGTGGTCCCCCTCCATGCCTTTCCCGAGGTCGTGGAGCAGGGCGCCGAGGAGCAGCAGGTCGGTGCGGCTGCGGCGCGCTACTTCGCCGTCGAAGCCGTCGTCGTCGAGCAAGGCCGCGCACTCCGCGACCGCTTCGAGCAGGTGCCGGTCGACGGTGAACCGGTGATAGGCGTTGCGCTGGGCAAGCGAGCGAATTCGATCCCACTCGGGGAGCAGGATCGTCAGCACCCCGGCCTGGTCCAGCGCCTCGAACACCGGCACTGCCCCACGCCCCGCTCGCAGGAGAGACACGAAGGCCGCGCGGGCCTCGGTGTTCCATTCGACGACGTCGATCTCCCGCGAACGTTCGAGCGACGCGCGATCGAAGGACGTTCCGAGCCCGGCCGCGGCGGCCGCCGCCCGCAGCACGAGCGTGGCGTCGACGCCGGCGTCGGCGGAGAAGGCGACCCGTACGTCGCGCACGATGACGCCCCCGCCGAGATCGCGGTCGCGCTGCGAGACGCGCCCGCTCGGCCCGCGCTCGGTGGCTTCGAGACGGGCGAACACGTCCGTGGCGAGCCACGAGATGGCGCGCGCCGCGCCCGCGAGGTCGCGCACGAGCGCGTCGGCGTCGTGCGCGCCAGTCTCGGCTGCGAGCGCATCCTGCTCCTGCAGCGTCAGCACGTCGGACCGGCTACCCGTGACCCGGTGCAGCGCGACGCGGAGATCGAGCAGACGGGCGTTCGCCTCGGCCAGGCGGCCCGGGTCGCCCGGGCGCAGGTACCCCTGCTCGACGAGCGCCGAGCACCCGCCGGGCTCGCCGAGCGTCCATCCCGCCCACGACAGCGACTGGGCGTCGCGCAGGCCGCCGCTGCCGTCCTTGAGGTTGGGCTCGAGCATCTCGGCGACGAGGCCGAACCTGTCGCGGCGGATGTCTGCGGCCGATCGGAGGTCGTCGATCAGCCGGGCGCGGCGCCGCTGCGCGAGCCGCCGGATGCGTCCGACGAGGTCGGCGAACAGCTCGGGATCGCCTGTGACGTAGCGGGCGTCGAGCCACGCGGTGAGCGCGTGCAGGTCCCGCTCGGCCAGCGCGACCTCCTCCTTGACGGTGTTGGCGGCGTGGCCGAGCACGAACCCCGCGTCCCAGAGCGGGTACCAGAGCCGGTCGGCGAGCTCGGCCACGTTCGTGCGGCCGTCGTGCACCAGCACCACGTCGACATCGGAGCCCGGGCTCAGCTCGGCCCGTCCGTACGAGCCGATCGCCGCCACCGACTGCGGGCCGTCGTGCGCGCCGGCGTCGGCGAGAGACCGCGTCAGTGAGGCGTCGAGCAGCTCCGCCAGCGCGCGCCCGAACACCGGCCCGCGGCGGCTGTGATCGCCGACCAGACGATCACGCGCCGCCCGCAGCTCGGAGACGGCGACCGGGTCAGAGGGCGTCGGGCCCGGTCTCCCCGGTCCGGATCCGCCAGATGTTGTCGACGGGCACGACCCATACCTTGCCGTCACCGATCTTGCCGGTGCGAGCCGTTTCGACGAGCTTCTGGACGACCCGGTCGACGTCGCCGTCGTCGACGAGGATCTCGACCCGGACCTTGGGCACGAAGTCGATGGTGTATTCGGCGCCCCGGTAGACCTCGGTGTGCCCGCGCTGTCGCCCGAAGCCCTGGACGTCAGAGACCGTGAGGCCTTGCACGCCGAGCTCCTTGACGGCGTCCTTCACGTCGTCGACCTTGAACGGCTTGACGATGCCCACGATGAGCTTCATGAGTCCTCGATCCTTCCTTGTGGTCGCGGGCGCTCACACGCGGTCGAGCGCGTAGCCGGTCTCCGAATGCTGGCTGAGGTCGAGGCCGGTGTCCTCGTCCTCTTCCGACACGCGGATGCCCCCCGGGAGGACCTTGCTGAGCACGAACACGATGCCGAACGTCAGGGCGAACGACCACACCATCGTGGCGACGACCGCGAGCACCTGCTCGCCGAACAACCCGAACCCACCGCCGAGGAACACGCCGTCAGCGCCGGCGGGGTTGATGGTGGCATCGGCAAAGAACCCGAGCAGCAGCGACCCGACCAGGCCGCCGACGAGGTGCACGCCGACGACGTCGAGCGAGTCGTCGTAGCCGAGCTTGAACTTGAGGCTCACCGCGAGGGCGCACACGCCCCCCGCGATCAGCCCGATGTAGACGGGCGCCATCCCGCCGACGAAGCCGGCGCAGGGCGTGATCGCGACGAGCCCGGCGACGAGTCCGGAGGCCGCGCCCAACGTGGTGGCGTGGCCGCTCGTGATGCGCTCGATGACGAGCCACCCCAGCATCGCCGCTGCCGCGGCCAGATGCGTGTTGACGAGCGCCTGGGCGGCGATGCCGTCCGCCTTCAGGGCCGAGCCGGCGTTGAAGCCGAACCAGCCGAACCAGAGGATGCCGGCCCCGATGAGGGTGAACGGCAAGGCGTGAGGTGGCATCGGATGGTGGGGCCATCCCCGCCGCCTTCCGAGGATGAACACGGCTGCGAGCGCCGCGATCCCGGCGTTGATGTGCACGACGGTGCCGCCGGCGAAGTCGAGCGCGCCCCGCTTGAACAGCCAGCCCGAAGGCGAGAACACCCAATGCGCGATCGGTGCGTACACCAGGATCGCCCACAGCCCGATGAACCACACCCACGCCGAGAACCTCATGCGATCGGCGATGGCTCCGGTGATCAACGCGGGCGTGATGACCGCGAACATCAGCTGGAAGGCCAGGAACACGAGCGGTGGGATCCACAGCTGGAAACCCGTGGGCGATGTGGTCGCGGCGTCGCGCAACCAGGCGAGGTCGAGGTTCCCGATCCATTTGTTGTCGCCGCTGAAGGCGAGCGAGTACGTGAGCGCGGCCCAAATGACGCTGATCGGCCCCAGGCAGAAGAAGTTCTGCATCAGCATTCCGAGCACGTTCTTGGCTCGGACCATCCCGCCATAGAAGAGCGCGAGCCCGGGCGTCATGAACATCACGAGGGCGGTGGCGCCGAGCACCCAGGCGGTGTCGCCCGGGTTGATCCTCACTCGCTGCGCAGCCGCGGCGGCATCCCAGACGGTGTCCACCCGTCACCTCCGCGTCAGTACCCCTCGGACGGCGGGAGACTAGATGAAACGTGCAGCGACGCGAAGGGTGGCCGACGCGAAATGTGACGGCCCGTTGGTTTACGCGGCTCGACGGGCGCGGATCACGGTCGCCTTGGCCATCCCCCACGCAAGGTGCAGCGGCGCGAGCTCGGGGTCGCCGAGATCCCCGAGCGTGCGCGGGACGAGCCCGTAGACGTCGTCGGGCCACGCCCGCTCGTCGAACTCGTCACGGACGATCGGAGGCACGCCCGCAGTTGCCAGCACCGAGGTGGGCTCGCGATAGGCGGTGCGCACGACCTCGAGCGGTGTCGCCTGCTGCTGCGCAGGGTCGACGGCGAAGAGGGCGCGCAGCTCTGTGACGATGCGAGCCGTCGCGGCGACGCCCGCTTCGGCCGATTCCGCCTCGGCGCGGACGCGTGCATCCGCAGGCGCGTGACCCCAGGCGTCGAGCAGGCGCTCGACCTGCGCCCGCGCCCATCCGGGAAGCTGCCTCTCGATGCCGGCGACGATGGCGGCGCCTGTTTCGTCCAGACGGGCGAGCGCGCGAGCCTCGTCCTCGTGCGCCGCATCCGTCACTCGATACGCTCCCACACCGGGAACACGATGTACTCGACGCCGTCTCGTGTCGCCGTGCGGCCTGCCGAGCGAAATGCCGGCAGCCGCGCGTCGGCGGTATCGAAACCGGCCATCCGCTTGTAGTCGGCGACCGGGAGCAGCAGGGGCCCGTCGGCGTCGCCGTCGCGCAGGATCGCATCCACCTCGAGACGAGGATGAGCGGGGTCGCGGTCGTCGACGCACGTGCAGTGGTAGACGAGCTGCTCGAACACGGCCGTGACGAGGATGCGCATCAGCTCTCGAGGACGTCGCCCTCCATACGGTTCACGGTGCAGCCGAGTCCTTCGAAGTAAGCGATCGCCCCGTCGATCTGCGACTGCCCGCCGTTCACTTCGAGGATCAACCACCCGGAGTGGCCCTCCACGTTGGCGCGCCGGATGTTGGGGACAACGTCGAACTTCTTGATGATCTCGTAGACGAGCGGACGGTCGACGAGCTCCTCGGGGAACGAGACGAAGAGCCGCAGGCTGCTCACCGGTCCGGCATCCCGATCCGGTCCAGCGCCTCGGCCGGGTCGAGGAGCAGGCCGGTCACGAACGGCCCGAACTCGGCGTAGCGCGCCGAGACCTCGTCGAAGCGCATCTCGTAGACGATCTCTTTGAGCGCGGCGGGATCGTCGGCCAGCAGCGTGACGCCCCACTCCCAGTCGTCGAGGCCGGTCGAGCCGGTGATGAGCTGGAGCACCCGCCCGGCGTAGGCACGGCCGACGCGCGCGTGGCCGCCCATGAGCTGCTTGCGTTGATCGAACGGGAGCTCGTACCAGTTCGCATCGGCTTCGCGTCGCTTCGACATCGGGTAGAAGCAGATCGTCCGCTTGGGCGGCAACGTCGGGTACAGACGCTGGCGCGCGCGCTCCTCGTCGTCGGTGTACTCGGAGCGCTCGGTGAGCGAGACGTATGACCACTCGAGCGAGAGCGGCGCAGCCGCGAGCTCCTGCTGGAACGCCTGCAGCCGGGCGACGTCGGGCCCGAGCGCCATGACGCCGAGCTCGGCCTTGTGGCCGAGGACCGTGAACACCAGCACCTGGTGCCGGTCGGACTCGAGTGACGCGATCGCGTCCAGCACGCGCTTCGTCCCGCCCGGCTCGGCTTCGGCGCGCGCTCGGTCGAGCTTGTAGAAGAGATGGAGGACGCCCCACCCTTCGGACGGCGTCAGCGGCTCCATGCGGCGAGGCTACCGCCCGCCCCTCACGCGCCGTTGGGTCGGAACCCTGGCGCAGAGCGCCGGTTTGAGACCCAACACGGGAGTGTTGTGCACGCGAGTGGGGCGCCCCGGAGGGCGCCCCACTGCAGTTCGGTCGTGGACCGGTGGTACGCGCGAGGGCGGCTTTGCCGACCGCCGGAGCAGGAGCCCGAGCTTGCGAGGGCGACCTGCTGGAGCTTTAGAAGTCGCCCATGCCGTCCATGCCGCCGGGCATTCCACCGGCGCCGGCCGGCATCGCGGGCTTCTCCTCGGGCTTGTCCGCCACCACCGCCTCGGTGGTGAGGAACAGCGCCGCGATGGAGGCTGCGTTCTGCAGCGCCGAGCGCGTCACCTTGGCGGCGTCGATGACACCCGCCTTGACGAGGTCCTCGTAGACGCCGGTGGAGGCGTTCAGACCCTCGGCCCCGCTTCGCGAGCGCACGTTCTCGACGACGACGCCGCCCTCGTACCCGGCGTTCACCGCAATCTGCTTCAGCGGCTCTTCGAGCGCACGCGCCACCATCTTCGCCCCGGTGGCGTCGTCACCCTCGAGCTTGTCCGCCGAGGCAAGGACAGCAGCCTGCGCCCGCAGGAGCGCCACGCCGCCGCCGGGGACGACACCCTCCTCGACCGCAGCCTTCGTGGTCTGGACGGCGTCCTCGATGCGGTGCTTCTTCTCCTTGAGCTCCACCTCGGTCGCGGCGCCGACCTTGATGATCGCCACGCCACCCGAGAGCTTCGCCAGGCGCTCCTGGAGCTTCTCGCGGTCGTAGTCCGAGTCGGTGTTGTCGATCTCGGCCCGGATCTGGTTGATCCGGCCCTGGATGTCGGACTGGCTGCCGCCACCCTCGACGACCGTCGTCTCGTCCTTGGTGACGACCACCTTGCGAGCGGTGCCGAGCAGGTCGAGCCCGACGCTCTCGAGCTTGAGGCCGACCTCCTCGGAGATCACCGTGCCACCGGTGAGGATCGCCATGTCCTCGAGCATGGCCTTGCGGCGCTCGCCGAAGCCGGGGGCCTTCACCGCCGTCGACTTGAACGTGCCGCGGATCTTGTTGACGACCAGCGTCGCCAGCGCCTCACCCTCGACGTCCTCGGCGATGATGACCAGCGGCTTCCCGCCCTGCATCACCTTCTCGAGCACGGGCAAGAGGTCCTTCACGGCGGAGATCTTCGTGCTGACGAGGAGCACGTACGCGTCGTCGAGCACCCCCTCCATCCGCTCGGGGTCGGTGACGAAGTACGGCGAGATGTAGCCCTTGTCGAAGCGCATGCCCTCGACGAGGTCGAGCTCCATCCCGAAGGTCTGGCTCTCCTCGACGGTGATCACGCCGTCCGTGCCGACCTTGTCGAGCGCCTCGGCGATCATCCCGCCGATCTCCGGGTCTGCGGCCGAGATCGCCGCGACGTTGGCGATCTGCTTCTGGTCGGCCTTGACCTCGATGGCGCCCTTCTGGATCTCGTCGACGGCCGTGTCGACGGCCGACTCGATGCCCTTCTTCAGGCCCATCGGGTTGGCCCCGGCGGCGACGTTGCGCAGGCCCTCGCGGACCATCGCCCACGCCAGCACCGTCGCGGTCGTTGTGCCGTCACCGGCGACGTCGTCGGTCTTCTTGGCGACTTCCTTGACGAGCTCGGCGCCGACCTTCTCGTAGGGGTCCTCGAGCTCGATCTCCTTGGCGATCGAGACGCCGTCATTCGTGATCGTGGGAGCGCCCCACTTCTTCTCGAGGACGACGTTGCGGCCCTTGGGGCCGATGGTGACCCGTACGGAGTCGGCGAGCTTGTTCATGCCCGCCTCGAGGGCCCGGCGGGCGGCCTCGCTGTAGGCGATCTGCTTCGGCATTCGTAGATACCCCCTGGCGGAGCGCCCTCCAGGTGAGGGCGGCGATGGTTAGCACTCAACTCATTCGAGTGCTAACAGCATATGGCACTCCCCCCGTGGGAGTGCAAGTCGGTGGCCGGGGGACCGAAGAAAATCCGTCCGCGCCTCAGCGGCGAGCCGCGGTCCTATCCTTCGGTCGTGGCCGAGCTGCACGACGCGACCGAGGAGTACCTCGAGACGATCCTGGAGATCGAGGAGGAGGGCATCCCTCCCATCCGGGCCCGGCTCGTGGAGCGGCTCGGCATCTCGGCGCCGGCGGTGTCCGAGACCGTCAACCGGCTGGTCGAGCAGGGCTACGCCCAGCTGCTCGACGACCGCAGCCTCCGCCTCACCCCGAAGGGGCGGCAGTTGGCGGTCTCGATCGTGCGTCGGCACCGCCTGGCCGAGCGGCTGCTCACCGACGTGATCGGCCTCGAGTGGGAGAAGGTCCACCGCGAAGCGGACCGGTGGGAGCACGCCATATCAGCCGACGTCGAGGCGAAGCTCGTCCAGCTGCTGGGCGATCCGGCCACCTGCCCCCACGGCAACCCGATCCCCGGCTCCGCGCACAAGGTCGACGTCCGGGGCTCGACACCGTTGAGCCGGGTCGACCCCGGCCCGGTCAATGTGTCCCGCATCAGCGAGAAGATCGAGCTCGACGATGACGCGCTCGTGCTGCTCGCAGGCGCGCAGCTCACCCCGGGCTCAGAAGCGGTGGTCGTAGGACCGGCACCGGACGGTGTCGTCGTGAAGACGGCGGCCGGCGAGCGGACCATTCCGATGCGGCTCGCCGACCTGATGTTCGTCACGCCCGCGGCCTGACGCAGCCGCGCTCCCGCTCGGGGCTACGCGCCCGCGGCCACCAAGACCAGGTCGGTGCCGAAGCCGAGCACGATGCCCGCGAACAGGCCCCACATGAGCATCTCCTTCTGCCCCAGCTTGAAGCCGACGTTCAGGAGCTGCACGACGACGTAGAGGATCGATCCGGCGGCAAGGGCGAGGAACGCCATGTTCAGCGTCTCGTTGACGACCGACTGACCGACGAGCGTGCCGAGGAAGGTCGGGCCGCCGGCGATCAGGCCCATCGCGCCGAGGAAGCTCCAGCTCGGACGGTCGGCCTCGGCGCAGAGCGGGCCGACGATGCCGAAGCCCTCGGTCGAGTTGTGCAGCCCGAAGCCGATGACGAGCAGCAGCGCGAGCTTGATCTCGTCGTTGGCGGCCGACTGCCCGATTGCGAGGCCCTCGGAGAAGTTGTGCAGGCCGATGCCGACCGCGATCAGGAGGGCGAGGCGCTTCGGCTCCGAGAGGTGATGGACACGCGACGACAGGCGAATGGACGCCGCGGTCGCCGCGCCGGGGCCGATCGGGCGGTTCGACGCTCGTGCCGAAAGCCGCCGGTCGTAGTAGACGAGCCCGATCAGGCCGAGCGCGAACAGCCCCGCGAACAGGGTGCCCTTGCCGACCAGCGTCGCCCACTCGCCGTCCTCGACCGCGTGCTCGACCGGCTCGAAGCCGTGCTCGAACACCTCGATGAGGAGGAAGACGAGGATCCCCGCCGCGACGGCGTTGAGGAACGCCCGGACAGGCATGGACAGGTTGCGGAGCCGCCCGACGGGCAGGCCCAGATAGATCGTGAACCCGGCGATGGCCCCGAGCAAAAGGATCTGGCCTTCGGACAAGCCGCCTCCCTCATATCTGACTACCCGTCAGGTACTTAAGGGAGGCTAACTAACCTCTCCCCGGGCCGTCAACCCGCCCGGGGTGCGAATCGCTCTCCGCCGGCGACGGCCGGGACGATGCTGACCACCTGGGCCTCGGCGACCGGGGTGTCCAGCCCTTGGAGGAAGCGGATGTCCTCGTCGGCCACGAACACGTTCACGAACCGGCGCAGCTGTCCCTTCTCGTCGTAGAGGCGTGCCGAGAAGCCGGGGTGGGTCGCTTCGAGCTGCTTCAGCACCTCGGCGACCGTCGCACCCTCGACGTCGACCTCGGCCGCCCCGCCCGAGAGCTCGCGCAGCTGCGTGGGGATCCGAACGTTGACCGGCATCGCCGCCTCCTACTCCTCGATCTCGCCCGGCCCGAACGCCTCGTGGAAGGCGTCGAGGGTCGGGGGGATGACAGCGGTTGGCCCGACCTGCGGCGAAACCGCGTCGAGGGTCTTCAACCCGTGTCCCGTGATGTACACGACGACACGCTCGTCGGGCCGGACGACGCCGTCGCGTGCCAGGCGCGCCAGCGACGCGATCGTCACACCCCCGGCGGTCTCGGCGAAGATTCCTTCGGTGCGGGCGAGCAACCGGATCCCCTCGACGACTTCGTCGTCGGTGACCGCGGCCAACCCGCCGCCGCTCTGGCGCACCGCGTCGAGCGCGAAGTACCCGTCGGCCGGGTTGCCGATCGCGAGCGACTTGGCGATTGTGGCCGGCTTGACGGGGCGGATGGTGTCGCTGCCGTCGAGGAATGCCGTCGCCACGGGCGAGCAGCCCTCCGCTTGCGCGCCCGACACGCGCACGCGCGCCGGCGCATCGAGCAGACCGACGTCGTGCAGCTCGTCGAAGCCCTTCCGGACCTTGGTGAGCAGCGAGCCGCTCGCGACCGGGACGACGACGTGGTCGGGCGCCTCCCAACCGAGCTGCTCCGCGGTCTCGAACGCGAGCGTCTTGGAGCCTTCGGCGTAGTACGGACGCACGTTCACGTTCACGAACGCCCACCGGTACGTTCCGGCCAGCTCGGCGCACAGCCGGTTCACGTCGTCGTAGTTGCCGTCGATCGCGACCACGTTGCCGCCGTACACGGCGGTGGTGACGACCTTGGCTTGCTCGAGGTCGGCGGGGATGAACACGAAGCTGCGCAACCCGGCGTGCGCGGCGTGGGCGGCAACCGAGTTCGCAAGGTTGCCGGTGGACGCGCACGCGGCCGTCTTGAACCCGAACTCCAGCGCCTTCGACAGCGCGACCGACGCCACCCGGTCCTTGAACGAGTTCGTCGGGTTCAGCGTGTCGTTCTTGACCCACACCTCGCCCAGGCCGAGCTCACCCGCCAACCGGTCCGCCCGCACCAGCGGTGTGAACCCGGCGCCGAGATCGACGGCCTGGCTGTAGTCGACCGGGAGCAGGTCGGCGTACCGCCAGATCGCCTGAGGCCCGGCGGCGATCTTCTCGCGGCTGATGGTCGATCGGATGGCCTCGTAGTCGTAGCTCACCTCGAGCGGCCCGAAACACCACTCGCACGTATACACGGGCGCGACCTGGTACTCGCGGCCGCATTCCCGGCATCGAAGTCCTTGTACGTACGACACGCCGACGCTCCTTTCGCGGGTTCTCCGTGGGGCGGACGGCCCGCCCCTCTCGACGCGCTCTCGAGCGCCCCGAGCGGAGATCCGCTCGTCGGCTACTCATCGTTCAGGCATTGGCACCTGGCGTTCACTTGCTCTTCACGCTGGTTGCCGCGGCTTCACTGGGCCTGTCCCTCAGCCGCTCTTGATGAGCGCGTACGGATGAAGAAGGTACTACAGCTCTGTAGCTTCGCTAAAGCCACTTGCTCGCTCTCGTAATCTGACCGCATGAGGCGGACTCGGGAGTCGCGGTTCCTCACCGCGCTCGTGGCGGCGAAGGCTCGCCACGGTCACACGGTCTCGGTGTGCCTTCCTGCCCGCGACGAAGAGGAGACGGTCGGCCGCGTCGTCGCGACGGTACGACGAAGCCTCGTCGAGCACCTCGGTCTCGTCGACGAGATCGTGGTCATGGACGACGGCTCGACGGACGCGACGGGTGCGGCCGCCCGCGCCGAAGGTGCGCGTGTGTTCTCCGTCGCCGAGCTCCTGCCCGATCTTCCTCCGGGAACCGGGAAGGGAAACGCTATGTGGAAGTCGCTGTACGTCTGCCACGGCGACCTCGTCTGCTGGGTGGACGCCGACATCCGCAACTTCCGCGCCGACTTCGTGACCGGCTTGCTAGCACCGCTGCTGAACGATCTCGATGTCGGGATGGTCAAGGGTTTCTACCGGCGTCCGTTGCACGACGATCCGAGGGGCGGCGGACGCGTCACCGAGCTCATGGCGCGGCCGGTCCTCTCGTACCTCTTTCCGCTCCTCACGCGGTTCGTCCAGCCGCTCGCAGGCGAGTACGCCGCCCGCCGCTCGATCGTCGAGACGGTCCCGTTCGTGGAGGGATGGGGCGTCGACATCGGGCTGCTCCTCGACGTCGTGCAC
>JBKOWN010000067.1:0-6533 GCA_046724435.1 Actinomycetota bacterium
GAACATGCGCTCGGGATCGGTCGGGTGCGGTCGGTGGCGGAAGAACCAGAAGTGGTCGGCGGAGATGTTCAACGTGATGTTCGGGAAGATGAAGTAGTGGAAGTCGTCGGTGAGCTGCTCGTCGGTCAGCGCGTCGTAGGCGAGCCCGTTGCGCCGGCCGTGCTCGCGCCGCGCCTCGAACAGCGCCGGGCGCACCTCGTCGAGCCGGCCGTCGAACTGGTCGGCGTCGAGGCCGGCGCCCTCCATGATCACGCGCATCATCGCGGTCACCTGCCGGCGGTCGCGGTAGCCCTCGCGCCGGGCGAGCTCGTCGGTCCAGCGCGGGCTCGGGTACCCGACGCGGAAGAGGAACCGGCTGTGATTCCCGAGGATGTCGATCGGGCAGTCGACGTCGTCGGTGAACGACAGCAGCTCGGGGTGGATTCCTTGCACGTGGTACACCTCGTTGAAGGCGTCGACGCCCACCTTCCAGTTGCAGTCCCAGAGCATGCTGATGTCCTCGACGAGGTGGTACTGCCCGCCGAAGTCGTACGGGTCGAGGTGTTCCGGGAGCGGCCCGAGGAAGTCGCTCAGGGGCGCGGCGTTCGGGTCCATGTTCACGAACACCCATCCGTTCCACGCCTCGCACGGCAGATCGGCGAGGCAAACGCCGTCGGTCGGGTCGCCCTGGGGGAAGTCGTCGGCGTCGGGCGCCCACGTGACGCGACCATCGAGCCCGTACGTCCACAGGTGATACGGGCACTGCAGCTCCGACGCGTGCCCGGGGCCCGCCTCGCGGAGACGCCGCCCCCGGTGCTGGCACGTGTTGTAGAACGCGCGGACACGATCGGGCTGGGACCTCGTGACGATGATCGACTCGGCGCCGAGCTCGAACGCGAAGTAGTCGCCGACGTCGGGGATGTCGGAGAGCGGGCACACGAGGTTCCACACCCGTGTCCACAACCGGTCCCACTCGAGCGCCATGAACTCGGGCGTCAGATAGCGCTCTTTGGGGATCAGTCCGGTGCCGAGTTCGGGCTCGGGAAGCTTCCCGCTCGGTGTCCGGCGAGGCGTGTCGACGGCCATCGACCCGAATGGTAACCACGCCCGTCCATAGAATGCCCGGCCATCGACATCCTCATGGTGTGTACAGGCAACGCTTGTCGCTCACCGATGGCGGCGGCGATCCTGCAGCAGCGGCTCGCCGAGCGCGGGGCAGACGCGCGCGTCGCGTCGGCGGGGACGCGCGCATGGAGCCAGGGCGCGACGGACGACGCGATCGCGGTCATGCGGGAACATGGTCTCGAGATCTCGGCGCATACGAACCGGCAGCTGACACGAGAGCTCGTCGAGGAAGCCGACCTCGTCCTCGGGATGACACGCGACCACGTATCGATTGCAACGGCTCGTAGCGCCGACGCCCGGGGACGCACGTTCCTGGTCGGTGAGCTCGCGCGTCTCGGTGCCGATATCGGTCCGCGCCGCGAGTCGGAGTCGGTGACGACCTGGGCGGAACGCGCGGCCGCCGCCCGCCCGCGAGGTCGCCCGTTGGGCCGGGCGATGGACGAGATCGCGGACCCGGTCGGCGAGCCCATCGAGGTCTACCGGCAGACCGCGGCGGACCTCGATGATCGCCTCACCGAGATCGCCGCCTTGCTCACCGGCGTGCCTACGCTTACTTGATGGCTGTCGAGCTGGATGTCGAGGCGCTGACGCCCAACCAGGCGGCGCGGCGTCAGCGCGTGATCGACGCCGCGATGAGATTGGCAGCCGACGGCGGCTACGACGCGGTGCAGATGCGCGACGTCGCCCGCGAAGCTGGTGTCGCGCTCGGGACCATCTATCGGTATTTCGCGTCGAAAGATCATCTGCTGGCGGCGTGCCAGGTCGAGTTCGCGCGCGCCGAGCAACGTCGTCTCGAGCTCCGACCCACCCAGGGCGACACGGCCGCAGACCGCGTCGTCGACGTGCTGCGTCGCGCCACCCGGGCACAGGAACGCCAGCCGCAGCTCACTGCGGCCATGGTCACGGCGATCTCGTCGCCCGATCCTGCCGTCTCGGGCTGCCAGCGCGAGGTCACCGCAGTCATGGCCGGAGTGCTCGCCGGGCCCATGGGTGACATCGACCCCGCTCTGAAGGCCGGGATCATCCGCGCCCTCTCGCATGTGTGGTTCTCGGCGCTCCTGGGATGGGTCAACGGGTGGACGAACGTCGGCGCCGTCGGCGAGGAGCTCGAGTCCGCTGCCCGCCTGCTGCTGCGCGACATATAGAGGCATAGAGATATAGAGAGAGCGGCCAGGTGGCCGCGCCGGTAGAACCGGTTCTACTCTGGATGCGACACAGATCGAGGAGGGCGTCCATGCGCGAGCACCAGCGGCTGTTCATCGGGGGCGAGTGGGTCGAGCCGGCCGGCACCGGCACCATCGACGTGATCTCCCCGCATTCGGAGGAGCTCGTGGGACGCGTCCCCGAGGGCACCGCGGCCGACATCGACCGGGCCGTCGCCGCGGCACGCGACGCGTTCGACAACGGCGAGTGGCCACGTCTGTCACCCGAGGAGCGCATCGCCGCCGTGCAGAAGTTCAGCGAGGTTTACGCCGCGCACATCCCCGACATGGCTGCGGTCATCACCGAGGAGATGGGCTCGCCCATCTCGTTCTCGAGCCTCGCCCAGTCGCCGGCGCCGTGGATGATGCTCAACACCTTCCTGCAGATCGCGGCGGAGTATCCGTGGGAGGAGCGCCGGCAGGGCGTCCTGGGCAGCGACGTGATCGTGCGCCGCGAGCCCGCCGGCGTCGTCGGCGCGATCGTGCCGTGGAACGTGCCGCAGTTCGTGATCATGTCGAAGCTCGCACCGGCCCTGATCGCCGGGTGCACGATCGTCGTGAAGCCGTCGCCGGAGACGCCGCTCGACGCGTTCCTCATGGCCGAGCTGCTCGACGAGGCCGGCATCCCCAAGGGTGTCGTCAGCGTCATCCCCGGCGGCCGTGAGGTCGGGGAGCACCTGGTGCGCCATCCGGGTGTCGACAAGATCGCGTTCACCGGTTCGACGGCCGCCGGCCGCCGCATCGCGTCCATCTGCGGCGAGCAGCTCAAGCGCGTGAGCCTCGAGCTGGGCGGCAAGTCGGCCGCGATCATCCTCGACGACGCCGACCTCGCCGCCACGATCGAAGGCCTCAAGTTCGCGTCGCTCATGAACAACGGCCAGGCCTGCGTCGCGCAGACGCGCATCCTCGCCAGCCGGGACCGTTACGACGAGGTCGTCGACGCAGTGTCGGGCATGGTCGGCGCGCTCGCCGTCGGTGATCCTCAGGACGAGGCGACCGAGGTCGGACCGCTGGTCGCCGAGCGCCAGCAGGAGCGGGTCGAGAAGTACATCGCAGTCGGTCAGGAGGAAGGCGCCAAGGTCACGGTGGGCGGCAACGGCCGTCCGTCCGGCCTCGAGAAGGGCTGGTACGTGAAGCCCACGGTGTTCTCCGACGTCGACAACTCGATGCGCATCGCGCGCGAGGAGATCTTCGGGCCCGTGCTCGCCGTGATCCCGTACGCCGACACGGAGGACGCGGTGCGCATCGCCAACGACAGCGACTACGGCTTGGCCGGCTCGGTGTGGACCGGCGACATCGACCAGGGCCTCGACATTGCCCGGCGCGTCCGCACCGGCACGTACGGCGTGAACCAGTACACCATGGACTTCATCGCCCCGTTCGGCGGCTACAAGGGGTCGGGCCTCGGGCGCGAGTTCGGTGTCGAGGGCCTGTCCCACTACGTCGAGCTGAAGTCGATCGTGCCGCCCGCGGGTGCCTGAGGGCGACGCTCCGCAGGATCCCGCCGCCGCGTTCCGGGCTCGAGCGCGGACGTTCCTCGAGGCGCACGCGCGCCCTCGCCGTGCCGGCGACGATGACTTCGCGCGGTTCCGATTCCTCGGGGACCCGAGCCCCGATGCCGACGCCGAGCACGTCCGTCGCTGCAAGCAGTGGCAGCGCACGCTGTTCGACGGGGGCTGGGCCGGGATCGTCTGGCCGAAGGAGTACGGCGGGCTCGGAGGCACGCCGGCCGAGGCGCGCATCTTCGCCCAGGAGCAGGCGCGCTTCGACGTCGACACGGGCGCGTTCGCCGTCGGCATCGGGATGGTCGGCCCGACGCTGATCGCCCACGGGACTCAGGAGCAGAAGCAGCGCTACCTGCCTGCGTTGCTTCGCGGCGACGAGGTGTGGTGCCAGCTGTTCAGCGAGCCCGGAGCGGGCTCCGATCTCGCGGGGCTGCGGACCCGCGCCGTGCGTGACGGCGACGAGTGGGTCGTCAATGGACAGAAGGTGTGGAGCTCGGGCGCGCACCACAGCGAGCTCGGTATCCTGTTGGCCCGTACGGATCCCGACGCGTCGAAGCACAAGGGCATCACGTACTTCGTGCTCGAGATGCGCTCGCCCGGGATCGAGGTGCGGCCGCTGCGGCAGATCAACGGCGTTGCCCACTTCAACGAGGTGTTCCTGACCGACGTGCGGATCCCGCACGAGAACGTCGTCGGCGAGGTGAACGGCGGGTGGGGCGTCGCCCAGACGACGCTCGGAGCCGAGCGCGCGCTGATCGGCGGCGGCGGCGCAGTCGGTTTCCGCGACCTGGCGCGGCTCGCGCGCGACCAGGGCCGCGACGGTGATCCGCTCCTCCGGCAGCGACTCGCCGACGCGTTCATCCGCTTCGAGATCGTGAAGTACCTCGGGCAGCGGGCGCAGGCTGCACGGCGCAATGGCGCTGCGGTGGGCGCCGAGGCGTCGGTCCTGAAGCTCGCCGTGTCGCAGAATGTGGCGTTGAACGGCGACCTTGCTCTTGCGCTCGAAGGCGCCACTGCGATGCTGCTGCATGGCGACGCGCCGTACGGCGGCTTCTGGCAGCAGCAGTTCCTGAACCAATGGGGGACCCGCATCGGCGGCGGCACGGAGCAGGTGCAACGCAACGTGATCGGTGAGCGCGTCCTCGGCCTCCCGCCCGAGCCGCGCCCCGACAAGCGAGTCCCGTTCCGCGAGCTCGTCGGGAGCTGACGCCGTGGCGAGGGGCGCCGTGCCGAGCTTCGCCGAGCTGCTGGTGACGCGCGCCGACGACGACCACGAGGCGGTGCTGTTCGAGGACGAGATCATCTCGTACCGGACGCTCATCGCTGAGGCCGCGGCACGGGCCGCCTTGTTGCACGACGCGCGCCGGGAGGGGCCGTTCCATGTCGGCGTGCTGCTCGAGAACGTGCCCGAGTACCTGTACTGGATCGGCGGGGCCGCGCTCGCGGGCGCGGCCGTCGTCGGTATCAACCCGACTCGGCGCGGCGGCGAGCTCGCGCACGACGTGCGTCACACCGACTGCCAGCTTGTCGTGACGGACGACTCCGGCGCCGGCACGTTGGCGGGGCTCGATCTGGGCCTGCCGTCGGAGGCGATGCTCACGGTCGGGACCGACGCGTACGACGCGCGGTTGCGCGACTACAAGGGCGCGCCGGCGCCGTCGACGCTGCCGGCGCCCGACACCCGGTTGCTGCTCCTGTTCACGTCGGGTTCGACGAGCGCGCCGAAGGCGGTCGTCTGCAGCTCGGGGCGCTTGGCCGGCGCGGGGCTGACGACGATCAAGATGTTCGAGGTCGACCGCGAAAGCGTCCTGTACGAGTCGATGCCGCTCTTCCACGGCAACGCGCTCATGGCGAACGTGACGACGGCGGTCACCGCGGGCGCGACGATCGCGCTGCGCCGACGGTTCTCGGCGTCCGGGTTCCTGCCCGACGTACGGCGTTACGGCGCCACGTATTTCAACTACGTAGGACGCGCATTGTCGTACGTCCTGGCGGTTCCGGAGACGCCGGAGGACCACGACAACCATCTCCGCCTCGGGTTCGGGACCGAGGCGTCGGCGCTCGACCGCCAGCGCTTCGAGGCGCGTTTCGGCTGCAGGCTCATCGAGAACTACGGGTCGAGTGAGGGCGTGATCGCCATCGTGCGGCTGCCCGGATGCCCAGAGCAGGCATTGGGTAAGCCGCGTCCGGGGGAGGGCGCGGACGTCGTCGTCATGGACCCGGAGACGGGCAATGAATGCGCGGCCGCGCGCTTCGACGAGCACGGACGGCTCGTGAACGGCGGCGAGGCGATCGGCGAGCTCGTGCGCCGGGACTCGGGGGCCCGGTTCGAGGGCTACTACAACAATGCGCATGCGACCGGCGAACGGGTGCGTGACGGTTGGTACTGGAGCGGCGACCTCGCGTACCGGGACGCCGACGGCTGGTTTTATTTCGCCGGGCGCAGCTCCGACCGATTGCGCGTCGACAGCGAGAACTTCGCCGCCGCGCCGATCGAGGGGATCCTGTCGCGCTTGCCCGGCGTGGTGATGGTCGCCGTGTACCCGGTTCCCGACGTCCGCACGGGCGACCAGGTGATGGCCGCCCTGGAGCTCGGCCCCGGCGTGGGGTTCGATGCGGTCGGCTTCGCCGAGTTTCTGGCCGCGCAGCCCGACCTCGGGACGAAGTGGGCGCCGCGCTACGTGCGCGTTGTCGAGCACATGCCGCTCACCGCGAACAACAA
>JBKOWN010000034.1:0-15180 GCA_046724435.1 Actinomycetota bacterium
GAGCATCCTCCCGCAGGAGCGCCGCCAGCGCGTGAGCGTCTGCCCGCTCGTGGGCGCCCACGTAGCGTCGCAGCAGCTCACGCTCCTCCTCGCTCGGCTCCGAGGACTGCGCCCACTCGGTCCGCCGCGCGGGGAGGTGGACCCGAAGCGTGGCTCGGGCTCGCTGCAGCGCGCTGTTCGCCGAGGCGACGCTCGACTCGAGCGTCGAGGCCGTGTCCTTCGCCGACCATCCGGGCACTTCTCGGAGGATGAACACCGCGCGCTGTCTTGGGGGCAGGTGCTGGATCGCGGCGAGGAACGCAAGCTCGATCGTCTCCCTGGCGACGAGCACCGCGCCGGGCTCGTCCTCCGCGGGAGCGATCGACTCCAACAGCCGATCGGGATACGGCTGCAGCCACGGGAGATCGGCTGGAGGCGAGGGCGCCGCGTTCGGATCCGCCGCGGTCGCCACGTCCGACGGCAGCACCCGGCGTGGCCTTCTGCGCAGCACGTCGAGGCATGCGTTCGTCGCGATGCGGTAGAGCCAGGCGCGAAATGAGGAAGGGCCGCGGTCCGTGAACCCGGCGCGGTTGCGCCACGCTCGCAGGAAGGTCTCCTGGACGAGATCCTCGGAGTCGTCGAACGAGCCGAGCATCCGATAGCAGTGGACTTGAATCTCCCGTCGATGACGCTCGAGCAGGGCGGTGAAGGCGGACTCGTCGCGGGTATCCGTCATCGCGGGAGTCCATCACACGTCGGCGTACGTCCAATCCGGCCGCTTGCGCGCCTGACGCTCGTCGTAGACCGCGACGCCGTCCCGGATGTCGACGAGCTTCGGGATCGGAACCTCCGGCGCCCGGGGCGCGCCCTCGAGGTGGGCCGCGAACTCCTCGGGGAACTCGCGCAGCAGGCTGCCGATCAGCGCCTGCTCCTGGGCGCCGAGGAAGCACCGGTTGGCGTCGGTAACGGTATCGAGGCGGGCGCCGATGACCTCGACATCGCGGTCGGTTCCCTCGCCGTTCGCGATGTGGTCGAGGTACGCGGTGACCTCACTGGTCCCGAACTTGCACGCCGGGCACTGACCGCACGATTCCACGTACAGGAACCGTGAGACTGTCCGCGCCACCGCGACCATGTCGGCTGTGTCGTCGTACACGATGAAGCCCAGCGACCCGAGACCGCTGTCGATCGCCGCCAGGCCTTCGTAGCTCACGGGCACGTCAAGTGCGCGCGCAGGGATCACGCCGCTCGCGACACCCGACAGCACCGCCTTGACCGCGTGCCCGGGCCGCGGGCCGACTGCCACCCGCTCGATCACGTCTCCCAACGGCTCGCCGAGCTCGAGCTCGGCGACTCCCGCGTGTTGCACGTCGCCGACGACGGTCGCGATCGCCACGCCCGGCGACTGGGCGGTGCCCATGCTCCGGTACCAGTCGGCGCCCCGGCCCAGGATCGGCACGACATTGGCGAGCGTCTCAACGTTGTTCACAAGCGTCGGATTCGAGCTCGGCACGGCGACGCCGTCCGACGAGAGGTCCAAGCCCGCCGACCAGCCCATCTGCGGCATCGCCGTGAACAAGCCGTAGATGTACGGCGGGAACAGGCGCGGCAGCGGGTCCTCCCCCTCGATCACCTCGAGCAGTGCCTTCTCCTCGCCGAACAAGTACTCCTCCGGCCCGGTCACGAGCGTGATCGGCACGTCGCCCACCAACCCCGCCTCGCTCATCTCGCGAAGGGCGCGGGTCAGCGCCTCGATCTCGGGCCCGAACGACGCCTTCACCGCCAGGTACGCGCCCACCGCGTCGACCGTCGCCGCCGCGATCGCGAGCCCCTCCACGACCTGGTACGGGTTCCGGCGCATGAGCATGCGGTCCTTGAACGTCCCGGGCTCGCCCTCGGCACCGTTGCCGACCGCGTAACGGTCACCGACCTCCGGGCCCCCGGCCAGGATGGACGCCCACTTCCGCCCGGTCGGGAAGCCGGCACCGCCGCGCCCGCGCAGCCCGGAGCGCTCGATCGCGTCGACGATGCCGGCCGGGCCCAGCTCGCGCGCCCGCACCAGGCCCTGGCCGCCGTCGAAGCCGTCGATGTACTCGTCGAGCGAGGTCAGGGGCTGGTCCGGCAGCAGAACGGGCACGGCGGCTCCCCTCCGTGGTCGGTCGCACTCGACGCGTAGAACGGGCGCGACTATTGCGCACCACGTGCGCATCATGGTCATCGATGGACCGCGGATTTCTCCCGGCCGGGCTCGCGGCCGGAGCTGTGGCGGGCGCGCTGAGCGGCGCGCCGTCGACCGTGCACGCCGTGGCCACCGGCCGCTCGCCGTTCGACGCGCTCCAGGCCGCCGGCTCGCTGCTCCTCGACGAAGACTTGCCGCCGACGGCGCGAGCGGCCGCGGGCGTGCTCGCCCACGGCGCGATTTCGCTCGGTTGGGGCGTCGTGCTCGCGGCCGTCCTCCCGCACCGTCGGACCGTCGTCTGGGGCGCGCTCGCAGGCCTCGCCATCGCCGGCCTCGACCTGGGCGTGCTCGGGCGTCGGTGGCCCCGGATCCGCGCCCTGCCACCTGTGCCGCAGGTTGCCGACCACGTCGCTTTCGGCGCCATCGTCGGCGCGGTGGTCAGCCGGGAGAGGCGGCGTCGCTGAGTGCGACGCGTTCGAACTGACGCACGCCGCTGCTGATGATTCGGTCATGTGCCCAGGTGAGGACAGGACGGGTGACGCGAGCCATGCGCGCGAGCCACGGCTGCTGCAAGTTCAGCGACCAGACGAGTCGCGCCCCGCACCCCGACGCCGTCGGCGTGATCTCCAACCACGCCGGGCCCGCCAGGTCACCACTGACGCGGGTCTCGACCCGCTCGGGTGCGACGACTCGTTCGACGTCGATCCCGACGTGCAACGCGTACGGCAGCGGCGCCTTGATCACACACTCCGCGTGCGCGCCGTCATGGAGGCCGTCGCTGTCGAACTCTCGCAGCCATGTCCACCACGCCGGGTAACGCTCGGTGTGCGACACGGTTGTCCAGAACGTCTCGGGTGAGACCCCGAACTCGAACCGCCGGTCGTAGTCGAACAGAGGAGTCACGAGGTCGGACCGCGGACGCCTTAGCCCCGCTTCAAGCGACCCCGCAGCGCGGAGAACGCGAGCGTCATGCTCACCGTGCCGACGACGGCGATCGCCAGGAGCCCGACCCCGATGTCGTAGAGGTCCCAACCGCCGTACAACAGCGAGCGCATGCTCGCCAGCAGGTACGTCACCGGGTTCCACCTGGCGATCGTCTGGAGCCATCCGCTGAGGGAGTCGAGCGGCAGGAACGACGTCGTGAGGAACGCGAACGGGAAGAACAGGATGAAGCTGGTGTTGACGGCGGCGGGGTTGCCGGTCTTGAGCGCGATCGCGTACGGGAAGCCGGTGAACGCCAACCCCCACAAGCCGGCCATCAGGATGAAGATCAAGACCCCGGCCAGCCCGGTCTCGAAGCGCACCCCGACGATGAAACCCATGATGACAACCGGGATCGAGAGCGTGGTGATCAGCACGAGGTCGGCCATCATCAGCCCGAGCAGTAGTGACAGCCGCCGGATCGGCGTCATGAGCAGCCGGTCGAAGTACCCGTTCTGGATGTCGGTGACGAGCGCGCTCGCTCGCGACAGGCCGGTGACGGCGAAGATGATCGCGACCGGGAGCTGGAACGCCTTGAAGTCGAGGCCCGTGTTCGCCTCCGCGAGCGGCCCCAACGCGCCGATGTTGATCGTGTAGAAGAACACCGGGACGACGAGCGCGGGCACGACGAATTCGATCTCTCGCGGGACGGCGCGGATCGAACGGTTGGCAATGCCGATGCAGTCGGCGAGAAACCCGGCCGGTCGAGCGCGGACCGGGGCGTGGTCAAGCGTCGCCGTTGTCACTCGTCTCCTCCTGCTGGATGTGCCCGCCGGTCAGCTCGAGGAACACATCGTCGAGTGTGGGCTCGCGCAGTGTGAGGTCGCGCACCCTGACGCCACACCCGTCGAGCGCTATCGCCACCGGGCTCAGGACGGCCGACCCATCGAGGGCGCGGACCGTGAGCTCGTCGCCGTGCACGTCGACCTGGTCGACACCGGGGACTTCGCGCACGGCATTGCAGGCCCGTTCCGGGCCGTCCTCGACCCGGGCGATGATCACATCCGACCCGAGCGAACGCTTCAGGTCGGTGGGCGTGCCTTCCTTGATCAGACGACCCTGATTGATGATGCCGACGCGGTGCGCGAGCGCGTCGGCCTCCTCGAGGTACTGGGTGGTGAGGAAGATCGTGATCCCTTCGGTGTTGAGCCGGCGAACCTCGTCCCACACCCGCACCCGGCTCGCAGGGTCGAGACCGGTGGTCGGCTCGTCGAGGAACAGGACCTGCGGGTTGTGGACGAGCGCGGCCGCGAGGTCGAGGCGTCGCCGCATCCCCCCGGAGTAGGTCTTGATGCGGTGCCCAAGCGCGGGCCCGATGTCGACGAGCTGCGTGAGCTCGCGCAGCCGCTGTTCGGTCTCCGCCTTGGTGAGCCCGTAGAGGCGGCCCTGGAGGCGGAGGAGCTCGATGCCCGTCTGGGCGGGGTCGAGCGACGCTTCTTGGAGCGCGACGCCGATGCGGAGCCGCACGTCGACGGGCTGACGGGCGACGTCGAAGCCGGCGACCTCGGCCCGCCCGGACGTCGGAAGAAGGAGGGTGCACAGGACGTGGACGAGTGTCGACTTGCCCGCGCCGTTGGGGCCGAGAAAGCCGTAGATCTCGCCCGTCTTCACGTCGAGGTCGACGCCGTCGACGGCGTGGGTGTCCTCGAAGAACCGGCGAAGATCCTCGGTTCGTACCGCCGTGTCCGCCACGGCGCCCAAACCTATCGACATCATGGCACCTCCATCGCCGACCTCGGTTGGACACGCGGGCTGCCGCGATCTCATCGCGCGCATCGTGCAGAGGGGCGGCCGACAACCCTCTGTCAGGGTTTCGGCGGTCCTATCGACGCTGGTCGCCGGCGCCGGCGAGGGCCGGGAGAGGCGCAGCGGCGGTCACCGCATCGGCAGGTAGCGGGCGATCCGTGACACCGAGCGCGAACCAGATCGTGGCCGCCCACAGGGCGGTGGCGCCGGCGACATGGATGCCGACGAGCAGGGCGGGGATCCCGGTGAAGTACTGCGTGTACCCAACGCCGGCCTGCGCGACGAGGACGACGAGCAGGACCTCCAGCCGGCGAACGACCGGGCGGGGCGACCGTGTGCGGTGGACGAGCAGCAGCGTCACGAGCACGAGCGCGAGGAGCACCATGGCACTCGTCCCGTGGACGCGAGCGACGTCCGGGATGTAGAGGTCCAGACGCGTGGCCCGCTGCGCCGTCCCCGGCACGTCGCCCGAGTGCGGCCCGGAGCCGGTGACGACGGTCCCAGTGACGACAACGACCGAGGCCGCCACGACGAGCACGCGGCTCATCCAGACGACCGAGGGCGCCACGATCGGCACAGGCCGACGCGCGAACCCGGCGTCGGGCTGCGCGGCGCGACGGCACAGCACGAGCGCGTTGGCGAGCAGCAACATCGATACGAGGAAGTGACTCATCACCCACGGCGGCGAGAGCAGCTTCTCGACGACGAGCTTCCCGAGGACGATCTGCACGATCACACCGACGACGAGACCGAGCGAGAGCAGCAGGAGGTCCCTGCGCCGCGGCGCGCGCACGAGCGATCCGAGCACGGCGACGACGACGGCCAGCGAGACGAGGCCCGTGACCGTGCGGTTCACGAACTCGACCATGGCGTGAAAGTCGTTGGCCGCGTAGGGCGTGAGGCGCCCCGGCTCGCAGTTGGGCCAGTCGGGACAGCCCAGCCCCGAGCCCGTCAGCCGCACGGCACCGCCCGTCACGATGATCGCCGCCAGGAGCACGGCGGCGACGACGGTGACGCGCTGGTACTGCGCCGGGCTCAGGCGGGGCACGCGCATCGCCGCGCATGGTAGGCGGGGCGCCTCCGAGCGGCCCGATCGCGCCGGCGGTATAGGTTCCTCCGCATGGCCAAGGTCGAGTACGACGAGTTCGGGCTCTTCCGTGAGAACGCCGAGGAGTACGACATCCCCTGGCGGGGGCCGCCGACGGTCCGGCGCGAGTTCGTCGACGCCGGCGACGGCCGTCGGGTCAGCGCCCTCGTGTGGGGCGACGCCGAACCGGAGCTCGTCCTCGTCCACGGCGGCGCGCAGAATGCGCACACGTGGGACACGGTCGCCCTCGCGCTCGACCAACCGCTGGTTGCGGTCGACCTCCCCGGGCACGGGCATTCGGACTGGCGTGACGACCGCCGGTATTGGGCTGCCGACAACGCGACCGACGTCGCCACCGTCATGCGAGCGCTCGCGCCGTCGGTGGGCCTCGTCGTGGGCATGTCGCTCGGTGGGCTGACCTCGATCGCGCTCGCGGCGCGGCATCCTGAGCTCGTGCCCCGGCTCATGCTCGTCGACGTGACACCGGGCGCCGACCGCGACAAGGCCGCTCCGATCGTTGCATTCGTCGCCGGGCCAGAGCGGTTCGAGTCCTTCGACGAGATCCTGGAGCGCACGATCGCGTTCAACCCGACGCGTACCGAGTCGTCGTTACGGCGCGGCATCCTGCACAACGCCCGCGAGCAGGACGACGGCAGCTGGACGTGGCGCTATGACCGGTGGCGGCTGGGCGAGGGCGAGGACATCCCGGACTTCCGGCCGCTCTGGGACGACGTGTCGAAGCTCACGATCCCCGTGATGCTCGTGCGCGGAGCCGATTCCGGGGTTGTCAGCGACGAGGACGTCGCCGAGCTACGCCGGTACCAGCCCGGCGTCCTGGTCGAGGTGGTCGAGGGATCCGGGCACAGCGTGCAGGGTGACCGTCCGCTGGAGCTCGCCCGCCTGATCGAGAGCTTCATCGAGGAGTGAGCCGCGCCACCCGGCGTCAGATCACGTCGGCGGCGCTCACGCGCGGCCCCTGACCACGAACAGCGGGTCGTCGGGTGTCTCGATGCGCTCGTCGACGACGTCGAGAAAGCCGGCCCGCTCGAGATAGGTGCGCACCAGCGTCCGGTGCTCGTCGTCGTCGGCGGAGAGCCAGACCGCGACCGCCTTCGTCGGGAAGCAGCGGTTGGAGAACGAGACGACGAGCGGACCGCCGGGAACGAGTACCCGCAGGACTTCGGCGAACACCTGGAACGGGTGCACCAGATACTGCACGCTCACCGCGCACGCAGCCGCGCCGAACGCCGCGTCGGGGAACGGCAGGCGTGGCTCCCGGTTCAAGTCGTGGATGACCCAGTCGTCGAGCTGCGGGTTCGCGGACATCTCGTCGGCGTTCATGCCAAGCCCGATAACGCGGCCGAGACCGTCCGGCAGATGCGACCGCCACGACGACATCAGGTCGAGCACCGTACCCCCGGGCGTGAAGTGCTCGGCGTACACCCCGCGGAGCGACTCGATCGCGCCGGGTTCCAGGTGCACGACTTTCCGAGGAACCGAGTAGAAGCGGGCATCGTCGCCGGCGTCCATCCGGGCGAACGGCTCGCTCATCGCTCCATTGTCGCCGTCGCGAGCTCGGGCTCTGCGACCGGGCGCGCGGCCCGCGTCGCATGACCAGATCGGTCAGTCGGCGGCGGGAGTCGGGAGCGACGCCAACACGTCGTCGAGCGGCGCGTGGTCGGCACTGTGGTCGTCGAGGTGCTCGTAGCGGACCTGCGCGCCGGGACCGAGGACGAACGTCGCCCCGAGCTGGGTGACGCGCCGCCCCGCCTTGTGGATGCGGTGCCCGGCCGCGCGCGCCTGCTTGGCGCCGGCCCGGCTCCGCCGGTCCGTGAGCAGCCGGAAGAACCCGAGGCGGCGGACCGACGCCGCCCGGGCGGCTCGGGCATCGTCGTCCACGAGCACGGGGAACGGGATGTCTTCGTCGGCGACGAACGCCGCTGCGTGGCGCACGCTTCCGGTGCCGACGGCCACGACGTCAGCGCCCCGCCGCCGGATGTCCTCGTAGCTGCCCCGCAACTGCGAGGCGTGCTCGCGGCAGAGGAGTCAGCCGAAGTGGCGCAGGAACACCAGGATCACCGGCCGCTCGGCCCAGAAGTCGCCCAGGCGCCTCGGCTGTCCCGTCGAGTCGGGAAGCTCCAGGTCAGCCAGCTTCGGGAGATCCACGACCGCACCCTATGGGAGAATGGGGTCATGACGCAGACACACATGCAGACGGGAACGAAGAGCTTCCGCCGGATGGACGAGTCCACCGCCGAGCAGTGGGCGGTCATCGGCACCGAGTCGTTCAAGAACCAGGGTCGGGTCGCCGACCGCGTGCTGGGCATGCTCGAGTCGCTGGCTGACATCACCGACGGCTTCGCCGTCGACCAGCTCACGCACTGCCTGCAGACGGCGACGCGCGCCGAGCGCGCCGGCGCCGACGACGAGGTTGTGATCGCCAGCCTCTGCCACGACATCGGCAAGGCGGTCAGCGTGCCCAACCATCCCCGGATTGCAGCCGAGATCCTCAGACCGTACGTCCGCGACGACGTGTACTGGATGATCCTCGTGCACCAGGACTTCCAGGGCCGGCACTACTACCACCACTTCGGCGGCGACCCGAACGCGCGCGACCAGTACGAGGGGCAGCCCGCGTACGAGCTCGCCGAGCGCTTTGCCGACGAATGGGACCAGGCCGCGTTCGATCCCGACTACGACACACTGCCGCTCGAGCATTTCGAGCCGCGCCTGCGCGAGCTGTTCGCCACGCCGAAGACGCTGTAGTTCGGCTGCGCCCGCTTACGCGATCACGCCGAGGCGACGAGCGCTTGCAATCGCGCCGTCGCGCACCTCGTTTTCGTCACCGATCTCGCTGCCGCGCATGAGCACCCGTCCGGCGACGACGGTCGTGTCGACCACCGAGCCCGCGGCGGCGTAGACGAGGTTGGCGGTGAGGTCGCCCGGTGTGAGCTCGGGGGCGTCGCTCCGTACGAGCAGGAAGTCGGCCGGCTCCTCCACCCCGAGACGGGCCGACTGGCCGAGGGCCGGCGCCCGCTGGCCCGTTGCGACCGCCCACGCTTCGGTCGCCGGCATTGCGGCCGGGTTCCGCTCGACGTGCTTCTGCACGAGCGCGAGGTGCTTCATGTCCTGGAACAAGTCGAGTGAGTTATTGGACGACGCGCCGTCCGTGCCGAGGCCCACGGGGATCCCGTGGGCGCGCGCCTTGGCGTATGAAAACACGCGCCCGACTGCGAGCTTCAGGTTCGAAACGGGATTGGTGACGATCGTCGAGCCGCGCGCCCCGACCAACTCGAGCTCGTCGTCGTCGAGCCACACGCCGTGCGCGAGGTGCGTCCTCGGTGTCAGCAGTCCGATCCGGTCGAGATATGGCGCAGGCCGGACACCGTGCGCGGTCAGACAATCGTGAATCTCGCCTTCGGTCTCCGAGAGGTGGATGTGCACCCGCAAGTCGCGCTCCGACGACATTTCGGCGATCCAGTGCAGTGATTTCTCGCTGACCAGGTAGATGGAGTGCGGCCCGAGCGTGGGGGTGACGCGGGGGCCGGCGTCGGCGAGGGCGTCGAGGGATCGCTCGGCGGCGGCGCGCAAGGCGTCCGACTTGCCGGCGTCGAGGCCGTCGACGAGCGGGAGCGCGACGGACGCGCGGATGCCGGCGTCCTGCACGGCACGGGCGACCGCTTCGGGCTGCCAGTACATATCCCAGAACCGCACGGTCCCCGACCGGATCATCTCGACGCACGCGAGGCGCGTCCCCCAGTACACGTCGTCCGCGGTGAGCTTCGCCTCGACGGGAAAGATCTTGTCCTGCAGCCATTGCATGAGCGGCAGGTCCCCGCCGTAGCCGCGCATGAGCGTCATAGCGGCGTGGGTATGGCCGTTGACCAGCCCGGGGACGACCGCCATCCCGGCGGCGTCGATCACCTCATCGCCGCTCTCGGGCTCGACACCGGAACCGATGGCGGTGATGCGGTCGTCCTCGACGCGCAATCCGATCGCGTCGCCGTCGAGCGCTGCATTTCGTACGGCGAGGCTCACGCGCTACCTGCCTCCGTGCCCAGCGCCGGAAGCGCCGCGTCGAGCGCGCCTACCAGTCGGGACCGGTTCGCGGCGGCGCCGGCTCGAAACTCCTCCATGGTGAGGGGCCCATCGCCGACGCCGTTGGCAAGGTTGTCGACGACGCAGATGCTCGCATAGGCGAGGCCGAGCTCGCGGGCAAGGACGCACTCACTCGCGATCGTCATGCCCACGACGTCGGCGTGTCCGGCGATGAGCCCGATCTCGGCCCGGGTCTCGAACCGCGGCCCGATCGCCTGCCAGTAGACGCCACCGTCGTGGAGAGGGACGTCCGTCTCGGCGCCCCAACAATCGGTGACCGTGCGACGCCAGACCGGGTCGAAGCCGGGCGACTGGTGCCCTTCGTCGCCCTCGGAGAACGCAATCCCGAGCTGGAGCGCGATGAAGTCGTCGGGGGCGACGAACGTGCCGACCGGAAGGTCGCGTCGGAGGCTGCCAACGGACGCCACGCCGAGGATGCGATCACACCCGACGTCGGCCAGCGCCCGCACGTGCGCGCGGTGGTTGATGAACGGCGCCGAGAGGAACTGGTCGAGACCGTGACGCTGGATCACGACGTAGTTCCCGGCATCGAGCAGCGCTGCGGGACCGTAGATCGTATCGACGTCGACGCGGGACGCGTCCGCCGCGAACTCGGTCCCGAGGATGCCGTGCCCGCCGATGACGGCGACGCGCCCCACGGCGATCCTCAGATCGCCGTCGCCAGCGACGCCAGCGCCGAGATCAGCGCCTCTCGATCCGCGGGTGAGCCCTGGCCGTCGCGCAGGGTCGGCGGCAGCTCGAGCTGGATCCCTCCACCCCGCGTCCGATTCACCGGGTTGTCGAGGTGGACGCCCCGCAGTGTGGGCGGGATCGCGTGCAGGTCGTCGACGAAACGATGCGACGGCACCGCTGCGCGCAATGCGTCCGCTGCACGCGCCGCCAGCAGCCGGTTCCGGCCGCCGATGAGGACGACGTCCGAGTACCCGCGTCGCCCGTACCCATGGACTGAGACGACGAGCTCGACGTGCTCGAGGAACGAGCTCAATGCCGCGGAGAGGCTCGGGTCGACGAGTGCGGACGGGATGTGCCAGCGCAGGTTCTCGGGCTGGCGCACGGCGTACACCGACGCGCCGGCCCGATCCGCCGCCTCGGTCGCCACCTCGGCCGTCCCCCGCTCGAGGCTGCCGCCGTGGATGGCGAGGAATCCGAAGCTGGAGCGCAGATGCCATTCCTCGACGACGCCCGGGTGCCGGAGGAGCTCGTCGAACATCCTTCTACAGTGCCCGAAACCGCGACCGTCGCGCATCCAATGCCGCGGATCGCAAAGCCTCCGGTGTTACTTTCCGCGCGGATGTTGCAACACCGCCACCGGCGATGCGCCGTGCGCGGGCTCGTGACCGTCGCGATCGGGCTCGTGTCCGCGACGGCCGGGCTGGCGGTCGATGCCGCTCCCGCGACCGGCCAGGAAGATCCGGGTGTCGTCCAGGCCCGGGAGAAGTTGCAGAAGACCCAGGAGGACGCGAACGCCGCCCATGACCGCTACCAGAAGGCGCTCGACGACCAAACGCAGGTGCAAAGCCAGATCACCGCACTCGAGCAGGCGATCCCGGACATGCGCGCCAAGGAGGCCGAGCTGCGCTCGCAGCTGTCGATCCGCGCGGCCGCCCTGTACAAGAACACGGATCCGAGCGCCGGCCTCGAGGTCCTCGCCAGCAAGAGCCGAATTCAAGCGGGCCGCAGGACGAAGCTCACCGAGGCCGCGGACGCCTTCGACGACGAGCGCGCTCGCGAGCTCCGCGACACGGCGCTCCGTCTCGAGCAGGCCCAGCGCGACCTGGAGGTCCAGAAGGCGCAGCTCGACGAGTTGCTGCCGCGCCTCGACCAGGAGAAGGCCGTGTTCGACCAGAAGGTGGCGGAGGCGAACCGTGCCCTCGAGGTGGCAGAGGAGATCGGCGCGCTGCGGGCGCTGGGCGAGCCGGTGATGGGCCCGACCGTGCTGTCCGCTTCGGAGATGGCGGCGTGGTACCGGTCGAGCGGCGCGTCACCGAGGCTCTCGGACGGCATGTCGATCGACGAGCTCGCGCAGATCTACGTCGAGGAAGGAACAGCCGAGAGCGTGCGCGGCGACTTTGCGTTCGCGCAGTCCTACGTCGAGACGGGCGGGTTCCGTGCCGGCGGGAGCGACAACAACTTCTCGGGTCTCGGCGCGTGCGATGGCTGCTCCGGAGAGACGCGGTTCCCGACCGCCCGCGATGGGATCCGCGCCCAGATCCAGCACCTTCGCAACTACGCCGATCGCAGTTCGCACGCGTCCGACCTCAGCGATCCCCCGTCGTCGTTCTGGTACGGCGCAGACCCGGCGACGGCGGCGCGCAACTTCGACACGTTCTTCGCCAAGGGCTGGGCGCCGATCTGGCAGATGATGGGTCACGGTAACTGGGCCACCGACCCGAACTACGCGGCCAAGGTCACCGGCGTCTACAACCGCATGATCGATTCGCGTAACGGCTGACCCAGCAGCGCCCTCAGCCGGAACTCTTCTGGCTCAGGGACGCATCAAGCCCTTGCCGGTGATGAGCGGCAAGTCCAGCACCGACAGCAGCCCCGGACCGGCGTCGCACACTGCCGGGATCGCGTTCAGGCACCGCATCGCCGTGGCCATCAGGCCCCCTGTGTTGTGGTCGCCGTCCTCACCCTCGAAGTGAAACTGGCAGTGGAGTGAGGGGTTGCCTTCGATGTCGACGCGGTAGCCGCCTTGGCCGGGCAGCCGCGGCCAGTCGGGCGCGACTTCCTCGTTGATCCGCGTGACGTGCTCGAGCACCACCCGGGGCTCGCCGCCGACCACGCCCTGCAACTCGAAGCGCATGCCCGCCGTAGTGCCGGCGGCGATCGTCCCGAGCGGCGTCTGGTAGTCGCGGGCGGCCGGCACTCGTTCGTGTACCTCCCTGACGTCGTCGAGCTCCACGCCGAGGCCCGCCGCCAGTGCCGACACGGTGCACCCCCACGCGAGGCCGATGACGCCGGGTTGGAGGATGAGCGGGAGCTCGTCGAGTGATTGCCCGAACCCCATGATGTCGAAGAGCACGTCGGCCTGGAGATACGTGGAGTAGTCGAGGATCTCCATCACGCGCACTGAGTCGACTCGTTCGCACGCGCCGAGGAACGCGAACGGGATCAGGTCGTTGGCGAACCCGGGATCGATGCCGGTCGTGAGGCACGAGACGCCGCCGGATTTGCAGGCGGTGTCGAGCGGCTCGGTGTACCGCGCTGGCGCCGAGGGCGGGTACACGAGCGGGACCACCGATGTCGAGACCACATTGGTGCCCGCTTCCAGGATGCGCGCCATGTCCGTCACGGCGTCGTCGGGACGGAGGTCGCCGGTCGCTGTGTACGAGACGCAGTCGGCACCAAGGCCGATGATCTCGGCGGGGTCGGTGGTGGCGGCCACGCCGACAGGTGCGAGGCCGGCCAGCTCACCCGCGTCCCGGCCGGCTTTGTCGGGGCTGTGGACGAGCACCCCGACCAGCTCGAGGTCGGGGTGCTGCACGATTCCTCGGAGCGCGAGCCGGCCGACGTTGCCGGTGCTCCACTGCGCGACTCGGTACATAGCCGAAGCTCACTCGGTCCGGCGTCGACGCGCAAGACGGCGGAGACTCCGCCAACTATCCCGGAGGCGGGGTCGGGTTCGAGAACTCCAGCGCAACGGGTTCGAGGCCCAACTGGCGGCGCACCAGGTTGATCTCGCCGATCTCGCTGCGCTGACTGGCGGCCATGCCGCGTGCGAAGTTCCGGATGTTGCTCGTCTGCGCGTCAGTCGCCACGAAGTCGGCCATGTGAATTCCGCCGTCGTGGTGATGGATCATCAGTTGCGAGAAGAGGTCGTCGGCTTCGAGGCCGTCGGCGGCACGCAGCCGGTCGACATCCGCGCCGGTGGCCATGCCGGGCATCTGTTGCGCGGGGTGTGGCTCGTGCATCCACGCCATCGCGGTGCCTTGGGGGTCGGGCGCCGACTGGTATCCCCATTGCGACAAGACGGAGCGCATCTGGCCGACCTCGATGCCCTGCTCGCTGATGATGTCGTGCGCGATGTGCTGCAACGTCGGGTTCGACCCGTGCTCGAGGTATGCGAATCCGATCTCGAGCGCCTGCAGGTGATGCGTCTGCATGTCGTCGAGGAAGCCGACGTCGACGCTTCCGCGGCCCGGGTGGTCGTCCTGGGCGAGTCGCCAGCCGAGGACGCCGGCGACGAGACACAAGGCGACCACGAGGATGACGGCCTGCGGAAGCGACGGCGGCCAGGTCGGCAGCCAGCGGCGACGCCTGTCGTCACCGCCGACTGCCGGCTGCGTCTCCCTTGGGTCCGCACGTGAGTCTGTCTCGACGCTCACGTCCCCATGTTGGCGCGCCGGCGAGGCGCGGCGACGTCGGTGCGCCAATCCCGCGTGCGACTACCCGCCTGAGCTCGCCTTGCCCAGCTTCAGGACCGGAGCCGGGTGCTCGGGCTCGGCGCCGCCCTTGACCGTGGGCTCGATCCACTGGACGACGTCACCGTCGCTGTAGGTCTGCAGCGCCTTGAATTGCAGCTGGTTGACGTTCTTGGGAAGCGGGCCTCCGAGCACGGTGAAGAGGTCGTAACCGTCCGGCGGGATCTGGCCCCCGGTCCACGTGATCTTCGAAACCGCCTCCGTCACCTCGCCGGACTCGGTCTTGATCGGCTTGGGCAATGGCGTCTTCTCGACCGTGAAGGTCCATCCCTGCTTCACGAGCACGTTGACGGACGGGATGGGGTGATCGGTCGGGAAGTCCACCTCGAGACCGACGGTCGACGCGTTGTCCTTCTCGGTCGGGACGCGGAAGCTGAAACTCGTGGTCGACCCTTTCGGAACGCTCGTCGGATCGATCTCGACGTGCGCCGCCGCGGGACCGGCAACGAGAACGACGAGCCCGAGCCCGAGCATTCCGCCGAGAACCAAACGGCGGACCAAACGCCTGCTGCTCATCACTTGTGAACCCCCTCGGGTGAGCTGGACG
Organism: Actinomycetota bacterium; assembly: GCA_046724435.1. Classification (GTDB taxonomy): domain Bacteria; phylum Actinomycetota; class Acidimicrobiia; order IMCC26256; family JACDBD01; genus JALZAA01. Next base: position 15,063 of record JBKOWN010000034.1, read on the forward strand.
GTCATTAGTCGTCCGGTTTCCCGACAAAGTTCCGGCTAGGCGACGGATGTCGGCTCCTTGACCTTCGCGTGCGACCGGCCCGGTGAAGGTGTGGGCGGTCGTAGGCGGAGTGCGGCGG
>JBKOWN010000068.1:0-21529 GCA_046724435.1 Actinomycetota bacterium
GCGTAGGAGTGCGTGGAGCGCGTCGGGCGATCCGCCCCAGACGAAGCAGAGGTCGCCGCACGGAGGCGTCGCCGCCGGGGCGCGCAGCGTGAAGCCCATGCCCTGCCACACCTCGGGGCGATGAAGGTTGATCATCTGGTCGCCGGCGTACACCGAGACAACCCCCGGGCGCTCGGCGACCTGCAATCCGAGCCTGCGGTAGAACGCCACCATCGCGTCGGTCCGCTGCATCGGGAGCGAGACATGGTCGAAACCCCGAATCGCTCCATCGTCCTCAGGAGACATCCGCGAACCCGTACAGGCGCGCACAGTTCTCTGCCGTGATCCTGCGGCGGTCGGCTTCGGGCAGGGCGCCGAGCGTCTCGTCGATCGCTTGGAGTGAGTTCGGGAACGTGCTGTCCGTGTGCGGATAGTCCGAGGCCCACATGCACGAGTCGGCTCCGAGGAGCGGGATGAACTGCCCGCCCAGCGCATCCTCCTCGAACGTCGCCATCACCTGGCGACCGAACAGCTCGCTCGGCGCGGTTCGGGGTGCGTAGTCGAGCTTGTCGCGAAGGCTCTCCCACTCGAGGTCCATGCGCGCCAAGAAGTAGGGGAGCCACCCGATGCCCGACTCCGCGAGCACCAGCTTCATGCCGGGGTGCCGCTCGAGCGCGCCCGAGAACACCATCGTCGCCAGCGGCTCGTCGAGCTGCAGGGGCAGGACCGTCGCGAACGCGGCCGACTGCCACTTGCCCATCCGGTAGCTGAGGCCCGACCAGGTGCCGTCCTTCAGATGGAAACTGATGGGCAGGCCCGTGTCCTCCGCCGTCGCCCAGAGCCGGTCCCAACCCTGGTCGCCGAGGTCGATGGCGAAGACGTCGATGATCGCGCCGCGGTGGCCGATGTCGGCACAGCGCTCCAGCTCGGCGGCGGCGGCCTCGGGCGAGTGACCGGGCAGGAACGCGAGCACGCACAAACGGTCGGCGGCGACGGCGTTGAACTCCTCGACCGCCCAGTCGTTCCACGCCCCGTAGGCGGCGTCCTGGAGCGCGGGATCGTCGATCGGGAAGCCGAGCGCGAGCGGCCCGTAGATGACCGAGGCCCACAAGCCGTCGCGCTCCATGTCCTCGAGCCGGAGCTCCGCCGTTCCGGCGCGGAACCCGTCGTCCTCGATGCCGGCGCGGCCGATAGCGCTGAGCTTCTTCGCCACCTCGCTGTTGAGCGACATCCCGCTGCGGCCGATCACTCGGTCTTCGCACACCCACACCCGTCTGCCGTCGCGGGTCTCCACGCGCGGACCGCGCTCGGCATGTGCTCGCGGCAGGCGCGACTCCCACACCCCGGGCGGCACCGCGTACAGATCGAGGTGATCGTCGCATGAGTAGATGCCGGTCGCCGCTCCCATTCGCATCACTCCGGCGTGCTCGTGGTCGGGCGCGTGGCCATGAACTCTTTCATCGACCGAGGCGGCGGGCCGGCGGTGGTCCCTCCGTCGACGGGCAGGACGATCCCGGTGATCTGCGCCGCCCGATCGCTCGACAGAAAGAGCGCGGATTCCGCGACGTCCCGCGGTGAGGCCAGGCGCGGGAGCGGCTGCATGGCCCGCACGATCGCTTCCTGGTCGAAGGTGGCGTTGATCGCGGTTGGGATGTGGGCGGGCGCGATGCAGTTCACTCGGATGCCACGTCGCGCCAACTCGACCGCGATCGACCGGCTCAGGTGGATCACCGCCGCCTTCGAGGCCCGATAGGCCATCACGCCGGGACCGGCGTTGATCCCGCCGATCGACGTGACGTTGGTGATCGCACCGCCGCCGTGCTCGGCCATGTGCCGGGCGGCCCGTTGACACCCGACGAGGACACCGAAGATGTTGACCGCCATCGTGCGCTCGAAGTCCTCGAAGTCGTCGTCGAGAAAACGCTGGTGCGATCCGCCGATGCCGGCGTTGTTCACCATGATGTGGAGCCCACCCAGCTCTTCGACCGCGAAGTCGACCGCGCGCTGGACGTCGCCGGCGTCGGCGACGTCGGTCGGTTGGAAGGCGGCGGCGGTGCCGAGCTCGGTGGCCACCGCCTTGCCGGCCTCGGCGTCCACGTCGGCGATGGCGACCCGAGCACCTTCTGCGACGAACCGCTCGGCGATGGCACGGCCCAGCCCACTCGCGCCACCGGTGACGATCGCGACCTTTCCCGCGAGCTCCTGCGCCATCCGTCAACGCCTTCCGTGCACCGTCACACCTCTTCGATCCAGAACTCGGGCTTGGTGTCGATGCCGTGGCGCTCGAACAGGCCGTCGATCTCGGCGAGGTCCTCGTCGCTGATCGACCAGCCGACTGCGCCGACGTTGTCCTCGACCTCGGCGACCGTGCGGCAACCCACGAGCGCGGTGCTGACGGCTGGATGCGACAGCGCCCACCGGAGCGCGAGCTGCGGAAGGCTCTTGTCGTAGCGGGCGGCGATGCTCTTCAGTTCGTCGACGGCACGGACGTTGCGCGGGAACGACTCCGGACCGAACAAGGCTTCGAACATCTTGATCGACCCCATCCGACCTCGCCGGGCGCGCCAGTCCTGGTCGCCGAAGTCCATGTCCTCCGTGAACGTGCCGGTCAGCAGCCCGAAGCAGAGCGAGCCGTACGCCATGAACCCGATGCCCTGCTCCTCGCAGTACGGGAGGATCGCGCGCTGCATCCGTCGGTCGAACATGTTCCAGCCGTACTGGACGACGTCCACGCGTCGCAGATGCATGCAGGCCTCGATCTCCTCGAGTGTGAAGTTCGAGAGCCCGACGAAGCGAACCTTGCCGTCGCGCACGATCTCGTCGAGCGCGTCCATCGTCTCCTCGAACGGCGTCAGCCGGTCGGGCCAGTGCACGAGATAGACGTCCACCCAGTCGGTGCCGAGGTTCTTCAGACTCTTGTCGATCGAGGCGAAGACGCGCTCGCGGCTGCTGTCGCGGAGGTTCGGCTTGTCGCGGTAGTTCATGCCGAACTTCGTGACGACGGTGGCCTCCTCGCGCCGCCGGCCGAGAGCCTGTCCGAGCGCCCGTTCCGAGGCGCCCATGCCGTACCCCTCGGCCGTGTCGAAGCAGTTGACACCGAGGTCGAGTGCGCGACCGACCGCGCGTGCGAACTCCTCCTCGTCGGCGTGCCCGTAGCCGCCGGCAACCTCCCAGCACCCGTACCCGACGGCGGAGACCTGGAGTCCCGTCCGGCCGAACGCTCGTTCCTCCATCGTCGATCCTCCCCCCACGACGCAGCCGGCCCTACCGGGTCGGAACTAACGGTCGTGTCATCGGACCGTAGCACCGGACGACTCGCGCTGTTCCGAGCGTGGTTCACGCGGAGATGAAACTAACGGTAGTGTCACTCCCGCGATGGCGACGCCCCGAACCAGTCACGAGCGGATCGACGACGACTCCGCCGCCGTTCGCCGGGCTCCGTTCTCCGACAACCCTCGGGTCGGGGCCCGCGGGCAGCGGACCCAGCAACGCATCCTCGACGCCGCCCTTCGAGCCTTCGGCGAGGCGGGATACCACGCCTGCAGCATCGACCGGATCGCGAAGCTCGCTCGATGCTCGCGAGTCTCCTTCTACCAGTACTTCGCCAGCAAGGAGGAGGTGTTCCAACACCTCGCCGGGCAGGTGGCTCGCCAGCTGATGGCATCGACGGAGGCGCTGAACCCGCTCACACCCGACGGCCAGGGCTGGTCCGCCGTGCGGGCGTGGGTTGCCCGTTACGCCGAGATCTACACACGCTACGAACCGGTCTTCAACGCCTATGAGACCGATGAGGTCCTCGCCGCCATCGCCGCGCGCACGGGCGACCAGATCATCGGCAGGCTCCGCGCCAAGTTGGTCACCACGACGCTGCCACCACGACAGCTCGATCCGGTCATCAGGCTGCTCCTGCAGACCCTGAACCACGCGCTCGGGGTTGCGGCCATCCTCCGCTCCGCGGTACCGGCTGCCTATCCGAGCGAGCGATTCGAGGTTGCCGCCACCGATGTGTTGCATCGGACGCTCTTCGGTCTACGTGCGGACGTGAACGTTCACGATGCCGCTGGTCCGCCGTCCCCACCGGTCGAGTTCAACCCAGCGATGCTCGAGTGGATTCGGCAGGACGACGCCGACCTCGAGCGGGATGATTCCGCAAGTCGCGCGCTCAACGCTCTGCTGGCATCGGGGCACGACGTGTTCGTCAGTCGCGGTTACCACAACACCCGCGTCGACGATCTCGTCGCGGCTGCCGGCGTCTCTCACGGCGCGTTCTACCGGTACTTTCGCAACAAGGACGAGCTCGCACGCATCCTTACCGCGCGGGCGCTGCGGGCGACAGGCATGACGCTGATGGAGATCCCCGACGTCCTCACCGGCGACAGCTCGGCGGTCAAGGGGGCGCTGCGGAGGTGGCTCCGCCGCTTCCACTCGGTGCAAGCGCCCGAGGCGGGCATGATGCGGGTCTGGATCGACGCCGCGCTCCAGGATCCAGCGCTCAGGAGTGACCTCGCCCCGCCGCTCGATTGGGGGCGACGTCGCATGTCGCGTTACCTGCTACCACGCGGTTTCGGTGACATCGACATGGAGGCCGTCGTCATGGTGGCGCTGCTCGGTGTGATCGGGGCCCAGGAGCGGTCTGCGGGCGAGATCGACGCGGCCTCGCATTTCATCGAGCGGGGACTCCTCGGCCGTTGACGACTCGAGCACGGGAGGACCTGTGACCGAGATGGAGTTCGACGAGATCGACTTCTTCCGCGCCCGGCCTCTGTACCAGGATCCGTACCGCTACTACGAGTACCTCCGGGAGCACGGGCCCGCGTGGCGCGAGCAGCATCACGGTGTCGTCATGGTCACCGGGCACGAGGAAGCGATGGCGGTCTACAACGACCCGGCCACGTTCTCGTCGTGCAACACCGTGGCCGGCCCCTTCACGCCGTTTCCGGTAGCACTTGAAGGCGACGACGTGAGCGAGATCATCGAGGAGTACCGCGACACGCTTCCCTTCAGCGATCAGCTGCCGTCGTTCGACCCGCCGACGCACACCGCGCAACGGGGCCTGCTGATGCGGCTCATCACGCCCAAGCGACTCAAGGAGAACGAGGAGTTCATGTGGCGCCTCGCCGATCGGCAGATCGACGAGTTCGCCGCCCGAGGCGAGTGCGAGTTCGTCCATGAGTACGCGAGCCCGTTCACGCTCTTGGTGATCGCCGACCTGCTCGGCGTCCCCGATGCCGACCACGAGACGTTCCGAGAGGAGCTCCAGGGCGAGCAACGACCCACACGGCGACGTGCCAGCGCCGACGCGCCGGTGGAGCACAAGCCGTTGGGGTTCCTCTACGACCGGTTCACCAAGTACATCGAGGATCGTCGCCAGCAACCGCGCGCCGACGTCATGACCGAGCTCGCGCACGCGACGTTCCCGGACGGCTCATTACCGCCGGTCGACGACGTCATGCGGATCTCCGCCAACCTCTTCGCCGCCGGGCAGGAGACCACGGCCCGGATGTTGGGGACGGCACTCCGGCTCATCGGCGAGCGCCCCGAGCTCCAGCAGCAGCTCCGAGACCAGCGCGACGTGATCCCTCGGTTCATCGAGGAATGCGTTCGGATCGAAAGCCCGCTCCAGGGTCAGTTCCGAATGGCACGCGTCCCCGCCACGGTCGGCGGGGTCGACGTGCCTGCGGGTGGGAGCGTCTTCCTCATGCCCGGCGCTGCGAACCGGGATCCGCGCCAGTTCCCGGATCCCACGGAGTTCAAGCTCGACCGCCCGAACGGTCGCCAGCACGTGGGGTTCGGGTTCGGCATCCACACGTGCGCCGGCGCGCCGCTCGCCCGCGCCGAAGGAGACGTCAGCATCAACCGTCTCCTCGACCGCATGGCCGACATCCGGATCTCGGAGGCGAAGCACGGTCCGCCCAGCGCGCGCAGTTACGAGTACACGCCGATCTACTTGCTGCGCGGTCTCGAGCAGCTGTACCTCGAGTTCACCCCCGTCGCCTGAACGAAGGGTTCGATATGGCAACCGCGCTGAAGAGCCTCGGCCTGTACATCGACGGCAAATGGGTGGACGGGTCGAGCGAGGACGAGCTCGAGGTCATCAATCCCGCCACCGAGGACGTCATCGCCAAGGTGCCCCAGGCGTCGATCGACGACGTCGATCGCGCGGTCGCGGCGGCACGCCGGGCGTTCGAGGACGGGCCGTGGCCGCGCATGTCGCCGCGCGAGCGCTCCGATGCTCTCGTGCGCTTCGTCCAGGCGATCGCCGACCGTCGCAGTGAGCTCGTCGAGATGATCATCGCCGAGGCCGGCGCAGCGCGGCCGATCGCCGAGGCTTTCCAGCTCGGTGTGCCGTTGCAGTTCTCGATGTGGTTCGCCGAGCGGGCGGCGACCTTCCCGTACGAGGAACCGCTGCCGCCCCAGGTCGGTCCCCGCGGCGTGGGTCAGGGCGTGATCCTCAAGGAGCCGGTTGGCGTGGTGTCCGCGATCACCGCGTTCAATTACCCGCTGTACCTGAACCTGGCCAAGGTGCTGCCCGCGCTCGCGGTCGGCAATGCCGTCGTGCTCAAGCCGTCGCCGTACACGCCCCTCGAGGCGCTGGTGCTCGGCGAGATCGCCGATGCCGCCGAGCTTCCGCCCGGCGTGCTGAACGTCGTGACGGGAGGCGTCGCCGAGAGCGAGCACCTCACGACGCAGCCCGACGTCGACATGGTGAGCTTCACCGGCTCCGACTTCGTCGGGAAGCAGATCATGCGCCAAGCCGCTGACGGCCTGAAGAAGGTCTTGCTCGAGCTGGGCGGCAAGTCGCCGAACATCGTGTTCGCCGGCTCGGACGTCCGGACGTTCGCGGCCGCCGCCGCGTTCACCTTCACGATCCACGCCGGCCAAGGGTGCGCCTTGCCGACGCGCATCCTCGCCGAGCGCAGCGTGTACGACCAAGTCGTCGACGGACTGGCGGCGGCCCTCGGCAAGATGAAGGTCGGTGATCCGACCGACGCGTCGACGGGCATGGGGCCCTTGATCCGCGAGACGCAGCGCGAGCGTGTCGAGCGGTACGTTGCCGGCGGGACCGCCGAGGGCGCGCGGCTCGTCTGCGGCGGAGGCCGGCCCGCTGACCTTCCACGCGGCTTCTTCGTCGAGCCAACGCTGTTCGCGGACGTCGACAACTCGATGGCGGTGGCCCAGGACGAGATCTTCGGACCGGTCGGTGTCGTTGTTCCGTTCGAGGGCGAAGAAGAGGCCGTCGCCATCGCGAACGACACGCGGTACGGGCTCGCCGCCTCCCTCTGGCATCCCAAGCCCACCCGGGCGTTCGAGTTGGCCCGGAAGATCCGGACCGGGACCGTCAGCATCAACGGCGGTGGCGGCGGCCCGAGCCCGTGGGCGCCCTTCGGCGGCTACAAGCAGTCCGGCATCGGTCGTGAGTTCGGGGACTACGGGATGCTCGAGTTCACCCTGCTCAAGACGGTGTCGTGGTCGGCGGGGCGGCCGTGACGGCGTGACCTCCCCGGACGAGTTCCGCGACGAGCTGCGCTCCTGGCTGCGGGCGCACCCGCCGCCCGAGGTCGAGGTCGCGTCCACCCTCGAGGATGCCGAGGTGCTGCGGGTGTGGCAGCGGACGCTTCACGCCGGACGATGGGTCGGCATCCACTGGCCGGTGGAGTACGGCGGGCGGGGCGCATCCCCGACGCACGTCGCGGCTTACAACCAGGAGCTCGCCCGCGCCGGCGCGCCGGCGCTCCTGGGCCGCGCCGGCGTGAGCCTCGTCGGGCCGACCCTGATGGCGCACGGCACGGAGCAGCAGCGGCGGCGGTGGACGCCGAGGATCCTCTCCGGCGACGACGTCTGGTGCCAGCTGTTCAGCGAGCCCGACGCCGGGAGCGACCTCGCCGCGCTGTCGACGCGCGCGGCGAAGCGCGGGGGGTTGTACGTCGTGACCGGCCAGAAGGTGTGGTCGTCCTACGCCCGCTTTGCCGACTGGGGCATCGGGCTCGTGCGCACGGACGCGACGGCGCCCCGGCACCACGGCATCTCGATGCTGGCGATCCCAATGACAGCGAAGGGCGTGACTGTCCGTCCGTTGCGCCAGATCACCGGCGACAGCGAGTTCAACGAGGTCTTTCTCGACGATGTGGAGGTCCCGGTCGAGAACCGCATCGGTGCCGAGAACGAGGGGTGGCGCGTCGCCAACACGACGCTCGCCAACGAGCGCGGCGCCTCGTTCGTGTGGAAGGAGCAGGTGCTGCAGAAGGTGGGCTTCGACGTGCTGGCCAAGGCGTGCGCGCGAGCCGGGCATCTGGACGACCCGCTCGTGCGCCAGCGGCTCGCGCGGTCCTGGATCGAGGTGGAGCTCTTTCGCCTGCACAATGAGCGCACCCTCGATCGTCTCGCTCGAGGCGAAGAGGTCGGGTCGGACTCGAGCCTCGTGAAGCTGCTCTGGGCCGAGGCGAGTCAGCGCCTCTGCGACACGGCAGTCGCAGCATTGGGGCCGGACGCGCTCCTCATGCCCGACGACGAACGCTCCCCCGACCGCGGGCTGTGGGCTCGTGAGCTGCTCGCGACGCGTGCCAACTCGATCATGGGCGGCACGAGCGAGATCCAGCGCAACGTCATCGGCGAGCGCCTGCTCGGTCTGCCGAGGGAGCCGCGAATCCGATGACCGTCGACGTCGATCCCCGCGAGCTCCTCGATCCCGAGCGCTACGCCCGCGACGGGTATCCCCACGAGGTGTGGACCCGGCTGCGGGCCGAAGCTCCCGTCGCGTACTTCACACCACCCGGGTACGAGCCGTTCTGGGCGATCACGAAGCACGCCGACATCCTGGAGATCTCGAAGCAGCCCGAGCGCTTCTCGAGCGCGCAGGGCATCACGCTGCGCCCGGCCGGCGTGGTGTTCCCGCCTTCCGAGATGGTCGTGATGCTCGATCCTCCCGAGCACGGGCCGGTGCGCCGGGTCGCGAACGGCCGTTTCACGCCGCGTGCGGTCCGTGAGCGGCGCGCGGACATCGAGAGCATCGCGGTCGAGATCATCGGCGGGGTGGCGCCCCCGGACACCGCGGGCGAGCTCGACTTCGTCGAGTGCATCGCGGCGCCGTTCCCGCTCGCGGTGATCGCCTGGGTCCTCGGCGTACCCGGTGGCGACTGGAAGCTGTTGTTCCGCTGGACGAACGAAGTCATCGGCAAGGACGATCCCGAGTACCGACAGCCCGGCGAGACGCCGGGCCAGACGAGCAAGCGGGCACGTGGTGAGCTGCGCTCCTATTTCCAGAACCTGATCGACCAGCGCCGGGACGACCCGCGAGACGATCTGGTGAGCGAGCTGATCCGCGGCGAGATCGACGGCGCGCCCCTCACCGAGGAGCAGCTCGTCTCGTACTGCGAGCTCCTGGTCGAAGCGGGCAACGAGACCACGCGCAATGCGATCAGCGGAGGTCTGCTGGCGTTCTCGGAGCGTCGGGACGAGTGGGAAAAGTTGCGGGATCACCCTGAGCTGCTCCCGGACGCGGTGGAGGAGATCCTTCGTTGGGTCAGCCCGATCAGTCACTTCACGCGCACCGCCACCGAGGACTCTGAGGTGCGCGGGACGAAGATCCGCGCCGGCGAGCAGGTGGCGCTCTATTTCGCGTCGGCGAACCGTGACGAGGAGGTCTTCGAGGATCCGTTCGCGTTCCGCGTCGATCGCCGCCCGAACCCCCATCTCGCCTTCGGGTTCGGCGAGCACTTCTGCATGGGCGCGCAGCTCGCCCGTGTCGAGCTCGAGACGATCTTCCGGCACCTGCTCGCGCGCTTGGAGGCATTCGAGGTGGCGGGACTGGTGGAGCGGCTGAGCTCGATCGTCAACGGCAGCATCAAGCACTTGCCGATTCGCTACCTGATGGCATAGCGACGAGGTCAACGGTGCCATGAAGCCCACCGCCGAAGCGCTGTTCGGTCCCGCCCGGACGCCGAGGGTCGTCGTGGTCGGCGCCGGATTCGGCGGGATCGCGGCCGGCGTGAAGCTGAAGCGGGCCGGCATCGACACGTTCACGATCTACGAGTCGTCGCTCGGGATCGGCGGCACGTGGTGGGACAACACGTACCCCGGCGCCGAGGTCGACGTCCCCTCGCACCTCTATTGCTTCTCGTTCAAGCCGCACCACTGGACCCGCACGCACGCCCGGCAGGCCGAGTTGCAGAAGTACCTAGAGGAGACGGTCGACGAGTTCGGGCTCCGGTCGCATCTGCGACTGGGCGTCAGTGTGGAGTCAGCCACTTGGGACGATGACCGGCACGTCTGGGAGATTGCGCTCGACGACGGGACGGTCGACGACTGCCACGTGCTCGTGAGCGCGGTCGGCTTCCTCAACGTGCCGCGTGCTCCGGAATGGCCCGGGCTCGACGACTTCGAGGGTGCCAAGTTCCATACTGCCCGCTGGGAGCACGAGCACGACCTGTCGGGGAAGGTCGTGGCCGTGGTCGGCACGGGATCATCGGCGACGCAGATCGTGCCTGCGATCCAGCCGATCGTCGAACGCCTCTACGTGTTCCAGCGTGAGCCGGGATGGATCATGCCCAAGGGCGAGCACGACCTCACCGACGACGAGCGGACGACCTTTGCGAAGTTGTGGCGTCGCAAGCTCGAGCGCTGGCGGCAGCGCTACCTCGTGGAGAAGAACCTCTGGTTCGGGCGCGTTTTCCGGCCCGGGACCAAGGCGAACAAGGCGCGGGAGCAGTTCTGTCGCGACTACATCAACCGGAAGTTTGCGGACCGTCCCGACCTGCGCGAGGCCGTCACCCCGAAGTACCCGTACCCCGGCAAGCGGCCGGTCCTCGCGAGCACCTTCTACTCGGCGCTCAAGAAGCCGAACGTCGAGCTCGTCGCGCGCGGCGTGGCATCGGTGACCAGTGCCGGGATCGTCGACGCCGACGGCGTCGATCGAGCCGTCGACGTCATCGTCATGGCCACCGGCTTCGAGGCGGCCGACTACCTCAACCGTCTGCGGGTCGTCGGCCGGGGCGGGTGGACGCTGCAAGAGCACTGGGCGGGCGAGCCGCGCGCCTACCTCGGCATCACCGTGCCCGGATATCCGAACTTTTTCATGCTCTACGGACCGGGGACGAATGCCGGTGAGCTCGTGATGACTCTGGAAAGCCAAGCCGAGTACGCGGTGCGGGCGGTGAAGCGAATGATCCGGGAGCGCGTGAGTGCGATCGAAGTCAAGCCTCTCTTCGAGGCGACGTGGTACCGCTGGCTCCAGTCCCGGATGGAAGGCACTTCTTGGGCAATGACGAACAACTACTTCAAGTCGCCCACGGGAAAGGTCGTCACCCAGTGGCCGTACGGCAACGTGCACTACCGAGTGTTCACCAAGCTCCTCGGCCGTGTTTCGGAGGCCACCCGCTCACGGGGCGTGTGACGTCGCCAGTCACGTCGGGAGCACCGTCTTCGGGAGCGGGTGGCGGTACAACGCGGCGGCGTTCTCGCTGCACATGGCGCGCAACTCGCCGACCGGGATGTGACCCCACGCCTTCTCGAGCACGAGCTGCGTGTCGGGCCAGGTGCTGTCACCGTGCGGATAGTCGACCTCGACCATGATGTGCTCGATACCGATGCGCTCGCGCGTGTCGATCGTCGACGCGTCTTCCAGTGTGCAGAACCAGAAGTTTCGCTTCATGACCTCAGCGGGCTGATCCTCCCATCCGAGCCCGTAGCTGGACCGGTCGACGATGTAGTCGAGCCGATCGAGCAGCATCGCGACCCAGCCGATGCCGCCCTCGCTCATGGCGATCTTCAGTTCCGGGTGCCGCACCGGATAGCCGGACCACAGCCACTCTGCACACGCCGTCATCGCCAGTTGCCCGAACAGCGTCGCGCTGAGCTGCTGCCTCGGTGCACCGGGCGGGGACTCGTGGACGCCCGAGCTGCCGACGTGGAGCGAGATGACGGTGTCGGTCTCCTCGCACGCCTCGATGATCGGGTCCCAGTGCTCGTGCTCCCACAACGACGGCAGGCCGATCGCGTGCGGCCGCTCCGGGAACGTCACCGACCGGAACCCGCGTTCGGCGTTGCGTCGGATCTCGTCCGACGCAACCTGCGGATCTGCGAGGTAGGCGATGCCGAGCGGGACGATGCGATCGGGATGTCGCTGGTACCACTCTTCGAACAGCCAGTCGTTCCAGGCCCGGATGCACGCGGCGCCGAGCTCGCGGTCGGCGATACCGAAGAACACAGCACCGCAGAAGCCCGTGATCTGCGACGGGAAGTTCACCGAAGCCCAGACGCCGTTGATGTCCATATCGCGGACCCGGGCGTCGACGTCGTAACAGCCCGGGCGCATCTGATCGAAGCGGAACGGCTCGAGCTTCACGGTTTCCGGGCGTCGGCCGACCACCGCGTTCATCCCGACCTGGGTGTAGCGCCGGCCCTCGAACTCCCAGACTTCGTGGCCCCTGGACGTCTCGACGATGCGGGGCGCCCGCTCCTCGAGCGCGGCCGGGAGCCGTCCCTCGAACATGTGTCGCGGTTCGACGACGTGATCGTCCACGGAGATGACGGTGTAGGTGACGTGCCGGGGTACCGGTTCCGGAAGGAACAACTCGTCGGCAGCTGTCACGTGGTTGCTTCCAGTTGCGTGGGGAACCGTCATATCTAACACCCTCGTCACCCACGGATAGGATCCCACGACTGTGACGAGCGAGATCGGGTCCACGCCGCGGGATCTGCTCGATCCCGAGGTCGCCGAGGCGGCCGACATGGTGCCGTTCGACGACCTGACGGCCGACGTTCTCCGAAAGCTGCGCGCCGTAGACGCGATCGACGTGCCGCTGTCCGATGCGGTCGACCGGAGCGACGAGGTCGTTCCCGGTGATCACGACGTGCCGGTTCGCGTCCATCGCCCGAAGGGGTTCGACGGTGTGCTGCCGTGCTTGTACTCGATGCACGGCGGTGGCTATGTGCTCGGCACCTACGCCTCGGACGACGTTCTGTTCGACGAGCTGTGCCCGAAATTGGGCCTCGTCGGTGTGTCGATCGACTACCGGCTCGCGCCGGAGACGACGTACCCCTGGCCGCTCGAGGACTGTCACCGGGGATTGCGCTGGACGTTCGACCACGCGGCCGACCTCGGCGTCGATCCCGCTTGGATCGGCCTGCGCGGCGTCAGCGCCGGTGGGGGACTCGCCGCGGCCCTCACGCTGCTCGCCCGCGACCGGGGTGAGCTCTCCGTGGCGTTCCAGCTCCTCGAGTCGCCGATGCTCGACGACCGCCAGATGACGTTTTCGAGCCGGCAGGACGGCCTCCCGGTGTGGAGTCGAAGCTCCAACACCTTCGGTTGGCGGTCGTGCCTGGGCCGCCTCTACGGCCGCGAGGACGTGCCCGACACGGCGGCGCCGGCACGCGCGACCGATTTGACCGGCCTGCCACCCGCGTTCGTGTCCGTTGGTGCCGTCGACGGGTTCCGCGACGAGGACATCGACTACGCCGTGCGCCTCAACCAGGCGGGTGTACCCGCGGAGCTCCATGTGTACCCGGGCGCCTGCCACGGCTTCTTCGCCCTCGCGCCCGACGCGTCCGTGTCGCAGCAGTGCAAGCGCGACATTGAGGACTGGCTCCGCCGGCAGCTCGACGCCGGCCGGTGAGCGAGCGGCCGGCGTACCGAGACCTACCCGACGGCAGCGCATGGGACGTGCTCGATCCGCGGCTCGGGTCGCTCGAGCTGCTGACGTCCGAGCGCGTCGCTGCCGCCGGTCGCCTCGTCCGCACCGGCACGCGCTTTGCGCTCGATCTGCCGCTCGACCTGCCGTCGCCGCCATTCTTCGGCCGCGAGCCCTTTCGCCACGACGTGTTCTCCCTGGGCATGGACTACGTCTTCGACGACAAGCTCGACAACTTCTTTCCGCAGAGCTCGACGCAATGGGACGGCTTCGGCCACTTCGGCCACCCCGCGAAGGGGTTCTTCGGCGGCCGCGGCGCCGCCGACATCCGGGCCAAGACCCTCGGCGTCGATGCCTGGGCGGAGGCGGGCCTCGCCGGGCGCGGCGTGCTGCTCGACGTCGCCCGGCACGCTGACATCGCCCCTGACACGTCGTTCGCCATCGGACCGGACCTGCTGGCCGCGACCGCCGCGGCACAGGGCGTCGAGCTTCGCACCGGCGACATCCTCTGCGTGCGCGTCGGCTGGCTGGCCTTCTACCGCACACTCGACTCCACCGGACGAGAGGCCCTGTCGGCGGGAAGCCGCGAGTACTCCTTCGAGCGATTCCGGATGCCGGGGCTCGCGCCGGGACCGGCGATCGCCGAGTTCCTCTGGGACCACGGGGTCGCGGCGATCGCGGTCGACAACCCCGGCGTCGAGCCCTTCGGGCCGGGTGTCATCGCGACGACCGCCGACACCGTGCACACGCGGGTGCTCGCGCTCCTCGGCATCCCCCTGGGCGAGTTCTTCGACCTCGACGCCCTCGCCGAGCACTGTGCGAGCGACGGTGTCTACGAGTTCTTGTTCACGAGCAAGCCTCTCGGCATCCCGGGTGGGCTCGGCTCCCCGCCGAACGCGCTCGCGATCAAGTAGCCATGACTACGCCGCAGCTGTCGATCATGCTCCGCACGTACGCAGCCGAGGATCCCGGGACATGGCAGCCGATCTTCGACACGGCGCGCGCGGCAGACACCGCGGGCGTCGACCGCGTGCTGCTCTCGGACCACGTGGTGTTGGGTGAGCACATGGACGCCTACGGCCGGCCCGAGAGCGGGGGAGTGGAAGGCGGCAAGCAGCCGACCGGGCCCGACGGTCACTGGCTCGAGCCGCTCACGACGCTCTCGGTGGTGTGCGGCATGACGTCACGTGTCCGCCTCGGCACGAACATTCTGATCGCGGCGCTGCGCCGCCCGGTCGTGCTCGCGAAGGCCGCCGCGACGCTCGACGTGTTGTCGAGTGGCCGGCTCGACCTCGGCGTCGGCATCGGCTGGCAGCGCGAGGAGTACGAGGCCGCCGGACTCGACTTCGGGACCCGCGGACGGCAACTCGATCTCGCCCTCGAGGTGTGTCAGACGCTCTGGCGCGAGCAGCGCGCCGGCGTTGATGTCCCCGGGCTGTCATTCGAGGCGATCCACATGATGCCGAAGCCGTTGCAACCGGGCGGCGTGCCGATCTGGGTGAGCGGACGTGTCAACGAGCGAGTGGCGCGGCGCCTGGCCCGCTTCGGCTCCGGATGGATTCCGTGGGGCGAGGACGCCGACGACCTCACGGGGAGCATCCCGCGCATGCGCGAGGCCGTCGCCGCGGCCGGCGGTGACGGGGAGGGGATCCAGGTCGCCGGCATGCTCCCGACGGTGCGGCGAGAGGACCGCGGCATCGACCTCGACGCCACGATCGATCGCACGCTCCCGCTCGTCGAGACCGGCGTCACCGACTTCCGCGCGTTCTTACCGGTCCCGAGCGCGTACGACGCCGCCGTCGACTACCTACGTGGCATCGCTGACGCGTTCCACCGCGCCACGCGCTAGCCGCCGGACGAAGAGGGAGCACGAACATGGCGACGTATGTCCTGGTGCACGGTGGAGCACACGGCGCATGGTGCTAGCGCAAGGTGACGCCGCTCCTACGAGCCGCCGGGCACGAGGTCTATACGCCGACGATGACGGGCGTGGGTGAGCGGTCGCACCTTCTCAATCCCGGCGTCGACCTCGATCTCCACATCGGTGACATCACATCGGTCCTGCACTACGAGGACCTGCGCGACGTGATCCTGGTCGGCCACAGCTACGGCGGAATGGTGATCACGGGCGTCGCCGATCGCGCGGCCGACCGGGTCGGCCGGCTCGTGTACCTCGACGCCGCCAACCCGGTGAACGGCCAGTCCCTTGTCGACGTCGCCGGCCCGATCATCGAAGCGGTCCGTCCGGATGGCAAGGTCGTGGACGGCGTGGAGTTGGTGCTGCTCCCTTCACCCGAGGGCGGCAGCCTGTACGGCGTCACCGATCCGGACGACCTCGCCTGGATGGCCGACCGGCTCACCGGCCATCCGTGGACGTGCTTCGAGCAGAAGCTCGAGCTCACGAACGAGACGGCGCTGTGGGCGATTCCCCAGTACCACATCGTCTGCACCTCCACGCTTGCTACCCGGGACTCGGAGCTCATCGGGAAGGCGCGCGCCGAAGGTCGGCTCTGGGACATCGACACCGGCCACGACCTGATGATCACAGAGCCCGAGGCTGTGGCGGACGCGCTCCTGCAGGTCGCCTCCGACCGAATGGGCTGCTAGCGCCGGCGGGAGAACCGGGACACGGAGATCGTTCCGAACACCGCCAGGATCCCGACGGACCAGACCAGGCTCAGCGCCACCCAGTAGGCCGTCGAGTGCCCGAGGCCGACAGCGTCGGCACCGCCCAGGGTCAGGCTTCGCATCGCGTTCGCGAAGACGGTGAACGGCTGGTTCTCGGCCACGGGCTGCATCCAGCTCGGCAGCGTGTTGGCGGGCACGTAGGCGGCGGATATGAACGCGAGCGGGACGATCAGCAGCGTGGCGGTGCCCTGGGCCGCCTGGGCGCTCTTCGAGGTCAGGCCGATGGTGATGAAGACCCACGAGAAGCAGTAGGCCGCGACCACCAGGAGCACCACCGCGAGCGCCACCTCGGCGACGCCGGCGTCGAGCCGGAACCCCACGATGAACGCGAGCACCCCGGCGACGAAGAGCCCCCACATCGTGAGAGCGGTGTCCGCGAGCGAACGGCCGACCACAACCGACGACCGTGGGATCGGCAGCGAACGGAGACGGTCGTGCACGCCGGTGGCGGCGTCCTCGGCGACGCCCGACGTGGCCGGCATCCCGAGCCACAAGATCCCGCTCGCGAGGAATCCGGGTACGAGAAAGTCGACGTAGCTGAGCCCGTGGCCCGGGTTGATGGCGCCGCCGAAGATGTAGCGGAACATGAACAGGAACAGCGCACCCTGGATCGTTCCCAGCAAGAGGAGCTGGGGGGTGCGGAAGAACTGCAGGACCGTTCGCTTCGCGCTCTGCAGGGCGGCGGTCACATAGCCGGCGCCAGTGGTGTGGTCGACAGCCACCTCGGCGGCGACGTCGGTACTGGGCTTGGTGACAGTCGTCATCGAATCTCCAAGGTCAGGCGGCGTCCGCCGACTCGGTCTGGGGGTCATCGTCAGGATCGGTGGGCTCGAGGGGCTTTCCGGTAACGGCCAGGAAGACCTCATCGAGGGTGGGCCGGCGCAGGCCGACGTCGTCGACCTCGATGCCCCGGTCGTCGAGAGTGCGCACGATGTCGCGCAACTGATCGGCGCCGCCCTCGACCCGAGCGGCGACGCGCTGAGTGTCCATGTCGGTGTGCGGCGCTTCGCAGCCGATCCTCGACAGCTCTTCCTCGACGGCGGGGAGGTCGCCACCGGACCGCGGTCGGACCTCGATCACGTTCGTGCCGGCGCGGTCCTTGAGCTCGTCCGGGGTCCCCGCCGCGATCACGCGGCCGTGGTCGATGATCACGACGTGGCGCGCCAGCTGGTCGGCCTCCTCGAGGTACTGCGTGGTGAGGAGCACGTCGGTGCCGTCGGCCACCAGGCCTCGGATCGCGTCCCACAGGTCGATGCGGCCGCGGGGGTCGAGTCCGGTGGTGGGCTCGTCGAGCAGCAGCAGCTGGGGTCGCCCGACCAAGCTGGCACCAAGATCGAGCCGGCGGCGCATGCCTCCCGAGTAGGTGCGGACGAGACGGTCGCCGGCGTCGGCGAGGCCGAGACGCTCGAGAACTTCGCCCGCAGCGGCACGCGCCTCGCGCCGACTGAGCCCGAAGAGCCGCGCCACCATGCGCAGGTTCTCCGTCCCGGTCATGGCCGGCTCGACCGAGGCGAACTGCCCCGCCAACCCGATGATCTCGCGCACCCGCTTGGGTTGGGCGCAGGCGTCGATGCCCGCCACGTGGATCTCGCCGCCGTCGGGCCGCAACAGGGTCGCGACGGCGCTCACGAAGGTGGTCTTGCCGGCGCCGTTGGGCCCCAGCAGCCCGGTGACCTGCCCGGACTGGGCGACGACGTCGAGGCCGTCGAGCGCCCGGACGTCGCCGAAGCGCTTCGTGAGCCCCTTCGCCTCGATGATGGGGGTCATTCGGTGCTCCTCTCGATCGCTCCGATAGGGCCGGCAACATCGTGGTGTCGCCCGGTAATCCCGCAGTCGAGGCCGATTCAACCTTCGTTGACGGGATCGAGCGGCAGCTCGACGACCAGTGATGTGCCGCCGGCGAGGGGGCTGTGAAGCGAAAGCTTGCCGCCAATCGCCTCGGCACGGTCCTTCAGACCGGTGAGGCCGGAGCCGCGTACGGGATCCGCCCCTCCGAGACCGTCGTCACGGACGCCGACACGAAGTACGCCGGGCGCCGCCTGCACGTCGACATGCACGACCGAGGCCTCTGCGTACTTCGCAGTATTCGCGAGCGCCTCCGCGACGACGTAGACGAGCGTCGCCACACGCCGTAAGGCCGTCTGCTCGTCCGTAAGCCGCGTGGCCTCGTCGCGATCCTTCGGCTGCCCGGCCGCCAGACGTTGACGGTAATCCACAGGCTTGGCCGTGACATCGGGTGACGCGCGGAGCACGACCGGCGTTGCCGGCCGTGCTCCGCGCGCTGGGGGGAGTACTAGTAGCCGGGTGTCCCGCCTCCGCTCGTGCTCGACCCGCCCGACTTCGATGGCTGACGAGTGACATCGGTGCCAGTGGAAGAGAGCGCGAACCACTGCCCGCCGAATGCGTTCAGGCCCTGGCCGTTGGTGGCGCCCGCCTTCTGGTCGCCCTGGTAGGTATAGAGGGGATGGCCGTTGTACGTGACCTGCGTGCTCCCGTCGGACCGCGGGGTCGTCCCCGCCAGTGACGCCTTGGCCCCCTTCCCGACCTTCGGAGTGCCGCTCACGGTGAGCGGCGGCCAGTTGGTCGCGCAGTCACCGGTGCACGTGCTCGTCGTTCCCGTGTCCGCCAGGAAGTGATACAGGGTGCGGCCCTTCGAGTTGACGAGGACGTTCCCGAGGTTCGTCTTCGCGACACGAACGGTTGCCGGCGCGGGTTTTGCCTTGTCGGATGTGGTCGACGCGCCGGCAACGCTTCCGTAGCCCATGACGATGAGTGTTGCGAGCGGCACAATCGACGCCCCACCGAAGAATGTGGTGAATCTACTGCGAGTCATGCCCGCTCCTTGTCTTTCGGATGGAATCAGGTCCGAGGTCCTGAAGGCCGGATTCCTCGTTCTGCTCATGATCGAACTCGGGGGGCCGACTGTCTGCACCGCTGGCGACCAACCGCGGCGGAGACCAGCGGGAATCCGCTCTACCTGCTAGCTGCAAGACTGAATAGCCGCTAGCGGTGACGACACGCAAGGACTCGCTCGCGACTATGGCGACATGAACACGGATACTGCGCTCCGTCGCATCCCGATGTGGTTGATCGTGCTGATCGTTCCCGCGCTGGCGGGGGTCGCCGTTCTCCTCACGGCGGTGGCATCAGGTGACGGCAGGAGCGCGACGGCACGATCAGTGGCCCCTGCAGCCGACACCGTCAACATCAAGAACTTCTCCTTTGCGCCGAACCCGATCACGGTAAAGGCCGGTCAGCCGATCACGGTCGTCAACGACGACAACGTCACACACACCTTCACCGCGAACAAGGGCGCCTTCAACACAGGTGATGTGAACGGCGGTCAGCGCAGCGGCGTCACTGTTGCTCGCGCCGGCACGTACGCGTACCACTGCGAGATCCACACGTTCATGACGGCGACCGTCCGGGTGTCCCCATGAGCGCGCGACGCTTGAACGTGGCCGGGCGATCAGAACGAACCGAGGCCGTGACTGCTCGTGCGTCGCTTCTGCGGCTCATCGGTGGCATCTCGGTACTGGCGAGTGCGTGGGTGCACTACTACCTCTACTTCGAAGGCGGCTACCGCGATATCGCGCCCGACAGCTTCGCCGGCCTCACGATCAGCCGGTCGTTTGCCATCAACGCGATCGCGGGATTCGTCATCGCCTGGGCTCTCGTCGTGTCGGTGCGGCTCCCGCGGCTGGCTGTCCCAGCCGCGGTCCTGGGCGTGGGCTTCGCCGCTGCCACGCTCGTCGCTTACCTGCTGAGCCGCACCGTCGGGCTCCTGGGATTCGACGACAACCAATTCAACTGGGAGGCCGTCGTTGCGTTGATCGTCGAGGTGGTCGCGCTGGGCAGCCTTGGCTCATGGCTCGCGTTGCGATGGCGGGCTCGGTCGGCGTCGATCCGGACAGCATGAGCGAACAGTCGTGAAGGAGCAGGCCATGAAGGATGTGCCGCCGTCCCCAGTCTCGTTGGAGGTGGCGGGCGGGTTCGTTGCGCGGTCCGATCGCTTGCATGCGCACGATGTTGTTGCCTCGCTGTGCGGATGTCGGCGCCACGCGCGCGGTTGGGTCGTGCTCGTTTTGCAGACTGAACCCAACGGCTCCACTGCTGCAAGCGCGGACGCGATCCTCGTCCTCGACGAGTGCCGACTGCTCTGTGCCGGTTCCGTTGCAACGACGATGCGGGACGCCATCGAGGGACTCGCAGCTCGGTTGTGGCGACAGGTGCTCGCGCTCCACGAGCGCCAGCGCCCTCTGACACAGTCGATGGCGTCCCAGCCGGGGGAGGGTCTCCCGGCCGCTACAGAGCTCGAGCCGGCCGGCTGGCTTCCCTGATCGCGCAGGGCGGAGGTACCGGGCCTGGTGTCGCAGGGAGGCGCGAGCACACCTGCTCCCCGTATGGTGGTCGCAGACGACGACGTTCTGCTCCGAGAGGGACTGGCGAGCGTTCTCGAGCGTTCCGGGTTCGAGGTGGTGGGACAGGCCGGCGACGGCAACCAGCTCCTCTCACTCGTCCGGTCGCTCGTTCCGGACGTCGCGGTCATCGATATCCGGATGCCCCCGACGCACACGAGCGAGGGCCTGGACGCGGCAAAGGTGCTGAGGGAGGAGCTTCCCGATCTGGGGATCGTGGTGTTGTCCGCTTATATCGACGTGGAGCACGCGACCAACCTCATTGGCGCCGGGGAGGGGGTGGGTTACCTGCTCAAGAGCCGGGTCATCGATCTCGACGAGTTCGTGGAATCGCTCGATCGGATCATGAAGGGCGGCTCGGTGATCGATCCGGACGTCGTGCAGGAGCTCGTTACGACGCGCCGAGCCGACGATCCGCTGGCATCGTTGACCGAACGCGAGCGCGAAGTGCTCGCACTGATGGCCGAGGGACGCTCCCACGTCGGGATCGCCAACCGCCTGTGGGTCACCGAGGGCACCGTCGAGAAGCACGTCGGGAGCATCCTCACCAAGCTCGATCTCTGCGCCGAGGAGGACGACCACCGGCGTGTCCTCGCCGTGCTGGCATTCCTGGACTCTCGTTAGCCGGTCGCCGTCGCAAGCTCCGGCTCCTGCGGCGCCGGTCGGCAAAGCCGCCGTCGCCGCGCGTTGGCCGGTCGCCGACGCAAGCTCCGGCTCCTGCGGCGCCGCTGGGTAGCGTAGAAGCGTCGATGAACGTCACCCAGTGCGAGAACTGCGGTCGCAAGAACCGCGTCCCGGCGGCTGCTCGTGGGACGGCCC
>JBKOWN010000200.1:0-27783 GCA_046724435.1 Actinomycetota bacterium
CCATACCGTCCCGCAGCAAGAGCAGGCAGACGAGCAGGCCGACGACACCGAGGCCCGCGACGACGACGGTGCGGTCCGGCTCGGCGTCGACTTCCAGGCGCACCTGCAGCGCCGTCTCCACCAGGGGAAAGAGCGTCGCAGTGCGGGGCTCGATCCCGTCGATCTCGAACACCTCGTCGGCGCTGACGACGAAGCGGTCTTGATGGGGATGAAACGCGAAGACCAAGGCGCCTTCCATCGGACCGGAGCCGCGCTCGACGTGTCCCACAGAGCTGTACCCGTACCGGAACGGATACTCGAACCGGCCCGACAAGGCCGGAATCGTGTCATCCAGGGCCACGGACCCATCGATCTCGCCCCGGTATGCGAGCAGCTCGGTGCCGGGGCTGATGCCCGAGTACTGCGTCCGGACGAGCGCCTGACCCGGGCCAGGCTCAGGGAGGTCACAATCGCGGAGCTCGACCGACCGCGGGGCGACGAACCAGAGCGCCCTGGCACGAAGCGGGCTCATCATGCGTGTCCCGGCGCCTGCGCTGGGGTAACGAGCCAGTGGCGCGGCTCTGCAACGCTTTGGAAGACACGCGGCCGGCGTGCCGCCGCCGACGGGGAGGACGAGATGCTCGACGCGAAGGAACTCACCCGGGTCACGTTGCCGACACCATACGGTCTGTTCGACGCGCATGCGTTCCAGTCTGCACAGGGAACGGTCCACCTCGCACTCGTCAAGGGGGACGTTTCCGGACGAGACAACGTGCTCACGCGGGTGCACTCCGAATGCCTGACCGGCGACGCTCTTGGTTCGCTGCGCTGCGACTGCGGCGACCAACTGCGGCTGGCCTTGCGCATGATCGCTGCCGCCGGCGGGGTGCTCGTCTACGTCACCGGGCACGAGGGCAGGGGCATCGGCCTAATGAACAAGCTGCGCGCCTATGTCGAGCAGGAGAACGGCGCCGATACCGTCGACGCTAACCTCCACCTCGGCCTGCCGGTCGACGCCCGACGCTATGACGACGTCCGCACAGTCCTGAACACCTTGGGGGTACGTTCAGTCACTCTCCTTACGAACAACCCAGCCAAGGTCGAGGCGATCGAGCGCCTCGGGGTCAAAGTAGACGGCGTCCGCCCGTTTTCGATCGCGCCGCACGTCCGAAATCTCGGATACATCCGGACGAAGCAAGCGCGGCTCGGCCACTTCGAAGCCCAGGCTGAAGCGCTGCCCGCACTCGACGCCTCTCCGCCGGAGGTTGAGGACCTCCTCGGGCCCGTGCGCACGCACGAGGACCGCCCGTACGTCGTCCTCAAGTACGCGCAGACACTCGACGGGCGCATAGCGACGGCGATGGGCGACTCCAAGTGGATAAGCTGCGAGGCCGAACGCACCGTGTCGCACGCCCTGCGCGCCGCGTGCGACGCGGTAATGGTCGGCATCGATACCGTCGTCCGCGACGACCCCCAGCTCACCGTGCGGATAGTGGCAGGGTCCTCCCCGGTGCGCGTCGTGCTCGACTCGACGCTACGGATGCCGCGCGACGCAAAGGTGCTCGGAGACCATGCAAGCACAGTCGTCTTCACGACGACGCGTGCGTTGGCGTCGGCGCGAGAGTGGCTGGAAGACCAACACGTCGAGGTCCATGTCGTGCGACCCGGGCCGGACGGGGTCGACATCGTCGACGCGCTTCGCGTGCTCCGCCGACGCGGCGTTGAATCGCTGCTCGTCGAGGGAGGGGCGAAGGTCATCACGTCGCTCCTCGCTGCCGGGCTCGTCGACCGTCTCGTCGTCGCCGTCGCACCGACGATCATCGGTGCCGGCACGGAGGCCGTGCGCGACCTCGGGGTGACCCAGGTCATGGACGGCATCCGGTTGCACGGTCGCTTCGTGTGCTCCGTCGACGACGACGTCATGGTGGCTTTCGACGTCGCGCATGCGCCCGCCAGTGTGAAGGGTGCCGCCTACTCCCGAGCCGTCAGCTCGTAGACGAATGCTTCCGGGCCCCGGAAATGGGCCCACACCATCCCGCCGCCCCGCCCGATGGAGCCGATCAGCTCGGCCCCAGCCGCCTCGACCTCACGCCGCGCCACCTCGATGTCATCGACCTCGAACCCCACCACCGGCCCCGTCGTGAAGTAGCGATGATCCGCGTCTCCGGGTCCGAACACCTCCACCGTGTCGCCGTCCCCCGCCTTGAAGACGGCCATCTCGCCCTCGGTCCGTTCGTGTTCCAACCCCAGGCGCTGAAAGAACGCAATCGCGCTCTCGAAGTCGGTCACGCGAACGCCCATCCACGACAACCCTCTGACTTCCATACGGGCACCTGCTTTCTGCGATTCCCGAGCCTTCAGCCTGTCGTTCTTGGTCGAGTCACCGCGCCAGCGACCACAGGTCGGCGCGCTCGTCCGTCAGCGAGCCCCGGTCGGGGTGGGAACGGCGGGCCACCAGCTGCGCGCAGGCCGCCATCTCGGAGTCTTGCTCCCATTCGGGATCACCGCCGCGGTCGAAGCCGATGGCAGCCCGCACCAGCCCCTCGAGCAGGTAGAAGCCAACAAGCTTCCCTTCCTGGAGGCTGCCGCGGACGGCGAAGTCGTCCCATTTCGTGGCGTGGCCGACGTACTGGAGCGTGTGATCGTACTGGTCGGACCAGAAGTTATGGATGTAGTCGAAGGGCGCGGCCGAGCCCAACATCGACCGCGCCGCGGCCTCTCCATGGTGGTCGGCGCTGTTGTAGTGCTCGACTCGGATGCGGCCGAGAACCGGGTGGAGGTGGTTCGCGACGTCGCCGGCCCCGTAGACGTCAGCCGCGCTAGTGCGGCATCGCTCGTCGACGAGAATCCCGTTGTCCTGCTCGATGGATGAGCCCGCGACGGCGGCTACGTCAGGATCGATCCCGACGCCGACGACGGCGAAGTCGCACGCCACCCGTTTCCCGTCCGCCAGCACCACCGCCTCCAGCCGCTCTGCGCCCTCGAACGCGGTGACTTGAGCTCCGGCGAGCAGCGTGACGCCGTTTGAGCGGTGAATCTCGCCGATCATGGTGGCGATCTGTTCGCCCAGGATCCGTTCCAGCGGGTTCGTGCCCGGAAAGACCGCGGTGACATGAACTCCGAGTTGCGTGAGGGAGGCCGCCACCTCGCAACCGACGAATCCCATGCCCACGACGGCCGCGCGCCGCCCCGCCATAGCTTCTCGCTTGATCGCGTCGCATTCGGCGACGGTGCGGAGAAAGTAGATTCCGGGCAACTCGACTCCGGGGATTCGCAGCGGCCGGTTGCGTCCTCCCGTCGCCAGCAGCAGCTTTTCGTATTCGAGTTCCAGGCCAGACTCGAGAGCCAGCGTGTGCGCTGCGGGATCGACCGCGACCACGGATTCGGCTCGCAGATCGACGTCGTGGGCTTCGTACCAAGCGGCGGGCTTGGTGTACCAACCATCTAGATTCTCTTCGGATCGCAAGTAGGTCTTGGACAGCGGGGGACGGCCAAAGGGGATGCCGGGTTCCCGGCTGAGGAGCACGACCGGCCCCTCGAACCCCTCGTCACGCAAGGATGCGGCGGCAGTGCCCCCGGTCTTGCCACCACCGACGATCACCATCGGATTCAAGCTGGTTGCTGCAGCCATGCGCTCCCTCAACCCCCCTCGCGTAGATCGCGAAGACAGCCCGGTTCGCCCCGACGGCGTATGCGGTTACTGCCATTCGATGTATACCGCGAACGGTGCTAACCAAGGAAGAGTCCTCCGGCCACGAACCGTGCACGCCGAGGGAGGCTTCGCATGGGAAGACTTTGTGACCTCCACGCCACCGGCGTGTCGATCTGGCTCGACACGTTGTCGCGGAAGCTGCTCACCAGCGGCGAATTCCAATCCCTCGTCGACAAGGACTGTGTGACGGGAGCGACCTCGAACCCGACCATCTTCGCAAACGCGATCCGCGGCGCGAACGGTTACGAGGACCAGCTCCGCAGTCGCATTGCAGCTGGCGAACGCGATCCCGAGGCGCTGTTCTTCGATCTCGCCCTCCACGATGTCGGGCGCGCCGCCGACATTCTTAGGCCGACCTATGACGCATCCGACGGTCGCGACGGGTTTGTGTCGTTCGAGTGCACGCCCGACCTCGCAGACGACACCGACGCGACCATCGACCAGGCAATGATGCTCTGGGGGCGCCTCGCCCGATCCAATGTCATGATCAAGGTGCCCGGCACGGCGGCGGGTTTGGGCGCGATCACCGAGCTCACGCGACGTGGCGTCAATGTCAACGTCACCCTGCTGTTCGCGCGCAGCCGCTATGAGGAAGTCATCGACGCCTACATGTCTGGGGTCGAACAGCGACTGTCAGACCGCTCCCCCATCGATCACATCGCGTCAGTGGCGTCGTTTTTCGTGTCCCGCGTCGACGTCAAAGGCGATCAACAACTCCCGCCGGAGTCCTCCTTGCGAGGAAAGGCCGCGATCGCAAACGCCAAACTCGCCTACGGCCTCTACCAGCGAGCGTTCTCCGGTTCCCGCTGGCGAGCTCTCGCCGCACGCGGCGCCCAGCCACAACGTCCGCTCTGGGCGAGCACAGGCACGAAGAACCCGGCGTACCGTGATGTCATGTACGTCGAGGAGCTCATCGGTCCCAACGTCGTCAATACCATGCCTGACAAGACTCTCCGCGCGTTTGCCGATCACGGCCACCTCGCTCGCACTGTCGACGCGGACCTGGCCGAAGCCGAAGCCGTTCTCAACAGCTTGGCCTCGCAGGGCGTCGATCTCGACGCCATCACGACGACACTCGAGCGCGAAGGCGTCGCATCCTTCTGTGACGCCTACCACGAGCTCCTCGACTGCATCACCGAACGAGCCGAAGCTCTCGGCGTACGCCTCAACCCGCCCAGCAACAGCGGAGACTGACTCCCTCGGACGTGAGGGTCATGCCGTGCCTTCCCCGGACAAGGACCGCACGGCGGCGATGTCGTACTCGGCCACCGACGCCGTCAGAATTGCCGCGCCTTGCTCGTCGCTGGGGCCGCTGCCGCGGAAATCTTCGACGGACGTTTGCGACTCCCAGAGCTCAAAGATGTTGACGCGGCCGGGGTTGATCAGATCGGCGGTGATGGCGAAGTCGAGGCAGCCGGCAGTCCGGCGTGCCTGTTCGACGACGCTCACGCAGCCCTCGAGGTAGGACTCGCGCTGCTCGGCCTCGACGGTGATGTGTCCAGCAACGATGACCATGGGTGCACTCCTCCTTCTGCACGCTCGTGCACCGTGGGACGCGTCAGCGGATCACGCGGTACGTCACGTGGGTGACCAGCGAGGCGGCACGGGACGACACCTGGTCGAGATTCAACGGCGGCACTCCGTCGAAGACGCGTGTCCCAGAACCGATCGTGAACGGGGCGATGTGCAAGCGCAGCTCGTCGAGTAGCCCGGCCGCCAGGTACTGGTTGACGGTGGAGGCACCTCCGGCAATCGCCACGTCACCATCGCCCGGCACCGCCTGCGCCTTTGTGAGCGCTGACTCGATCCCGTCGGTGACGAAGTGGTACATCGTGCCGCCCTCCATAGGGAGCGGATCACGGTCATAGTGCGTGAGCACGAAAACGGGTGCGTGGTACGGAGGCTCCGGCCCCCACCAACCCGTCCAGTCACCGCGCCACTCGCCGCGGATCGGACCGAACATGTTGCGGCCCATGATGAAAGCCTTGGCATCGGTGATTCGCTCGCGCTCGGCCATGTTCTCGTCCGGCGTGTCGAACATCCACCCGTGGAGGATGCTCTCGTCGGCGTCGCCGAACGGGCGCTCCTTTGTCTGATTGAGACCGGCCGAGTAGCCGTCGGCCGAGATCGAGATGTCACATACGACGCTCACGGGAGACAAGACCTCCAGTGCACCGGAAACTCATCGGTGCCCGCTGGGGCAGCCATTGCGGGCGGGAAGCTACTAGACCTCCTCACCCCGCGAGACCTCTGTGGCGAGCGACAGAACGGCGGAGGGCGCACAGGTCTGAACCAGGTGCGCCCTCGCCGTACAAAAGGGTTCGCGAGTTGCGTTTTAGGGAGTCGTGATCTCGATGGTGCGGTCGTTGCCGCTCGCGGGGTGCTGGATGTTGACCCACGCCCGGCGCTTGTCCGTCGGGTCGAAGTACAGGCCAGTGAACTCCGAGCCGACCGTGCCGTTGGAGGCCCAACGACCGATCCCCTCCTCGGCGTCCGCAAGGTCGCCATCATGGTTCAGGTCCTTGGCGAAGCAGATGTCGTCGTCCTGTGGGCCGCCGCGGTCTTCAACGATGTACATGTTGCCGTCGTGGTCCACGGCCAGGTTGTCGGGGTTTTTCAGAGGGGTGCCGACCTAGGCCGCGAGGTGCCCGCCCGTGAGCGGTGGAGCTCTGGTCATCCACCGTCGCGGCGACCTTGCTATCCCGTCGAGAACAGCCTCGATTCCACGTTTGCCGAGCCTCGCACCGCGGAAAGCTCTGCCTGGACACCACCGGCGATTGAGTGGACCGATCGGGACGGGAGGGGGGAGGGCTACGCGCGCTGCGCTCGTGCTCGTCGGGCTCACCCTCGGGCTGGCCGGGGTGGGTCTCGCCCGCTCGCCCGCGCAAGCCCCGGCCCGCGACGCCCAAGCAGCTCCTCGGGACATCCGTGCCCTGTACCTGAGGGACTGCGCCATCTGCCACGGCAGCGACGGCCGGGGCACAGAGCAGGGCCCATCCCTGGTCGATGTGGGTCCTGCCGCCGTCGACTTCTGGGTCTCCACCGGCCGCATGCCGCTCCCGACGGCCGGCGCCGACGCGGTTCGTCGCAAGCCGAGGTACTCGCCCGACGTGATCCACGCCCTCGTCGCGTACGTCGTCTCGATCACCGGAGGTGGGGGCCAGCCCATCCCGGTTGTCCATCCGGCCGCCGGCGACGTGGGGAAGGGCGGCGTCCTGTTCCGTCAACAGTGCGCGGCTTGCCACGCGTGGTCGGGTGAAGGCGGCGCCCTCATCCGGCGCGAGGCGCCGAGCACCCATCCGGCGACGCCGACACAGATCGCCGAAGCGGTACGAACGGGACCGGGCAACATGCCGGTCTTCGGCACAACCGCGATCGCCGACCGCGACCTGAACTCGCTCGTCGCCTACACGCGATATCTCGCCAGGCCGCGTGATCAGGGCGGTGAGCCCCTCTGGTACGTCGGACCGCTGGCCGAGGGCGCTGCCGCCGGCATCCTCGGTCTCGGGCTGCTCCTCATCGCCGCGCGCTGGATCGGCAGCCGGTCATGACGAACAACTCGCCGACCCCGGCGCCCGAGACGCAAGGAGGCGAACGGTTCGCCGCGACCGCATTCCTACTCAGCGCGGCCGCCGCGATCGGCTTGGCTGTCGTCTACGCGCGCGGTGGCGAGGTGCAAGCCGAGGGCGCGCTGATCCTCGTCTGCTTCGGCGCGCTCGGTGCCGGGCTCGTGACGGTTGCGCATCGCATCTTGAGCACGGGCCAGTTCGAGGAGGCGCGCGAGACGCTCCCGACCACGTCCGAGGAGCGCCACGCGTTCGAGCTCGACTACGAGCGCGGCGAGGGCGTGACCCGGCGACGCTTTCTCACCGGCTCGTTGCTCGCCGCGCTCGGCGCCATCGGCGCCGCGTTGGTGTTCCCGATCCGCTCGCTGGGGCCGAGCCCTGGCAACTCGCTCGACCGCACGCCGTGGCGGCGCGGGGCCCGGCTCGTCACCCAAGACGGCGCGGCGATACGCGCGGGCGACGTCCCGCTCGACAGCCTGCTCACGGTGTTCCCGGAGGGTGCGGCCGGCTCGGCCGACGGCCAGACGGTGCTGGTGCGGGTTCGACCCGAGCTCCTCCACCCGCCGCGCGAACGGGCCGACTGGAGCCCCGACGGTTTCATCGCATACTCGAAGGTCTGCACGCACGCTGGCTGTCCCGTCGGGCTATATCAGGCGAGCACGCACCAGCTGCTGTGCCCGTGCCACCAGTCTGCGTTCGACGTCCTCAACGGCGCCGAGCCCGTAGTCGGCCCGGCGGCACGCGCGCTCCCCCAGCTCCCGATCGAAATCGACGCCCAAGGATTCCTCGTGGCGCGTCGCGATTACCTCGAGCCGATCGGTCCGGCGTTCTGGAACCGCTCATGAGTCGGCTCCGTCACGCCGCCGCGTTCGCATGGGTTCTCGCCGTCGTGATCGGCATCTCGGCGTGCAGCGGCAGCACCTCGGCTGTCGACGCCCATGGCTCCGAGGCGCGGCACATCGCCGGGTTGTGGTGGCTGATGTTCGGCCTCGCGGTCGGTGTGTACGTGGTCGTCGGCGGTTTCATCGTCATTGCCGCGGTGCGGGGCCGCCACGGCACGCCCCGACGCTCGCGCATCAGCCAGAACATGTTCATCACCGTCGGGGGGTTGCTTGTTCCAGCGCTGATCCTCTTGGTGCTCGCCGTCGTGACCGTGACCACGACCGGCGCGCTCCGCAAGGCGGGCTCCAACCCGGTGCGTATCGAGGTCACGGGGGAACGGTGGTGGTGGGCGGTCCGCTATCCGAGCCGCCAGATCGTCACCGCCAACGAGCTGCACATCCCGGTCGGCCAGCCCGTCGAGATCGGGCTGGACTCCGACAACGTGGTGCACAGCTTCTGGGTCCCCGAGCTCGCTGGGAAGGTCGACACCATCCCTGGGCAACGAAACGTGCTCCGGTTCACGGCCGAGAAGGCCGGCACATACCTGGGTGTCTGCGCAGAGTTCTGCGGGATCCAGCACGCCCACATGGGCTTCAGAGTGATCGCGCAATCACCGGGGGCCTTCGAGCGGTGGGTCACGGCGCACGCTCAGCCGCCCGTTGAACCGGCGTCGGAGCTCGCAGCCAATGGCGCCCTCCGGTTCCAGCGCCTGCCGTGCGCGGGCTGCCACACGATCCGCGGCACCCAGGCCCACGGAACCGTCGGCCCCGATCTCACCGACATCGGCAGCCGGGCGACGATCGGCGCCGGCGCCGTCGAGAACAACGCAAGCAACCTTGCCCGTTGGGTGCGGCGCGCCCAGTCGGTCAAGCCCGGCGCGCTCATGCCGAACCTCACTCTCTCGGACGAGGACGTGCAGGCGCTCGTCGTCTACCTGGAAAGTCTGCGGTAGATGGCGACGACGCAGGTCCGCCCGGTCGCCGAGGAGCACGAAGACCTCGAAGAGGTCTGGGAGGACGATCCCGGGATCCCCGGCTTCTTCTCGACCGTCGACCACAAGCGGATCGGCAAGCGCTACATCTACACGTGCTTCATCTTCTTCTTCATCGGCGGGCTGATCGCGCTCGCCATGCGCGTCCAGCTGGCGGACCCGAACAGCTCACTCCTGAGCGCCGATTCGTACAACGAGCTGTTCACGGTCCACGGCACCACGATGATCTTCCTGTTCAACACCCCCGTGCTCGCCGGGTTCGGCAACTACCTCTTGCCGATGATGATCGGAACGCGCGACATGGCCTTCCCGCGCCTCAATGCGTTCAGCTACTGGGTCTTCGTGTTCGCCGGGATCTTCTTCTTCTCGAGTTTCCTGATCGGCAGCCCGCCCAACGGCGGCTGGTTCGCGTACACGCCGCTCACGACGAAGCCGTTCTCCCCCGGCTTCAACCTCGACTTCTGGGGTCTCGGTGTCGCCTTCGTCGGGATCTCGACGACAGTCGGTGCCATCAACTTCATCGTCACGACGTTCAAGCTCCGCGCGCCGGGGATGAGCTTGAATCGCCTGCCCGTGTACGTGT
Source organism: Actinomycetota bacterium (assembly GCA_046724435.1). Taxonomy (GTDB): domain Bacteria; phylum Actinomycetota; class Acidimicrobiia; order IMCC26256; family JACDBD01; genus JALZAA01. The sequence continues at coordinate 9,714 of JBKOWN010000200.1, forward strand.
GGTCGATGCTCGTGTTCTCGTTCATGGTGATCTTCGCCGTTCCGGCGGTCACGGTTGCCGCCGGGCTGCTGGAGCTCGACCGGATCTTCGGCACGGCGTTCTTCGCGCCCGGTGCCGGCGGCAGCACGCTCCTTTACCAGCATCTGTTCTGGTTCTGGGGACACCCCGAGGTGTACATCCTCTTCGTCCCGGCCACGGGGATGATCTCGATGATCATCCCGGTCTTCGCACGCCGCCCCATCGCGGGGTACCTGTGGGTCGTCACGGCCCTCGTCGCCATCGGTTTCATGAGCTTCGGCGTGTGGGTCCATCACATGTTCGCGACCGGGATGCCGGCATTGGCCCTGTCGTTCTTTGCCGCCGTGAGCCTGCTCATCGCCGTGCCGAGCGGCGTGCAGTTCTTCGCCTGGATAGCCACGATGTGGCACGGCACGGTGCGCTTCACGACGCCGATGCTCTTCGCCATCGGCTTCCTGTTGATCTTCCTGCTGGGCGGCATCACCGGTGTGATGGTGGCAGTGCTGCCGTTCGATTGGCAGGCGACCGACAGCTACTTCATCGTCGCCCATTTGCACTACGTACTCAACGGCGCGGTCGTCTTCCCCATCTTCGGCGCGCTCTACTTCTGGTTGCCGAAGATCACGGGACGGATGCTGAGCGAGCGCCTCGGACGCGTCAGCTTCTGGACGATGTTCGTCGGGTTCAACGTCACGTTCTTTCCCATGCACATCCTGGGGTTCCTCGGTATGCCGCGCCGCGTGTACACGTATTCGAGCGGCCTGGGCTGGGACACGCTGAACCTCCTCGTCAGCGTGGGCTCTTTCGTCTTCGCTTTCGGCGTCTTGCTCACGCTGATCAACTTCGTCGTGAGCCAGCGCCGCGGCGAGCGGGCTCCCGACAACCCCTGGAATGCGGACTCCCTCGAATGGGCCACGAGCTCGCCGCCGCCGGACTTCAACTTCGAAGCCATTCCGATCGTCGCGAGCCGCCACCCGCTCTGGGATCAACAGCCGCTCCCGGTGGCGGACTCAGGACCGGACGACGCGACGCGAGGGCTTGGCTTCGCAGGGGCGCACGAGCACACCACGCCGATCACGGGAGGCCTGCGGTCGGTGCCCGAGGGGACCATGCGCATTCCCGAGCCGACGATCCTGCCGTGCGTGCTCGCGTTCGGGATCGCGGTGTTCGTCGTTGGCCTCCTTGCGCAAGCGCTGATCGTTGGCGTGGCCGGGCTCGTGTTCGGCGCCGTGGGCCTCGTCTGGTGGGCGTGGCGAACGGGAGAGCACTGAGATGACGGTGACCGCGCCCACTGTGACCGAGACCGTCGTCGTAGCGCCGCCCCAGGGGCGGGCGCGCGGTCGGGCGATCGGCTGGTGGGGAATGGTCGTCGTCATTGCGACCGAGGCGACGATCTTCATCGGCCTCCTGTCCACGTACTTCTTCCTCCGGGCGTCGTCGCCGCGTTGGCCACCCGCCGGCATCGAACCGCCCGATCTCCCGCTGATCTCGGTTTTCAGCGTGGTGCTGATCGGGAGCAGCATCCCGATCTTCTGGGCCGAAGCCGGCATCCGCGCCGGGCGGCAGGGCCGGCTACGTGCCGGGCTCCTGATCAGCTTCCTCATGGGCGCGGCATTCCTCGGCCACGAAGCCTACGAGTGGGCCAACCTCCCCTTCGGCTGGACCGACAACGCGTACGGCTCGATCTTCTTCGTGACGACCGGGTTGCACGGCCTGCACGTGCTCGCCGGGCTCCTCATCAGCCTGGTCGTGCAGGCCAAGGCGTGGTCCCGCAAGCTTTCCGCCGACCACCACGTGTCGATGGAGGTGTTCTCGCTCTACTGGCACTTCGTCGACGGTGTCTGGGTGTTCGTGTTCGCGTCTCTTTACCTCACGGCGCACCTCCGATGAACACGACCGCCAGCCGCGTCTCGCGCTCCTCCGTAGCCACGTGGTTCGCCGTCCTCGGCGGGACCGGCGCCTGGTTGGTGCACCTCACATACGCGGCATCGGTCGTCCGATTGACGTGCGAGCACCCAGGCTTGATCTGGAGCATTCACGCCGTGACCGTTCTGACCGCCCTCGTCACCGTCTTGGCCATCGTGATGTCGGCTGGGCTCGTACGAGAGAGCGCCGACGACGAGAGCGCGGGGACGCGCGCCGGGCAGATCCGGTTCCTCGGGCTCATGGGCGTGCTGGTCGGTGCGATCAACCTGGCGCTCATCCTCCTCGAGGGCAGCTTTGCGATCTTCTTGCGGCCCTGTGCGTGAGCCGATGCGATCGACACGGCAGTGGTGGCTCCTGCTCGGGCTCGTCACTGCCCTGCTCGTACTCGTCGGCCCGTTCGACGCCGCCGCCGACGCGAGCCAGGCGTGGCACATGGGCCAGCACGTCGTGCTACTCACCGTGGCGGCGCCGCTCCTCGCGCTGGGGGTCACCGGGCGCGGCAGTTCATCGACGGTCATCGCTCGGTGGCAGCGCGACCTCCTGCGGTTCCCGTTCGTACGCCGTGCGTCCCGGAGCGCGACGACCCTCGTCGCCGCCGCGATCGTGCTCCAGAGTGTCGCGTTGGCAGTGTGGCACCTACCCGGTCCCTACCAGACGGCGGTCCGCAATCCCCTCATGCACGTCCTCGAGCACGCGGTATTCCTCGGGACCGCGGCGCTGTTCTGGTGGGCGCTCCTCCACACGAGCCGGGCGCGCCTCGGCTTCGGCGTGCTGGCGTTGTTCGTCGCGGCGCTGCCGGGCACCGCGCTCGGCGTGCTCATGACCTTCGCCCACTCGAACTGGTACCCCGTCTATGGCACCGGCTCCGCCAGTCTCGCCGATCAGCAGATGGCCGGGGTTGTCATGTGGGCCGTGGGGAACACGGCATACATGATCGCGGCGGTCATCCTGTTCGCCACGTGGCTGTCGAGCCTGGAGCAGGCGACGCCGGCGCGGCCGTCCCCGACCACGGCGGTGGAGCGATGATCACACGCCGTATCGCACGCTGGCTCGACGACCGGCTCGGTGCGTCGCGATTCGCCCGGACCACGCTCGACAAGGCGTTCCCCGACCACTGGTCGTTCATGCTGGGCGAGATCGCCATGTACTGCTTCGTCGTCCTGGTGCTGACAGGGATCTTCCTGGCCTTCTTCTTCGATCCGAGCCCGAAGAAGGTCTTCTACCACGGGAGCTACGCGCAGCTGCACGGCGTGCGCATGTCCGAGGCGTATCGCTCGGCGGTCAGCCTCAGCTTCGACGTGCGGGCCGGGCTCGTGATGCGCCAGATGCATCACTGGGCCGCGCTGACCTTCCTCGCTGCAATCGTGACTCACTTGTGCCGGGTGTTCTTCACGGGCGCGTTTCGGCGGCCGCGCGAGCTCAATTGGATCGTCGGGGTGACTCTCCTCGTCCTTGCGATGTTCAACGGATTCACCGGCTACTCCCTCCCGGACGACCTGTTGTCGGGGACCGGGCTCCGGATCGCGTACTCGATCGCCCTGTCGATCCCGGTCGTGGGCACGTGGTCGGCCTTCTTGGTGTTCGGCGGTGAGTTCCCGGCCGGCGACATCCTCTCCCGTTTGTTCGTGATCCATATCATGCTCGTGCCGATCGCGATCGCGGGCCTCCTCGGCGCCCATCTCGCGATCCTCTGGCGGCAGAAGCACACGCAGTTCCGATCACGCGGCCACACGGAACGCAACGTCGTCGGCTCGCGCCTTTGGCCGACCTACACGATCAAGAGCATCGGTCTCTTCGCGCTCATCGTCGCGGTCGTTGGCGGTCTCGGCGGCCTCGTGCAGATCAACCCGGTGTGGTTGTACGGCCCGTTCGAGCCCTCAGCCGTCACCACCGCGGCCCAACCCGACTGGTACGTCGGCTGGCTGGAGGGCGCGTTGCGCCTCTTCCCCCCATGGGACGCCCGTTTTCTCAACCACACGGTCTCCGAGGTGTTCTGGCCCGGCGTCGCCCTTCCGGCGGTGACGTTCCTCCTTCTCTATCTCTGGCCATTCCTGGAGGCGCGCGTCACCGGTGACAACCGCGAGCACCACCTGCTCGACCGGCCCCGCGACCGTCCGGTACGCACCGCGATCGGCGTCGCCGTCCTCACCTTCTACGGCGTCCTCCTGCTGGCCGGCGGACAGGACGTGATCGCCGACAAGCTCGGCCTGCCGATCACGGGCGTGACAACGACGTTCCGCATCCTCGTGTTCGCTCTGCCCGTCGCTACCGCCGCGCTGACCTGGCGGCTCTGCAGAGACCTCCAGTCGGCACGCTCAGCGGCCGAGTTCCAGGAGGAAGCGCCCTTGCCACTCGGACCGGCCGAGCCCCGGCTCGCCCCCGCGACCGCGCCGACGGCAGCACGGCAGCCGGAGGAGGACGCTCCGAGCCTGATCAAGCGGGCCAGGCGGAAAGCCGGCGCCGCGTTGCACGAGGCGGTCGCATACGCGGCGATCGGCTGGCTCATACGCGGCGCGCGCCGGCGCGAGAAGGACCGTCGTGACTGACTGTTCACCGGGTCCGATCCTCTGTTTGCGATGCCTTACCCCGTGCTCCTGTTCTGGCGCGCCGTCCAGGTCGGCACTCGGAGATCGCGGTGGATGCGTTGGTCTCGCCGCGCTATCAAGAAGCTGTGGGCCGGACGAGGGTCACTGTGGCGGCCCTGGTCGTCGTGGTCGTAGCGGTCGTCGCATTCGGCGTGGCAATTGCCCCAACAGCCGCAGTCGGGCCGAGCGCATCTGTCCGAACATTGCAGGTGACACTCGTCGACCACAGCCGACCCACGGAGGCCACGGCGAGCGCGCCGGCCCAGGACCAACGCGCGCTCGCCACCACGATCACCTATCCCATCGGTGTCGAGGGACCGGTCCCGCTCGTCGTACTCGCGCACGGCAACAACGGGAACCCGAATAGGTTCACCGGACTGATGGGCGCGTGGGCGGCGGCCGGCTACGTGGTCGCGGCGCCCGCGTTCCCGCTCACGAGCAATACCACCCCGGGAGGAAGCAGCCCCGGTGACGTGAGCAACCAGCCCGCGGACATGAGCTTCGTGATCGACGAGGTCCTGAAGATGAGCCGCCCGAGGGCAGGCAGCCCCCTCGCAGGCCTGGTCGACAAGCGACACATCGGTGTCGCAGGCCTATCGCTCGGAGGGGCCACCGTCTACGGACTCGTGTTCAACACCTGTTGTCGCGACCGGCGCATCGGCGCGGCGGTGCTCATGAGCGCGCAACGAGTCCGGTTCAAGGACGGGAAGGACACGTGGCGCCACGTGCCCGCCCTCCTGCTGCACAGCGACGTCGATTCCCGGTGGTACCCGATCAGCCAGGAGACGTATCCGCTCCTGGCGACTCCGAAATGGTTCGTGACACTGCACGGCAGCGGGCACAGCGGACCGTTCGAGGACCAGCCCGACCCGGCCGATGCCGCCGTACCGGCGATCACCATCGCGTTCTGGGACCGCTACCTGAAGAGCGAGAAACCGGCGCAGACACACCTCGTCGACGCGGTGAACGCCTACGGCAACGCCGAACTCGAGCGCGACTTACGGTAGCCGGTTGAGGGCCTCGGCGATTTGTTCGAGGGCGTAGGTGACGGCGCGGTCGTCGTCCATCGCGTTGCCTTGGGCACGCAGTTGGCGCAGGCGCTCGTCGCCGAGCGCGGCCGCGAGGAGGCGCGTGGTCTCGCGTCGGACGTCTACGAAGTATCCACTCGGGCTTCCAAGGGTCGGGCCCGGAGGCGCGGGGTTCGACTGGGAGTTGACGGGGGTCTCGAGAGTCCGAGCGGTGGCGCGGGCGGCACCTTGGACGATGGCGGCGGCGTCTGGTCGTGTGCGGACGAGCGCGCGGGCAACCAAGTTCAGGCTCGAGGTCAGCCAGACCGGCTGGCGGGCCCAGTGGAGCAGGCGAATCGTGCGGCTGGCAATCTCGAGGGTCGCGGACTCGTCGTCGAGGCGCGACACGAGAACGAGGGCCAGCCCGAGATTGTTGGCGTTCTCGTAGCCGAGTGCGGCGCTGCGTTCGAGGCTCTCGCTGAGACAAGCGCGGGCGTTGTCGGGGTCGGTGGCCGCGACTGCGATGCCGAGGGCGAGGAGCGCATTGATGATGGCGTACGGCATGTCCACTCGGCGTGCGAGGGCGAGCGCTTCCGCTGCGAGGTCAACCGCTCCCAGTCCGTCACCTACGCTCGTGTACCAGGCCGCGGCCGCGAGGTTCACGGAGGCGACCGTCAGGTTGTCATTGGTGCGTGCGATCTCGGCTGCCTGCTTGGAGAACGCGGCGGCGTCGGCGAACGAGCCGCGCGTCAACGCACTGTCTGCGCGCGCTTGGAATACGAGGTTCTCGACGTCTGAGTCCGCCTGCCCGTGGAGGCGAATGTCGGCTTGGAGGGCTCGAGAACCGCGCTCCTCGGCCAGGCCCCAATCACCGCGGGCCGCGACATCAATCGCGGTGATCGCGAGCGCGAGCGGATAGCGGGGGTGCTCAGTGGCACCGGTCAGTGTTAATGCGGACTCGCCCGCCAATCCGAGCTGGTAACCCCCTTCGTGCCCACGGGGCACGCTGCACAGGATCCGGAGCGCGGTGTCGACGTCGTCGACGTCGATTGCCCACGACCAGGCGGCGAGCAGGTTTTCGCGCTCGCCGCTGAGGCGGCCGACCCACACCACGTGTTCCGGACCGTGGAGGTGCGCAAAGGCCTGCTCGGCGAACCCGGTGTAGTGGGCGGCATGACGCGCGCGCAGCGTGTCGGTCTCGCCGGCATCACCGAGGCGTTCCTCGCCGTATTGGCGGATGGTCTCGAGGAGGCGGTAGCGGGTCTGGGCTCCGTGTTCCTCGGCGACCACCAAGGACCCGGCGACCAGGCGCGCAAGGGATTCGAACGCCAGGTCGCGATCGATCCCGTCGCCACCGCAGACCGCTTCGGCAGCATCGAGGGTGCAGCCGCCGGCGAACACCGACAGCCGGGCCAAGAGCTTCCGCTCCGGGTCGTCCAAGAGGTCGTACGACCAGTCGATCGCGGCGCGGAGCGTCTGGTGACGCTCTACCGCACCCCGACGCCCACCCGCCAGCACCTGGAAGCGCGTGTCGAGACGCTGTGCGAGCTCCGCGGGAGTCATCGCGGGAACCCGAGCCGCGGCGAGCTCGATGGCCAGCGGCACCCCATCCAGGCGACGACACACTTGCGCGACTGCGGTCGCGTTCTCGTCGGTGAGCTCAAAGTTGGGTGTGACGGCGGCCGTGCGCTCCACGAACAGTCGCACCGCGTCCGCCTCCATGATCGTCTCCGGAGCGGCGTCGGCAGGCGGCGCAGCCAGCGACGGTGTCGGCAGAATTCGTTCGCCGTCGACGCCGAGACCTTCGCGACTCGTGGTCAACACCACCAGGCGCGCGCACGACCGCTGCAACGTGTTGACGAGGTGCGCGGCGGGCTCGAGGAGATGTTCGCAGTTGTCGAGCACCAACAACAGCTCCTTGTGGCGCAAGAACTCGATCAACGCCTCCTCGACCGTCTGGGCCGCCCCGGCCGTCACGGAGAACAGTCCCGCAACCGCCTCTGCCACGCCCCTCCGGTCGCGGACCGGCGCCAGCTCGCACCACCAGGTGCCATCACGGAAGCCCGGTTGCACCTCCCCCGCCACCTGCAACGCCAGACGGGTCTTGCCGACGCCACCGACCCCGGTCAGGGTCACCAGCCTGTATTCACCGAGCGCGGCAACCACGCGAGGAAGCTGACCGTGCCGACCGATGAACGAGCTCATCGGTGCGGGCAGATTGCCCGCAAACGCGTCCAACGACCGTAACGGCGGGAACTCGCCCTCCAGGTCAGGGTGGGTGACCTGGAAGATCGTCTCAGGACGACTCAGGTTGCGCAGGCGCTGCTCCCCTAAGTTGACGAGCTCCACACCCGCCGGCAGCGTGTCACGCACCAGCGCCTCGATCGCAGCTGAGCACAGAACCTGCCCGCCATGACCCGCGCTCGTGATTCGCTCGGCCCGACTCAGCGCGGCACCGAAATAATCCCCTTCACGACGTAGGGCCTCCCCGGCGTGCAGGCCCATCCGCACCCGGAACGGGCCCGGCACAGCCCACGGCTCCCCCGACAGGGCAACCTGGGCCGCGACCGCCGCGCCAAGGGCATCTGCGGACCCGGCGAACACGGCAAACACGCCATCACCCGTCGACTTCACCACCTGCCCGCCGTGGCCCTCGACCACCTCGCGCAGGATCTCGTCGTGACGCGCCAACGCGCCCTGCATCGCCTCGGGATGGGCGTCCCACAGACGAGTCGATCCCTCGAGGTCGGTGAACAGGAACGTCACCACCCCGCTCGGCACGTCGTGGCGGGCCGAGCTGGTGATTGGCTCAGGTTCCTGCCAGTCAAGCTCGGGTTTTTGCAGCACGATGGCTTCTTCCAGTGCGACGAGCTCTGGGCTCGGCGTGATCCCGAGCTCGTCGCCGAGGTGCGCGCGCAGCTGCTGGTACGTGCGCAGGGCCTCGGCTTGGCGGCCCGAACGGTACAGCGCCAGCATCCACTGGGCCCAGAGCCGCTCTCGCAACGGGTTGTCGCGGGCGGCCGTCTCCAGGTCACCGATCAGTTCGCCATGACGGCCCAGCGCCAGTTCCGCCTCGAGCTTGTCTTCGAGCGCGCTGACACGTAACTCGTTGAGGCGGGTCGCCTCGGCCTGGGCGAAAGCCTCAAACGCAAAGTCGACCAGCGCCGGACCCCTCCACAACTCCAGGGCCTCATCCAACAGTCTCGCCGCGCCGGTTGGATCGCCCTCGCGCAGAGCCTGCCGGCCCTCGCCGACCAAACGCTCGAAGCACAACCGATCCAGGGCCCGGTCACCGACGCGCACGGCATATCCCGGCGTCCGGGTCACCAAAACCTTCGCCGGCGTACCCGGGTCCCGCTCCGGTTCGAGGGCCTTGCGCAACCCCGATACATAGACCTGCAAGCTGTGCGCCGCGCCCGCCGGCGGTTCCGGTCCCCACAGCCCATCGATCAGGCGCTCGGACGAGACCACTTCGTTGGCGTGAATCAACAGCAACGCCAACAGAGCCCGTTGCCTCGCTGCACCTAAGGCGATCGGCGATCCGCCACGGGTCGCCTCCAGCGGCCCCAAAACAGCGAACTCGACATGCGACATCGCGCCCCACCCCTAGCGGGCCGGCGACTCCTTCTCGGTCCGGCCCGGCACAACACATCAGCTTAGACCGGCGACTTTTCGAGGTTTTCGACCCGTCCCTGAGCGTCCCTTGAGCGCGCGGCACAGCGAATCCTGAGCGGCGCAGCGCAACACGACGACGGGCCCTTCGTATCGCTGCGGTAGCAGCAGCAACCACGGCCGGACTCGTCATGACCGCAGCCTCCGCCATGGGCGAAGGCAATGATCAACGCGCTTCGGCTGTGCCCAACAAGACGAAGCAGTGGACCCAGACCGGCAGCGGAGCGTCGATCACCCAAGATGACGGCTCCATGCTCCTTGTCGCGTCGGTCGATAACTCGATCGACGGCGACGGCGCGACCGTTGCGAAGGTCACGCTCAACGGCGACAGCGGCATCGACACCGCGAGCCGCTACACGGCCAACGGACTCGGGAAGTTCGAGGAAGAATTCACCCTCGGCGCACCAGACGCCAACGGCATGGTCCCGATCGCCGGCAGCGGCAAATGCGTCCAGGGAGGAACCGGCGTGCACAAGGGTGAGAAATGCAACTACACCTACACGGCCACGCTGAATTCCAACACCAACGTCATCACCTTCAACATCACCGGGACGACGACCCGATAACCGACGGCCGCGGGAGCCGGGGACTCGTCCCCGACGGGTCGGGACCCGGCTCCGTCGCTTAACCTGGGCCGCCGCGGTTGTCCGGGCAAGCAGGGCGCCATCGACCAGTGCGATCGACGTGCTCTTCGAGAAGGGGTGGACGATGGGTGACCGAACGTGGGACTTCATGGACCCGGCGAGCAAGGGCCGCGTGCTCGGTGTGCTCGAGCGGGAAATCGACGAGATGTTCGACCTCGCGGCCGAACCCATGCACTGGAACGTTCCGACGGCGTGCCCGGGCTGGGAGATCCGCGACATGGTCGGCCATCTCGTCGCAGAGACCGAGGGGTACCTTTCCGCCTTCGACATTGCGCGCCGGGGCGTCGCCGCCGCGAAAGAGCCAATCGGCGTGGCAGGCATGGCCAATGCATCCGACGAAGCCGCCCGCGCGTTCCGCGATGTGCCACGTGATGACTTGCTCGAGCGCGCCCGCGACGACGCGGCGCGTCTGATGCACGAACTCGAATCGCTCTCAGACGCCGACTGGTCGGGCCTCGTCGTTCCGGAGCGCTACTTCGGTCCGCTCCCCGCGATGTTCATCGCCGAGGGCCTTCTGGGTGGTTACACCGTCCACGGCTGGGACGTGAGGGAAGGCTTGGGCGCGCGCCATGCGATCGCGGGAGATGCCGCCGACCTCCTCGTGCCGTTCGTCTACCTCTTCTGGGGCGCGACCGCCGACACCACCTCGGTCGATTCGCCCTACGCGGTCGGCATCCGCACGAGCGGTCAGAACGGCGGCGACACGAGGTGCGACGTCTCCGAGAACGGCCTACGGTTCGCGCCCGGCGACCTCGACGAATGCCAGGCGATCCTCGAGTTCGACCCCGCGACGCTGGTGCTTGCCGCATACGGCCGCGTGAACGGAGGGACGGTGCGCGGCGACTCGCAGGTAGCCAGCAGCTTCCGTTCCCTGTTCGTCTCGGTCTAACGGACGAGTCCGCCGGCGACGGTCGCACGACGACGCTGCGCCGAACGATCACGCAAGCGTGACCGCCGTTCCCGTCTCGAGCGTTCCGGGCCGAACGACGTTCGCGTACACGCCGATGTTCTGTTCGGCGTGGCGGACGATCGTGCGCAGCACTTGACGGTCCGCGGAGAGATCGGCGAACTCGCGGGTCACCATGACGCACCGTGGGCAGGGCGCGGTGATTTCGAGCTCGACATCCCGCACTCGAAGCCTCTGGCCGAGCCACGTCTGTTCGGGGAATTCGCCCATGACGTCTTGATCGACGGCAACGACGACGTTCGGCCGGAAGCGACGCACATCGAACTCGGACCCCGGAGCGAGCCCAGCAAGCGTCTCCAGTGAGCGGTCGGTCACAATGTGGATCGGGAACGCGTCGAAGTACGTCCCCGGTGGCGACTCGTACTCGAGGAGCACGTCGAGTGGAAGCCCCTCGAAGCTCGGCAGCGGCTCGTCGGGATCGCGCCCGAACATCGCGCGCAATTCGGAGTCGGTGTCTTCGGTGTCCGGCGCACCTCGGCGGTAGTGATCGAGGTCTGTCGCCGGTCGGAGCGGACACAGGGTGACCGGATGGTCGAGAACTTGCGAGAGCTTCTCGTTGACGTCTTCATCATCCGAGCGAACACACCGCCCATCGGGTGAGGCGATCTCGATTGCAGGCGGCGACTCGCCCCGCGTCGGCTCCTCCACATAGCGGGCATGCAGCCGCATGAGGCCGCCGATCTTTTTCGCCCCGCGGATACCGCCTCGAACGTCATCCCGGACTGCCCATCCGCGGTCACCAACGACGCCGCCATGGTCGAGGGGCATCTGCGAGAACCGGTCGCCCATCATGGACTTCGCCGGATATCTCCAGACTGACTCCACGGAGCCAACGTGCGTCACGGCCGCTAGTTATACCCGAGGCCGACAATCGGGGCCGTGGGCAAAGCGCCACGTCTATCGCCGCAGGCGGCCCGCGTCGGCAGATCGCTGTCATGTTTCGACGATCGCGATCCGAGCGGCGGTCGGAATGAGGGAGACCTTCGCCCGGGTCGATCGGTTGACACGCTCCGATCGGAGAGGGGACACTCACCCTCTCTCGTAGGGGGTCCGTCGATGGCTTGGAACCTGAAGGGCAGTTACGTCGAGACGTGTTCGTGCGAGCTGATGTGCCCCTGCAACCTCTCCTTCGACCACGGCGCCACCTACGACTTCTGTCGTGTCACTCTCGTCTTCAACATCCGCGAGGGTCAGGTCGAAGGCACCGACATCGGCGGCCTGAAGGTGGCCATCATCGCGGATACGCCCAAGATCATGACCGAAGGAAACTGGCGGCTCGGCGTGTTCATCGACGCCCAGGCCAGCGACGCGCAATTCGAGAAGCTGGTTCAGGTCTTCAGCGGGCAGCTCGGCGGCCCGATGAGCGCGCTCGCTCCCTTGGTGGGCGAGATCCTCGGCGCCGAACGCGCGCCGATCGATGTCGTCGACGATGGCCTACGTCACAGCGTCCGCGTCGGAGACGCGATCGACTTCGAGGTTGAGGACATCGTGCCGTTCGGTGTCGAAACGGGCAGACCTGTGCGATTCGACGGGATGTTCCATCCGGTCGGCTCGAACCTCACCATGGCCGAGGCGAAGCGATCGCGTATCGACGCCTTCGGCATCCAGTACGAGGGCAAGACCGGGCTCTCGACGTCCGAGTTCTCCTGGGCCGCCTGACGCAATGAGCGCCCCGGCGCAGGCCGCCCTTCCCGCAGGCGGAGGGCTCGCTCCCGCTCTGTCAGCGGTACGCACACGGCTGGGCCTGGTCGTACTGCTCTTCACCCTTGCCGCAATCGGCTGGTGGTGGACGGCGGACCAGATGCAGGGGATGGACAACGGGCCCTGGACCGGTCTCGGGACGTTCGGCTGGTTCCTCACGGTCTGGGTCGTGATGATGGCCGCGATGATGTTCCCGTCGGTCGCCCCGACGGCGGCGCTGTACTCCCGTATGACCAAGCAGCGCTCTCCGGTGTCGCCGCTCATGTTCGCGTCCGGCTATCTCTTCACTTGGGCCGGCGCCGGGGTGCTCGCCTTCGCGATTGGAGTGGCGATCACCTCGATGTCGGGCGACCTCCTCGCGTGGGACGGTGCCGGCCGGTGGGTGGCCGGCGGCACGCTCGTCGTCGCTGCCGTCTACGAGCTGACACCAATGAAGGACGTCTGCCTCGCGAAGTGCCGCAGCCCCCTCGGCTTCCTACTGGGCTCCTGGCGCGACGGCTGGTCGGGCGCGTTCCAGATGGGAGCCAAGAACGGTGCATGGTGCGTCGGCTGTTGCTGGGCCCTCATGGCATCGCTCTTCGCATTAGGGGTCATGAGCATCGTCTGGATGGCCGTGGTCGCCAGCCTCATCGCAGCCGAGAAGATCGTCCCGTGGCGCCGCGTCGCACATGGAACCGCCGCAGTCCTCCTGGCCCTCGGCGTGCTCCTGTTCATCGCACCCACCGCTATCCCAGGCCTCACCACTCCCCGGCACAGCCAAATGGACCAGATGACGCTCGGTTCCTCGTGACCGGCGCGCACAAAGGCTGGCCGCTGGCAGCTCCGCCCCGCACATAACCATGGCCGCGTCGACGGGCAATTGGCGCGCGCAACCGGCGTTCTGTGCCGTCGAGCGCTACGAGCTCATACGGGTGGCGCGATGCTGGTGTCGCAGCCCGCCGACCAAGCGGCGGATGCTGACATGAAGAGAGGGCGCGCGCCGACGGGTGCAGGAAACCGGGAACTTGGTGCTGTCGCTTGTCGCCTTCAAAGGAGGGGCCATGAGCTATGCCAAGCAGCTGCTGGACATGTACCCAGGGACCTTGAACGTCGACTCTGGGTTGCTGGCCCGCACCATCGACGCGCTGAACGACTGCGCCCAGGCCTGCATCGCCGACGCCGACGATGACTTGAGCGAGCGGAACCTGAGCGAGATGGTCAAGTGCATCCGGCTATGCCTGGACTGCGCCGACGTCTGTACCGCCACCGTAGGAGTCACGAGTCGTCAGACTGCCTATGACGCCAACGTCACCAAACCGCTGCTGGAGGCCTGCGTGGCCACATGCAAGAGCTGCGGCGACGAGTGCGAGAGGCATGCCCAGATGCACGAGCACTGCCGCGTTTGTGCCGAGGCCTGCCGACGCTGCGAGCAGGCCTGCCGGGAGCTCCTGGACGCCCTGAAATAGGAGGCACATCTACTGTCGCCACAACAAGCGGATAGTCGTCACCGATTTGGACCAGGAGGGAGATGCCATGCGTCTCAGTCGTTTAGGCGTGCTCGGATGCGTCGTCGTGGTGGCGTTGCTGTCCTTCGGGTTCACTGCCCAAGCACCGAGGAGGCCTGCCCCTCGCCTCACCGACCCAACAGCGACGGCAAGCCCTCTCGTCACGCGCTTCTTCAATCTCATTGAGCACAATGACGTCACAGGACTCCAGCGGTTCCTCTCGCCTGCCTTCCAGCTCGAGCGAGCCGACGGCAGCGGCGGCACCAAAGCCGAGTATCTGGCGAGCCTACCGACCATCACAAAGTTCTCCATCTCCGACCTGACGGCAACGAAGAGCGGTTCGGTGCTCATCGCCCGATACCAAGCCACGATCGAAGGCGTGGTCAACGGAAAACCGGCTACGCCTGGCCCGGCCCCTCGGCTCTCGGTGTTTTTCCGGAACGGTAAGACGTGGCAGCTCGTTGCGCACGCCAACTTCAACCCGCTCACGGGGTAGCGCTCTTCACCCACGCGCTAGCTGAACCGAACAGACCGAGCGCTGCAGACCGGGCAGTCGCCAGATCCGGCGCTATTCGCTCCCCCACTACGCCGTAAGAGCTCGCAGCAGTGTCATCCTGGCGCCGTTCGGCGCAACCCCGAGTCGCTGATCAGGAACTCGCGCGATGCCGCAGACATGATCCAACAAGCAGCGGGGCTGAACGGGCGGGTAGCCGAGAGAAACTTGCTCGTGGCACACGCGTTGCACGTTGCTACCCCCGACCGCGACGGAGCGCTCGAGCTCGTCGAACCACTCAAAGCCGTGCTGGGCCAGCGGCGGAACTCCGGGGATAAGTCGAGCCGCGGGGCAGCCACGGACGAAGGCGCCAGCCGGGGCCTTCCTGCGCTCGATCTCGCGATCAGCGTGGGAACGTTGAGCCACAGCGGCGGGCTCGCGGCGCCTGCCGTGTCGGACGTCACCCGAGAACCGTGTCGTGAGTCATGAATCACGTGGAACGACAAGCTCATGATCGACGCGCGTCCCCGGGGGAACCGCGATCGGGACCCTCGTAGGAAAGGGAACGCGGGAGACCCAAGAGGAGGACCGGGGGTTTCCCGCCTTCCCGGCCGGCGCTCTGCTTCCAACCGGTCACGATCGACACGCCCACCAACGGGGGTCAGGAAACGGAGCGCTCGTAAGCGACGGGACAGCGGTTTCTAGCCCACATAGATCGACGTCGCGGGTCCGCGGCGAGCTCGACCGCGCTGCTGTGGGCCATGATCGCGGCAGGCGTCTGTGGCTGGTGTTGCTGATTTGGCTCAAGGGCCTCTTGTGCCGACCCATCACCTCCGTGTACTTTTGCGCACTAAGGCGGGCGGCGGCAGGAGGTGCGCCGTGCCATCCATGCAGTTCACGGCGACGCGGCTCCGGGTCGACCACGACGAGGATGAGCCCAACGTGACGGCCGGAGACCTGGAAATCGCCCGCAATGACCGAGGAAAGGTCAGTTGGGCGCTCACCATCTTCACTGACGAGCCCTGGCACCACGGGCGCGGTGAGTGTCGGCTCCTCATCGAAGTCGACCTGGACCGGCTGGTCTGGACGTGCCCGGTGCACGGCGAAATCGACCATTGGCCCGACGTCCCGCGCCCTCGATCTAGCAATCAGCGGCTTCAGGGCCGTGCAGTCCTCATCCGGTCCGACAGGGGGCGGTGGCATTACTTCGAGGGCGCCGGGAACCTTGGGCATGTCGCGGTTTTCGACGACAGCGAGGCGGCAAGCGGCGAACGCGTGCCAGCTCACCCGACATAGCCGGCGGCGCCATACGTGCCGACATGGCGCACATGGCGGCTCTCAACTGCCGACGTTCTGTCGCACGTTCGGTGCACTGAGCTCGCACGCAGATCGGCGGTTGCGCTCGATGAATCGCTGGAACACGCCCATGAGAACCTCCCGAACCGGATGAAAACACCCACCTGTGGGGTCGGGTTTTGGGTCCAGGAGGTGCACCGGCTGAGGACGAGCCGACCGGGAGTGCGAGAGTGTCATGCAGATGGTTGATGCAGAAGTCGTCGGCGTGCTCCTGGGAGCGGGATCGTCACGTCGGCTGGGGCGGCCGAAGCAGACGCTGCCGCTCGGCGACACGATGGTCCTGGGTTGGACCCTCCGTGATGCCGAGAAGTCCGCGCTCGACCGGGTCTGCCTTGTCCTGGGCGGCGCGGCCGACGAGGCGGCCGGCGCGATCCGACCAACCCGCGCCAGCGTCGTCTACAACGCCGCGTACGGCACCGGGTGCGCGTCGTCGCTGCTAGCGGGCCTCGACCACGCCGGCGAGTGCGCGGGGATCATGATGCTGCTCGGCGACATGCCGGGCGTCGACGCGACGATCATCGACACCGTCCTCGCGGCGTGGCGCGCCCAACCGTCGTGGGCGGCCGTCACCGCCTACGACGACGGGCTCGGGCACCCGTTCGTGTTCTCCGCCGACGCGTTCCCGGCTTTGCGCGCCCTCCACGGCGACAAGGCCGTGTGGAAGCTCGTCGACGCCGAGCCCGAGGACCGCGTCCGACGCGTGCGCGTCCAGAAGCCCCGGCCCCAGGACATAGACACGTGGGACGATTATGTCGCCGTGTCCCGACGACTCGGCGTCAGTCCACTGCGTACTTGACCGGGTCGGCGTCAAACTTTCGCCGGCAGCCCGCACTGCAGAAGAAGTACGTGCGGGCCTCGTGCTCACTCCGGAGGCGGACGCGGGCCGTGTCGACGATCATGCCGCACACGGGATCACGTTGCTCGTCGAACGGCGACGCCGGCGTCACCGACGGGCCGAGCTCACCCGCTGCCTTCAGCGTGACGAGCTCGGCGAGCACCGCCACACCGATCTCGCCCGGGTCGACCTCGCCGAGGTCGAGCCCCGCCGGCGCGTGCACGCGATCGAGCGCCTCGTCGGCGAGTCCACGGTCGCGCAGGTAGTCGCGCACGGCATCCGCCCGCCGGCGCGACGCGATCAACCCCACGTATCCGGCGGAGGTGGCGAGCGCCACCTCGAGGGCCGCCTCGTCGTAGTGGCCCTGCGTCGCGACGACGACGGCTGTGGCCGCGTCGACGCCGAGGCCGCCGAGTTCGAGCTCCGGGACCACCGGGATGCCGTCGGGATGGTCAGCCGACCCCTCGTCGTCGACGATCGTGGCCCGCCATTCGAGGGCGTGGGCAAGCGCCGCGATCGTGTCCGCCGCCGGTGCGCGACCGATCACGACGACTTGGGGCGGCGGCAGGTTCGGCTCGAGATACACCTCCAGCGCTCCTTCGCTCTCGCAGGCCAACGGGACCGCCGTCACGCCGGCGCGCAACACGCCGTCGAGCTCGTCGGCGGGTCCGAGGAACAACAGCCGGGGGCGCCCGTCGGCCATCGCGGTGCGCGCCTCGGTGATGACCGTCGGCTCGGCGCACGCGCCGGCCAGCCACCCCCGTACCGTGCCGTCCGGGAGGATGACGGCCTTCGATCCCTGCTTGCCCGACGTCGGGCTCCGTCGCCACACGACCGTCGCGAGCACGAACGCCCGACCGCGCCGGGCGAGGTCGCCGGCAAGCTCGAGCACGCTCGGGGTCATGGTTCCCCCCTACCCTGCCTTCGCCTCCTGCATCGCCGCCCACACGCGCGCCGGGGTCACCGGCATGTCGATGTTGCGCACGCCGTACGGCAGGAGCGCGTCGATGACCGCGTTCACGTACGCCGCCGGTGAGCCGACGGTGGCGGACTCCCCGACGCCCTTGGCGCCGATCGGGTGGTGCGGCGACGGCGTCACCGTCTCGTCGAGCTCGAAGCGTGGCGTCTCCCAAGCGGTCGGGATGAGGTAGTCCATGAAGTTCGAGCCGATGCAGTTGCCGTCCTCGTCGAAGGTCATGAACTGCATCGAGCTCATCGCGTAGCCCTCGGCGAGCCCGCCACAGATCTGACCCTCGACGATCATCGGGTTGATGCGCACGCCGCAGTCATCGACGGCGACCATGCGGCGCACCTTCCACACGCCGGTCTCCTCGTCGACCTCGACCACGACCACGTAGCTCCCGAACGGGTAGGTGAGGTTG
>JBKOWN010000203.1:0-11204 GCA_046724435.1 Actinomycetota bacterium
GGTCGGGGGCGTGGGCTTCGACACGCTCGGCGCCGACATCCTCGGACGGCACGAAGCCGCGTTCGCGGGCGAGAAGGCGTCGCTCGACGAGCCCGGGTTCTTCCGCTACCGCAAGCGCGGCGGCGAGTACCACGGCAACAACCCCGATGTGGTCGACGCGCTGCACGACTCGCTCGGGCTCACCCCCGAAGGGGACGGCGAGAACGGTGATCGCAAGCCGAGGAAGAAGAGCGAGGTCAGCGGGAAGCTTGCCGGCGTCGAGCCGGCGCCGAGCGAGGACCAGGGCAAGGTCATCGTGTTGCAGGGCCCGGATGCCGAGCCGTTGCCGGAGCCGGACCCGACCGACCTGCGCGCCGCCCACCTCCTGCAGGGGGCGATCAAGGGCGGACGCGCCGACCTATACGAGCGATTCCGTGACCTCGTCGAGTCTCGGCCCACGACCGAACTGCGCGACCTGCTCGACCTGGTTCCCGGCGGTGAGCCGGTCCCGATCGAGGAGGTGGAGCCGGCCGAGGCGATCACAGCGCGGTTCTCGACCGGCGCCATGTCGCACGGCGCGCTGTCGGCGGAAGCGCACGAGACGCTCGCGATCGCGATGAACATGCTCGGAGGCAAGAGCAACTGCGGCGAGGGCGGCGAGGACCCGGCCCGCTATCGCACCCGCGGGACCGAGCGGGACCGCAACTCGCGCATCAAGCAGATCGCGTCAGGACGGTTCGGGGTCACACCCGAGTACTGCGCCTTCGCGGACGAGTTCAACATCAAGATCGCGCAGGGATCGAAGCCGGGGGAGGGCGGTCAGCTGCCGGGCCACAAGGTGAGCGGCGAGATCGCGCGCCTGCGCCACACACAGCCGGGCGTCGGGTTGATCTCCCCGCCGCCGCACCACGACATCTATTCGATCGAGGACCTCGCCCAGCTCATCTACGACCTCAAGCAGGTCAACCCGCTCGCCGAGGTGTCGGTGAAGCTCGTGGCCGAGGACGGCGTCGGCACCATCTCCGCCGGCGTCGTGAAGGCGCTCGCCGACGTGGTGCAGATCTCGGGCAACAACGGAGGCACCGGCGCGTCGCCGTTGTCGTCGATCAAGAACGCCGGCATGCCATGGGAGCTGGGTCTCGCCGACACCCAGCAGGCCCTCATCGAGAACGACCTGCGGGACCGTGTGCGCGTCCGCGTCGACGGCGGGTTCAAGACGGGCCGCGACGTGGTCATGGCGGCGCTCCTGGGGGCCGACGAGTACTCCTTCGGCACGGCTGCGATGCTCGCCGAGGGATGCATCATGGTGCGCGCCTGCCACCGCGACACCTGCCCGACCGGCATCGCGACCCAGCGGCCGAACCTGCGGGCCAAGTTCACCGGCACGCCGGAAGGCGTCGCCACGTACATGATCTTCGTCGCAGAAGAGGTCCGCCGCACGCTCGCCTCGCTGGGCGTGCGGAGCCTCGACGAGGCGATCGGTCGCGTCGACATGCTCCGTCAGCGCACGACCGGCGACGCGCGCGCCGATGCGCTCGACCTGTCACCGCTGCTGGCGACACCCGAGGCGGACGGACCGCGGCACTTCGTGGCGACGGTTCCGATCCAGCGGCCGCGGTCGTCCCTCGACGAGCGACTTCTCGCCGACGCCTTCCCGGCGTTGTGGGGCGGTGGCGACGTCGAGCTCGAGTACGAGATCACCAACGCCGACCGCACGGTCGGCGCGTCGCTCGGCGGCGCGATCGGGCTCGAGTGGGGCGAGGGTCTCCCACCCGGCTCGGTGGCGGCCCGCCTCACGGGCTCGGCCGGGCAGAGCTTCGGGGCGTTCCTCGCCGACGGCGTCGCGCTCGAGCTGGTCGGGGAGGCGAACGACTACCTCGGCAAAGGCATGGGCGGAGGACGCGTCGCCGTGCGTCCGCCCGACGGCGACGCCGGCGACGCCGTCCTCGCTGGCAACACGGTCCTGTACGGCGCGACCGGTGGGCAACTGTTCGTCGCCGGACGTGTCGGCGAGCGCTTCATGGTGCGCAACAGCGGCGCGACCGCCGTCGTCGAGGGCACCGGCGACCACACGTGCGAGTACATGACCGGCGGCACGTGCGTCGTCCTGGGCCCGTTCGGCTATAACCTCGGCGCCGGCATGACCGGCGGGCAGGCGTTCGTGTTCGATCCCGACGGGCTGCTGTCGGCGCGGCTGAACCCGCAGCTGGTGGAAGCGTCGAAGCTCGACGATCCGCAGGCGGCCGAGCTTCGGTTCTTGGTCGAGCGGCACCGTGAGCTCACCGGGTCGCCGCGCGCATCCGCGATGCTCGACGACTGGGACACGACGCTGAAGAGCTTCTGGCGCGTCGCCCCCGTCGGCGAGGTGGCCCGGATCGAGCGGGCGAACCAGAACGTCATCGGCGCCGCGCGCTAACCCGAGAACACCAGCGTCGGTCGCGAGTCGTACCCGAACACGCTCGCAACCGGGCTACGGAGGAGGCCGTTGCGTTCATCCTCGTAGTCGCCGACGGCGCGGTTGTACGCGGTGACCGCCGGCGGTGGCGGGACCGTCCCCTGGAAGGCGGCGATCGCCTGGTTCAGGGCGTCGGATGCCCGCAACCGGTCGGAGCTCGACACGACCGCCTGAAGTCTCGTAGCGAGCCCCTCGAGCTGGTCGGCGGTCCGGGCCTCGGCGTCGGCGTCCGCATCGTCGTCCTTGGCCCGCCGCAGCTGGCCCCAACGAGCCAGGCCGAGGCCGAGCGCGCGGGAGGCGTCTCGTTCGCCGCCGCCGGCCGCTGCGAGTTGCGCGTTCGCTTCTGCGAGCTTGGCATACCTCTCTCCGAGCGGTCCCCGAAGGGGTGTCCAGGCGCGGTCGACGTCGTTCCTCCGGTCGTCGAGCTTCGGGCGCGTCGTGAGCACGAGCGCGACCACACCGGCCACCACGAGCACGAGCACGACGACCGCGAGACGCCGGACTCGTCGAGCCATCATCGGGAAAGCTAGCGGCGGGCTCCCTCGTGATCGCTCATCCCCTAGCGTCACTCGCGTGATCACCGGGCTCGCCCACACGGCGGTGTGCGTGCCGGACGTCGAGGCGGCCGTGGAGTGGTACCGGTCCGTCCTCGGCCTCACCGTCCTCTCGCCGCCCTACCTCGTGGAGGGTGACGCCATCGAGCGCGACATGGGCGAGCTGGTGCCGAGCCCGGTCGCGGTGAAGGCCGCCATCCTCGGGTTCCCGGACGGCGACGACCGTGTGCTCGAGGTCATCGAGTATCCGCGCGCGCCCGGTCGTCCCCGGCCACCGGACGCGTCGGTGGTGGACCACGGGTTCACCCACGTCGGGCTCGTGTGCGACGACATCGCCGCGACGCGCGCCGAGCTCGAAGGCAAGGGTGTGCGCTTCCTCACTCGCGGAACGGCCGAGATCGTCGGCCTGCGCACCACCTGGTTCGCGGATCCGCACGGGCTCGTCTTCATCCTGCTCGAGAAGCGCGACCTCGAGAAGCCGTACTACCGCCAGTACTGACCCGGGACGTCGTCACACCCGCTCGCTACGATCCCGGCATGACCCGCTCCCGGGTCGTGGTCGTGGCGATCCTCGCCGCCGCCTCGCTCGGGGGCTGGCGGCTCGGACAGGCACGCCGCGTCGCGACCGCCGAATGGACCGTCGTCCGCGTGGTCGACGGCGACACGATCGACGTCGTCCGCGGCTCCGACAGCGACACCGTCCGGCTGTTGGGCATCAACACGCCCGAGACGCACCACCCGACCAAGCCGGTCGAGTGCTTCGGCCCCGAGGCCGCCGCGTTCACCGAGGAGCAGCTGGCGGGACGGTCGGTGCAGCTCGAGGACGACATCGAGGGACGTGACCGGTACGGCCGCCGCCTCGCGTACGTCGTCGTCGACGGCGAGCGGTTCAACGACGAGTTGTTGCGGCGCGGCTATGCCCGCCTCCTGGTGATCGAGCCCAATCACGCGCACGCCCGCACGATGCTGCGCGAGGAGCTCGACGCCAAGCGCGCCGGCCGCGGCCTTTGGAGCGAATGCTGATCGCGCCGCGACTGCGGCGCGGGCGGCTCAGACCGTGTCGGTGGTGAGTCGGGTCCGGAGCTTGTCGATGGCGCCGCCCAGCACGTCGCGAGTCTCGGTGTGCGACCAGCCGTGCTCGTGGGCGAGGTCCTTCATCGACGTTGCCGAGCAGTTGAACCCGAACCGCCGGCAGACGAGCTCGTATTCGGTCGGGTCGAGGCAATCGAACGCGCGCGGGTCGGCCCGCAGCTCGAGCGCGTCGAGGTCGACCTCGTCGTCGGCGGCAGGATCGTCCAACCCGCCGGGAAGATCGGGGTAGGGCCATCCGTCGTCGGAGGGGAAGACCGGGAAGCTCGACCAAGCCATCGCGTCACTCCGGTGCCGGTGCCGTGCCCGCATCGTGGCCGAGGCGGGCCGCCCCGTCAACGGGAGTCAGCCGGGGTGGCGGCCCACCATCTCGAGCAGGGCCTGGCCGTGCCGCTGCAGCTTGACCGGCCCGATCCCCGGGATCGTCAGCAGGTCGCCCCGGGACCGCGGCCGGTCGCGGGCGACCGCCTCGAGGGTCGTGTCGTGGAAGATCACGTACGCCGGCACGCCCGACGCGCGCGCGAGGTTGCGACGCCATTCGAGGAGCGCACCGAGGAGCTCTGTTGCCTGAGCGTCGAGCGGGCGCTCGCCCGCGCCGCCCGACTGGCGCCGCGCCCCCGCGACCTGCTCACGGGCGGCGGCGAGCCCCTCACCCCGCTGGTCGCGAGCCGTGCTGCTGCGCTCCGGCGCGCGCGCGGCCGACACCGTCGCCTCGATCGGAGCCAGCCACGGGCTGGGTGTACGGCGGTAGGTCCGCATCCCGACGGTTCGCTTCTGGGCCCAGCTCACGTGCAGCGCTCGTTCGGCGCGCGACAACGCCACGTACAGGAGACGGAGCTCCTCGGCCTTCTCGGACGGCGTCTCCGCGTGCACGATCGGCACGAGCCCCGACTCCAAACCGACGACGAACACGGTGTCGAACTCGAGTCCCTTGGCCCGATGGAAGCTGAGCAGCTCCGCCGCGTCGGCGCTCGATGCCCCCGTATCGTCGCCGGCCCGCAACGCCGTCTGCAGGAACTCGAGGAACCCGGCGAACGAGCCGTCCCCGCCGTCGGCGACGAGGTAGTCGCGGCCGAGGCGACCGATCGCCTCGACGTGCTCGCGACGTTCCTCGGACACGTCGGTGCTGCTCTCGGTGAGGGCTTCCAGCTGGCCTGAGAATGGGACCCCGGGCTGTTCGCGGCTCCTCTCGCGCAGCGTGTCCAGCGCGACCTGTACCTCCGGTCGGTCGAGGAACCGTCCGCCGCCCCGGACCCGGAAGGGGACCCCTTCGCGCCGCAGCGCCTCCTCGAAGAGCGCCGACTGCGCGTTCGTCCGGTACAACACCGCCGCCGACGACCACGCGGTCCCCGGGGGATGGTCGCGGCGCAACACGCGAGCCACACCTTCGGCCTCGGCCTCGTCGCTCGCGTATGAGCGCACGACGGGGAGCGGGCCCTCCGGTCGCGAGCTGCGGACGGCGGTGCGCTCGCCCGTCGCCGTCAGCACCGCCGCCGCCGCCGACACGACCTGCGGCGATGAGCGGTAGTTCGTGCCGAGGCACACGACCGACGCGTCGTGAAAGTGGTCGCCGAAGGAGGTGAGATACGACGCGTCGGCGCCCGCGAACCCGTAGATCGCCTGGTCGCCGTCCCCGACGACGCACAGGTCGGGACGGTCGCCGAGCCAGGCGCGCACGAGGCGGAACTGCGCGGGGTTGGCGTCCTGGAACTCGTCGACGAAGACGTGCTGGAACCGCCAGCGTTGCGCGGCCTGGAACTCGGCGTCGGTCTCGAGTGCGTGGGCGCACCAGATGATGAGGTCGTCGAAGTCGACGAGCCCGCGCCGGCGGCGCTCGCGTTCGTACCGCTCGAAGCGCACGGCGATCTCGGCCGGGGGCCGCGGCGGATCCCGCCGTGCCGCCTCGGCCGCGGCCTGATAGCCGTCGGCGCCGACCAGGCGCGCCTTGGCCCACTCGATCTCGGCCGCGACCTCGGCGGCGAGGAGCGCACGCTCGCCGCCCCGGCCCGGCAGCATCGGCACGAGGAGCCGCGCCTTGCGGTCGAGCAGCTTCGGCATCGGCCGGTCGTGGTCCTCGCAGCGGCGTCGCAGCTGCGCCAGCGCGATGGCGTGGAACGTGCCGGCGGCGACCTGGCGGCGGACGCCGAGCCGTGTCAGGCGATCGCCGAGCTCGCCCGCGGCCTTGCGCGTGAACGTGACCGCGAGGGTGTGTCCCGGGTCGATGTGCGCGTGCCGGGCCTGCCAGGCGATGCGGCGAGTCAGGACGCGCGTCTTGCCCGCGCCGGCGCCGGCGAGGATCGCCAGCGGCACGGCGCGCGTCGTGACCGCCTCGCGCTGCGCGTCATCGAGGCCCTCGAGCAACGGGTCGTCGCGCACTCGAGGACCATACCGACCGGGTACGACGGAAACCGCGGACCGTCCCTCACCTGCTCGGGCGGAAATGGGAAAGGCCCCGAGTAGTCTTCGCTGCGTCGCAGCTCCGATCTCCTCGGGGCCTTCCGTTCGGACCGCTGCCTTGGGGGCTCCCCGGCGGGCGGGGTGTCCCCATCGGCTCTGTCCCGGCCCCCGGCGCCGGATCTCTCCGACGTTCGGTCGCCGACCGACTCCTCGGACCCGTATTCCGGCGGCTGCCTTTCAGACATCACCAGTGCCGTGCCCTTGTCACCGGTGCTAGCGAACATACGACCCGCGACCGCGCGCCGTCAAGGGGCGTTCGTCGCTCGGCTACGTTCCGTTTCGTGCAGGTGTCGCGGGCCCGCTTCGAAGAGCTCGTTGCCGATGCGCTCGACTCCATTCCCCCCGACCTGGCCGCGCACATGGAGAACGTCGTGGTCGTCGTCGAGGACTGGCCGACGCGCGAACAGCTCGGCGGGCGGCCGGGCACGCTCCTCGGTCTGTACGAAGGCGTACAACTCACCAACCGTTCGCCGCTCAACTACGCCGGCGTGATGCCGGACCGCGTCACGATCTTCCGGGGACCATTGTGCGAGCGGTCACAAGACGAAGCGCACCTCGCCCACCAGATCCGGGTCACCGTCATCCACGAGATCGGGCACCACTTCGGCATCGACGACGCCCGCCTGCGCGAACTGGGCTGGAGCTAGCGGCTTGCGGACCACCTAGGCTCGGGGCCGATGCGCGACCGGGTCCGCTGGCGCAATTGGGGTCGCAACCAGCAGTGCAACCCCGCGGCCGTCGAGACGCCCAGGAGCGAGCTCGAGGTCGTCGAGGCGGTGCAGCGGGCGAAGCGGGCGGGGCAGACGATCAAGGTCGTGGGTGCCGGGCACTCGTTCACCGGTATCGCCTGCACCGACGGTCGCATGCTGCGTCTCGGTGCGCTCAACCGGATCGTCGCGATGGACCGCGAAGCGCGCACTGTCACCGTCGAGGGCGGCATACCGCTGTGGCAGCTCAACGACGAGCTGGAGACGCGCGATCTGGCGCTCGCCAACCTCGGTGACATCGACCGGCAGTCGATCTCGGGCGCGATCGCGACGGCCACCCACGGCGGCGGGAAGGGCTTCGGTGGTCTGGCCACGTTCGTGACCGGGCTCGAGCTCGTCACCGCCGACGGCGACGTGTTGCGTTGCTCGCGCGACGAAGAGCCCGAGGTGTTCGCGTGCGCGCGCATCGGCCTCGGCGCCCTCGGCGTGGTGACGAAGGTGACGCTCCAATGCGAGACTTCGTTCCGTCTGCACTCGATCGAGAAGCCCCGACCGCTGGACGCGCTCGTCGACGACCTCGACGACATCGTCGACCACAACGAGCACATCGACTGTTACTGGTTCCCGCACACCGACGTAGCCACTGTCAAGGTCGCCAACCGGACCGACGAGCCACTCCGTACCAGGTCGTCGTGGAAGGCGTGGCGCGACGACATCCTGCTCGCCAATTTCGCGTTCGGCGCCGCGGCCGAGCTCGGACGCCGGCGCCCCGACGCGGTTCCGAAGCTCATGAACCTCGTCGCGGGCGGGATCGGCAAGACCGAGGTCGTCGACGTGAGCCATCGGGTGCTGTGCAGCCGGCGGCTCGTACGGTTCGTCGAGATGGAGTACGCCATCCCGCGCCCAGAGCTCGGCAAAACGCTGCTACGCGTGCGCGATCTCATCGAAGGCGAGGGCCTGGCGGTGAACTTCCCGATCGAGCTGCGGGTGGCGGCGGGCGACGACATCCCGCTGAGCACGGCGAGCGGGCGCGAGACGGGCTATCTCGCGGTCCACCTGTCGGCGGGAACGCCGTTCGATCAGTACTTCCGGGGCGTCGAGTCGATCATGGACGACGTCGGCGGGCGGCCCCACTGGGGGAAGATGCACTACCAGCGGGCCGAGACCCTCGCACCTAGGTATCCCGACTGGGCGCGTTTCCAGGCCGTCCGCGCCCGGCTCGACCCCGACGGACGGTTCCGGAACCCGTACCTCGATCGCGTGCTCGGCCCGGTCGCGTCGCCGTAGCCTCGATCCCATGCCCTACCCGCGGCACCTGATCAACGAGGGCGAGACGGTCGCGCTCGATCTCCATCCGCACTGGTGGTACTTCTCGAAGCACATCCTCACCGGGATCCCGCTCTTCCTCGCGCTCATCGGCGTGCTGGCGCTGTCAGGCACGGTGCAGACGGTCGCCGGGTGGGCGTGGGCGATCCTCGCGGTCATCTGGGCCGTGTGGCTCGCGATCAAGTACTTCCAGTGGCAGTACACCCACTTCGTCGTGACCGACGACCGAGTGATCTTCCGGACCGGCATGCTCTCGAAGCACGGTGTCGAGATCCCGCTCGAGCGGATCAACAACATCAACTTCGACCAGCGGATCTTCGAGCGGATGATCGGCGCCGGCGACCTCAACATCGAGTCGGCGGGCCGGGAGGGCCAGTCGCATTTCGAGGATGTCCGCCACCCGGACGCGGTACAGCAGGAGATCTACCGCCAGATGGAGATCAACGCGAAGGAGACCGCCAGCTGGTCGACTCCGCAGGCGCCGGCCGGCGGTGGCGCCAACATCCCGGACCAGATCGAGCAGCTCGCCGCCCTGCGCGACAAGGGCCACATCACCGCCGAGGAGTTCGAGACCAAGAAGGCCGCGCTCCTCGACAGGATGTAGCCACGGCTCTCCGCGTCGTCTCGCTCGTCCCGTCCGCAACCGAGACGCTGCGCGCCTTCGGCGTGGATCCGGTGGCGTGCACACGTTTCTGCGAGCAACCCGACCTGCCCGCGATCGGCGGGACCAAGAATCCGGACGTCGAAGCGATCGTGGCTCTGTCGCCCGACCTCGTAGTCGTCAACGACGAGGAGAACCGGATCGAGGACGCCGACGCGCTCGTCGACGCCGGGCTCCGTGTGCATTCGATGTCGCCCCGCTCGGTGGCCGACGTGGGCCCCGCCGTGGTGGCGCTGAGCGACGCGGTTGGTGTGGACCCGCCCGCGCGCTTCGCGCCCAACGAGTGGGCACGGTGGCTCGAGGAGGAGCGGGCGGTGGCGCCGGGTGTGGCACGGCGCGCGGCGGTGCTCGTCTGGCGCCGGCCGTGGATGACGACGAACGCGGACACCTACGGCTCGTCGATGTTGGAGCTGGTCGGTATCGAGAACGCGTTCGCCGGCGCCCGCGAGCGCTATCCCGAGACGACGCTGGAGGAGATCGCGGCGCGCCGCGCCGACCTCGTGGTGCTCCCCGGCGAGCCATACCCGTTCAAGGTCCGCCATGTCGACGAGGTGGAGGCGATCGTCCGCGGCGCCGACGTCCGGCTCGTCGACGGTCGTGACCTCTTCTGGTGGG
Source organism: Actinomycetota bacterium (assembly GCA_046724435.1). GTDB lineage: Bacteria > Actinomycetota > Acidimicrobiia > IMCC26256 > JACDBD01 > JALZAA01. Next base: position 9,844 of record JBKOWN010000203.1, read on the forward strand.
GCATCCGCACGCCGGACGCCGTCGCGAGACTCTGCGAGGCGCTCAGACGCTCGTGAGCCCGGGGCCGTGTTCCTCGCCGTCGGCCGGGCAGCGGAAGTGCACGAAGTTCTCCTGGTCGCCGAGCTCGGCGTCGGTCCAGCGCAGGATCAGCGTGCGCGCTTGTCCGGGCGCGAGCGCGACCGTGACCTCGCCAACCGGTGTGGCGGCGGTGGGCGCCGCCTCGAAGATGAGCTCGCCGTGAGTGACGACGGCGCCGCGGTCGCGGGGCACGGCGAGGCGCGCGTCGGCGTCGGGTGGCATGGGGAGGCCGATCCGGGCGCCGTCGAGGTCGGGCGCGAACACGGCCGATGCCGCCTCGACGACTTCCCACGACGCCGTGCCCTGCCATTCCTCGCGCCCGTCGTTCACCGCCACGATGGGCACGACCTGCGCTCCCGCGGGGACGACCGAGGCGTCCTGCAGACCCACGAGCAGCCGGGGCCGGCTCGCGTCCCGAAACGCCGCGTAGGTCGCCTTCGGGACGCGCTCGACGTCGACCAGGCCCCCGCCCGCGTAGCCCCACCAGTCGGCCCAGAAGTGCCACCGGTAGCCCATGAACGGATCGGCGCGGTGGGCGCGGAACCACTCGGTCTGGTACTTCGCCAGCGCTGCGCCGTACGCCTGCGTGGCGCCGGCCCAGTCTTCGAGCGATGCGTACCGCGACGGCAGCCCGGCGAAGGCACACGTCGAGCCGATGAACGACAGGCGACTGACCCATTCGCGCAGCTGCTCCGGGTCGGGCGGCCACCCGCGGTCGCCGAACTTGTTGGCCTGCGGCCCGACCGTCCAGAAGCCGTACTCGGAGACGAACCACGCCGGCCGCTCGTGGACCCGATAGACGCTCCCGCCGGTGAGCGATCCCGCGTAGTTGTGGACGTCGTCGCCGATGCCGGACGCGGGGTGGACGTGCCGACCGGTGTCGACCGCGCGCAGCGTCGCGTCGAGCTCGGCGTCGAGGTGGGTCTCGCCCCGGTCGGTCTCGCTCCCGTCCTCGGCCCGGCGCGGGTCGAACATCCGGGCGGGCTCGTTGTGGCACGCGTAGTAGACGACGCTCGGGTGGTTGTGCAGTAGGTACGCCATCTCTGCGATCTGCCGCCGGGCGGTGTCGACGAATGCCGGGTTGGTCCGGGTGCCAGAGTCGTAGGACCACTGCAACGCGAAGTCCTGGAACACGAGCACGCCGGCATCGTCGGCTGCGTCGTAGCAGTGCGGCGACTGGACGTGCGCATGCACGCCGACCGAGTTCCCGTGCGCTTCGCGCAACATGCGCATGTCGCGGTCGTAGAAGCTGCGGCCGACCTCGGCGAAGTGCTGCCATGGGA
>JBKOWN010000061.1:0-5806 GCA_046724435.1 Actinomycetota bacterium
CCCCCGGGGTCACGGTCGGCGCGTTGCGCAAGCGCCGGCCCGAGCCCGCGCCGCCACCGGACACGGCACCCGAGGCCGCCGCCGCGACGCCCGACCCGCCGCCGGCCGAGACGAAAGAGCCGGCCGAACCGAAGTCGAAGGCCGCGGCCGAGGCGGAAGCGGCGGAGGCGGAGGCGGAGGCGGCCGCGCCGACCGTCGACGTCGACGACGTCATCCTGGCGTGGGCGACGGTGCTCCCCGAGCTGCCGGTGGCGACGCGCAGCGCGGTGCAGGAGGCGCAGCCGCTGTCGGTCGAAGGCGACGTCGTGACCTTCGGCGTCTCGCCGCGACTCATCGAAGCAGCACGTCCCCGATTCCGGCGCGAGGCGAACACAATCCGAGACGCGCTGTCCCAGCACGTCGGGACGAGCCTGCGGTTCAACCTCGTCGCACACGAGGGGTTCAGCGGCGAGCGCGGGGCGTCCGCACCGGCAGCGACTCCGGACGTCGAGCCCGAGGAGAGCGACGACATCGTCCTCGGGCCTGACGAGGGCGCGACCCCGCCGGGAGTAGAGTCGGCAAGCCCGGCGAACATGCTCACCGAGTCGCTGGGCGCCACAGTCGTCGAGGAACGTCACCACGAGTGACGCTTCTCGGCGGTTGCCGACCAGAGTGCTCGGCGGAGGCCGACGAGAGTGCTCGGCCGAGCCGGCGGGGTCATCGGAGCACGCGGGAGTCAGCGAACGTGGCGAATCAGAAGCAGATGAACCAGATGATGCGCCAGGTGCAGAAGATGCAGGCCGACATGGCCGCGGCGCAGGACGAGCTGGCCACCACGCTCGTCGAAGGATCCGCCGGCGGCGGGAAGGTGACCGCCGTGGTGACGGGCGCGGGTGACGTCCAGACGGTGCGAATCGCGCCGGACGTGGTCGATCCCGACGACGTCGAGATGCTCGAGGACCTCGTGGTCGCGGCGGTGGGCGAGGCGATGCGCCGCGCCCAAGAGCTCCAGGCCGAGCGGATGGGCGCCGTCACGGGCGGGGTGGATCTCGGGGGTCTCGGTCCGGGTCTCGGCGGCGCGCTCGGCTGACACACGGTGGCATCCCCCTTCGAAGGGCCGGTGCAGAGCCTGGTCGACGAGCTGGGACGGCTCCCCGGCATCGGCCCCAAATCGGCCCAGCGCATCGCCTTCTACCTCTTGAAGACCGCGCCTGAGGACGCCAATCGCCTGGCGCGCGCCATCGTCGAGGCGAAGGAGCGCGTGAGCTGGTGCCGGCGCTGCTTCAACTTCGCCGAGGGCGAGCTGTGCGTCTACTGCCGCGACGATCGACGCGACTCCACGCTGTTGTGCGTCGTCGAGGAGCCTCGCGACATCGTCGCCGTCGAGCGGACCCAGGAGTTCCGCGGTCGGTACCACGTGCTGCTCGGCGCGATCTCGCCGATCGAGGGCATCGGACCGGACCAGCTGAAGGTCAAGGAGCTCCTCGCCCGGGTCAACGACGAGGGCGTCGAAGAGGTGATCCTCGCCACCAACCCGAACATCGAAGGCGAGGCGACCGCGATGTACCTCGCGCGGCTGCTCAAGCCGCTGGGGCTTCGAGTGACCCGCATCGCCAGCGGGCTGCCGGTGGGCGGCGACCTCGAGTACGCCGACGAGGTCACGCTCGGGCGCGCGCTCGAGGGTCGGCGCGAGGTCGACGCGTAAATTCGATTCTTTGCGCCGTCCCGGCGCGGTGGTCGTTGACTTTCCGCTCCCTGCCCGATAGGCAATCCCCGTTCCGCCAAAAAGAGACAGGGAGAGAGTCGATGACGCAACCCCAACCCACGCCCGCTGCCGGAGGCCGCGGCCCCATCGGGGAAGCCCGGAACCCGACGACGGTGGCCCTGCTGAGCCTGGTCACCTGCGGTATCTACGGCCTGTACTGGGCGTACCTGACCTTCGAGGAGCTCAAGCAGCACAACGGTGAGGGGCTGGGTGGCGGCCTCGGTGCGCTGCTGAGCTGGCTCGTCGCCGGCTGGTTCCTCGTGATCGTCGAGATCCAGAAGATGTACCAGGCGGACGGCAGGGAGTCGCCGGTCGAGCCGATCGAAGGGCTCTGGTTGCTCATCCCGATCGCGGGCTGGTTCTTGTACATGAACCGCGTGCAGGTCGCGCTGAACGACTACTGGGTGTCGAAGGGTGCGGCGCCGCTTCCGGCGTAATCCAGCTCAAACGAAAGGCAGTCACATGGCACAGCCATCACCTACGACGGCTGGAGCGCGGCCGCTCGGCAAGCCGCGCGGTTGGGTCGTCGTCTTCCTACTGTCACTCGTCACGCTGGGCATCTATTTCCTGGTGTGGACGTACAAGACGTTCCAGGAGATGAAGGACTACAGCGGGAACGGCATCGGCGGTCTCGTCGGGCTCATCCTCGCCATCTTCATCGGCTTCGTGAACCCGTTCATCATGTCCTCCGAGGTTGGGCACCTGTACGGAGCCGAAGGGCAGGAGCCGCCGCCCGTCACCGGCGTCACCGGACTGTGGATCTTGCTCCCGATCGTCGGCCAGTTCATCTGGCTGGCCAAGACGCAGAACGCATTGAGCGCGTTCTGGGAAGGGCACGGGGCCGTCAGGCCGTAACACCGTCGCGCTCGAACAGTGGAGGGGGCGGCCTGCGGGCCGCCCCTCTCGCGTCAGCCGGTCGTGACCACGACGGCAGAGCCGTAGGCGGTCACGGTTGCTACTTCAGCTCGCCGCGGCCGCGAGTATCTGTGCCTGGTTGACCTGCTGACGAATCTGAGCGACCTGGTACCCACTCGACACTGGTATTTGGGTCGCATGAAACAGGTTGCCCGCTTGGACACTGACCTCGACGTAGCCGGTCGTGTACTTCTCCTTGACGAGAAGGAACAGAAGGCCCAACAGGCACATGAGCGCGAACACAACCGCGAGAACAATCGCCCAGGTGGGGATCTTCGACTCTGTTCTCGTCATGTCGCGAGCGATCCACTGCGATCCCCGGACACGCGCTGTCCCGTTCGGCGTCACGACCCAGTTGCTCGTCACGCCGATGTCCCCGATCGTCAGGACGATCGGATCCATGGCATCAGGCGACTGCGGACCCGGAGCTGGCTGAGGCACGGCGGGAGGTGAAACCTCCGGCGGAGGAACCGGTTCTTGCGGATCCCTCGGAGGGTCGCTCATGGCTTCTAGACCGGGGACAGCGCGTGCTGGACCAGAGCGCTGCGGCTGTTGCTGTCGTCCGACACGATCACGGCGATGATGATGACGACGATGTAGGCGATGCCCAGGCCGATCCCGATCCAGCCGAGGATGATGCCGGCGATCGCCATGCCGCGCCCGCCTTGGGTCCCGCCCGACTCGTCGATCTGCCGACGGGCGATGTAGCCGAACACCAGGGCGAGGATCCCGCCGATGATGCACAGGAAGATCTGAGCGATCCCGAGCACCAACGAGGCGATCGCGAGCCCGTTCGTCTTCGGTGCCGTCTGGTAGCCGTACGGCTGCTGTCCGTACGCGGGAGGCGCGGGTGGTGGTGTCGGCGCCGGGGGCGGAGACGACGCGGGCGGCGGCCCCGTGGGCGGGCTCGGGGGAGGCGTCGGAGGCTGGTTGCCCCCGTCGTCCGGCGGCATGGTGCTCACGGTGTTCCTCCTGACGCGACGAGCGCTGATCCGATGACGAGGCGCGCCGTCACGACGCGAGGACGGCGATCCAGTAGATGACGCTGATCCCGACCCACACGAAGCCGAGGATGATGCCGGCGAGCGCCATCCCGCTTCCCTGCTGCGTGCCGCCGGACTGCTGGATCTGGTTCCTTGCGATGAACCCGAAGACGATCGCGAGGATCGAAGTGATCCCGGTGCACGGAATGATCCCGAGCACCAACGACGCGATCGCCAGCCCGTTCGTCTTGGGTGTGGACGGCGCGCCGGAGGAGTAGGACGGTGCCGCGGGTTGTGGCGGCGGCGGGGGCGGCGAGGCCGGTCCGCGGTCCGGCTCCTGCGGTGGTGTCGCGGTCATCGTGGTGCCTCCCTCGCCCGAACGTGCTGCAAGCGGGGCGTAGCGTAGCGACGCGGGTACGAGCGGTCTACGGCTTCCTGTGGCTCGCGCCAAACACGTCAGCCCGGCCAGCGCTCCACCGGGTACGCCGAGGTCGGGACCACGTACGTGCCCGCGACCTTGTCCTGCCACGTCTGCTTCTCGGGGTCCCACAGCATCCAGAGGTACCCGATGTAGCAGGCGAGGCTGGACCCGATCGCCACGATGTAGCGGAGGAACGCAGTCCCGTACTCGACGCGGCCCTGCGTGCGGGCGTTGATGGCGCGAATGCCGAGCAGCCGCATGCCCGGTGTCTGCCCGCTCCCGCTACCGATGAAATACACGGTGTACGCGATCCCGGCGGCCAGGCCGATGAGGATCTGCGAGACGAGGCTGCGACTGAACACGAGCCCGACGACCACGCCCACGACGTACAGGATCACGCCATCGATCAGAAAGCTCCCGAGGCGGTACCAGAAGTCGGCGCGCGGGCCGGATGGTCCGGCCGGGGCGCCACCGGGAGGCGGGACGGGTTGTGTCACTACAGCGGTCTCCCGGTGGAGTACTTGAAGAGTTGGTACGACCAGAGCACGGCAAAAAACAGGAACACGGCCCACACCGGTATCTGCACCCGCTGCCAGCGCCACGCGACGAGCAGCACGACAGCCATCGCCACGACGAGGAACGCGCCCGGGTTGTACGAGAACGCAGCGCTCAACTGACCGTGCACGAGCGCAGTGACACCACGCGTCATGCCACAGAAGGGGCACGGGACGCCGGTCACGGTGCGGAGCGGGCACGGTGGCCCGAGCGTGGAAGGCAGCCAAGGCCGGACGGCGGCGACGGCGAGCATGCCCGCCCCCGCGACGCGTAGCGGCTTGAGGTCGATTCCGAGCGAAGTCGTCCGCCCGGGAGGGGCTGGTGTGTCGGCGATCGCGGGGGTCGCAGGCGTCGGAGCCGTCGCCATGCTCACGACCGGCGAGCGTAGTAGCCGTGAGCGGCCGGCTAACCCCGGGCGGTCTTCGCCGTGACGACGGCCTCGAGAAAGCTCTCGGGATGCCAACCGTCGGGCGCGCCGACGACCTTCGGCCGGACGCGCGCCGCGAGGTCGGTCGCGAGGTGGGCGCGGGCGCCGGGGCTCAGCGAGACTCGCCGCTCGAGGAACTGCCGCAGCGTCGCGACATCCTCGTCGCTGACACCGCTCACGTCCCACTCGAGATACGGCGCCGCGACTGGCGGGGGGTGGAGGTACGTTGCCGCCGGCGGCACTGCTGGTCTGCGCTCGCGTACGACGAGGGTGCCCGCGGCGAGATCCCCGAGACGCTGGTTCCGGCCCGTGACCAGGATCGAGATCACGCCGATGACGTAGAAGGCAGGCAGGAAATCGACGATGCGCAGGAAGTTGCGCACGGCGGCGGTCAGGAAACCCTCCGGCTCACCACCGGCGCGCACGACTCGCAGGCCGGCAGCCAGCTTCCCGATGCTCCGGCCGCGGTTCCAGGTCTCGAGCGCGATGTCGTACAGCAGCAACCACCGTCGCCGGCGCCGCCGGCAGGGCCGCCGGGCGGGGGCGGCGCCCACCCGCCTCCGGCGCCGGGTACCGGCAGAGACGGCAAACGCGGCGTCACCGCGACCCCGGCCCCGGCGAGCGTCCACGGCATCAGGGTGGGGCTGACGGACCCGGCGGGCGCCCCGATGCGCTGGGCCATCAGCTGCAGGTCGAAGCCTTCCTTGCGCACGCGCAGGTCGAAGTAGATGACGGCGATCACGGCGGCGACGAACGGGATC
>JBKOWN010000029.1:0-5177 GCA_046724435.1 Actinomycetota bacterium
ACGAGCGCGAGTGGCTCGAAGAGCGCCTCGACGACGCCCGGGCCGGCCTGCCGCAGCTCGTCCTGATCTCGGGTGAGCCCGGGATCGGCAAGTCGCGCCTCGTACGCGAGGTTCAGCGCACCGCGTCGAGCCAGGGCGTGGTGGCCGCACAAGCCGGTTGAGCAGGTGCTCCGCGTCGGGTACCGCGAGGCGATCAAGCGCGCGACGACCACCAACAAGCCGATCGAGTCGATATGGGTATGCGCCGACGAGGACGAATTCCAGGTCTACATCTGCGAGGGGCCTCGTCAGGTCACCGTGATCGTCTTCACGCCTCCTCCGCCCAAGCACCGGGGGCTCTTCTCAAAAAAGCGGGAGCACACCGAAGAGAAGTTGACCCAGGACGAGCCGATCTGGGTCGTCAAGGTCAAAGACAAGCACGACGACGAGTACACGAGGCTGGGAGCGAGCGACTACGAGATGGTCGACGATGCCAACAAGATCATCACGCGACAGATTCGTTACGCACCGTGAGATTGCCTACTAGCTGTCAGCCGGCGCCCCGAAGAAGCCTCGGTGAATGATGTGGGCGAGTGTGTCCAGCACGGCGTTGTCGTCGACGATCAGGCGGCGTGACGCCAGCGCGTAGTTGAAGCGCTCGAGCATGGCCATCAACGCGCCCACGGCAGCGGTCTCGTCGTCGGCGCTGACGGCGCCGACCTCGCGCATCCGCTCACCCAACCGCGCACCGATTGCGGTGAACGCCTTGACGCCGAGGCGGTCGATCTCCGGGTCCGCGACCTGATCCTCCATCCAGGCGCGGATCACGGGGCCGTACCGGCGGTACGTCGCAATGAACTCGGCGAGGAAGGCTCGCAGTTGGCCGAACCCTTGCTCGTCGGGCGTGATCGGGCCGATGCGATCGGCGAGCTTGGCGAGGTCCTCGGCGCACTCGATGGCCAGCGCCCGCAGCAGATCTTCCTTGTTGGCGAAGTAGAGGTAGAACGTCCCGTGCGACGTTCGAGCCGCCCGGACGATGTCGTCCACCCGAGCGGCGTGGTACCCGCGTTCCGCGAAGACGCGCATGCCGGCATCGAAGAGCTTGCGCATCGTCCGCCGCCCCTGCGCGCGCAGGTCGCGCTGCTGCGCAGGGGTACCGGACGGCCCCCGACGGCTGGACTTGGACCGGCTTTGGTCCGTCGACTTGTACGATCTCGCCACGATGCTCCCCGCGATCGCACGCGAAGCTGTCCGCCGTTTCGCGGATGCTACCGCCTACGTCGCTCCGGACGGTTGGGCGCTGAGCTACCGCGATCTCGACCGCGTGTCCGACGAGCTCGCGGTCGGGCTGGCCCGGCGGGGCATCACCGCCGGTGACGTCCTCGCTCTCGTCATGCCTCCGTCGCCCGAGTACCCGGCTGCGTACCTCGCGGCGGCCAAGCTCGGCGCGATCACCGCGGGGGTGAACGACCGGCTCACCCCGGACGAGCAGGCCGCGCTCCTCGAGACGGCTGCGCCGAGCCTCGTGCTCGCGAGTCCCGGGTTCGAGCCGGCGAGCGCTACCAATGTCGAGACGGTGTCACCCGCACTCAGTCCGGACACGATGCTCGGCGAATTGCGCGCCGCCGGCGAGTCGCCGCCGGAGCTCGCCGACGACCCCGACCGCCCCGTCGCCATCGTGTTCACGTCGGGGACGACCGGCCTCCCGAAGGGCGCGCTGTACGGCAACCGGCAGCTCGCGTTCATCACCCTGACCGACGTGGGCGACAACTGGGGCGGCGGCGGCCGGACCGCTGTCGGCACGCCGATGGCGCACCTCGGGTTCATGACGAAGCTGCCCGGCAACCTGCGGCGCGGTGGCACGAGCTTCGTCATGCGACGCTGGCGCGCTTCGGACGCGCTGCGGCTCGCCGTCGAGCATCGCATGACGACCATCGCCGGTGTCCCCACACAGCTTGCCCTCATGCTCCGAGACCCCGACTTCGACGGCTATGACCTCGACAGCGTTCGGTTCCTCGTGGTCGGCGGCGGCCCCATCACGCCCGGCCTCGCGCGAGAGGCCCGGGAGCGGTTCCAGGCCGCGCTGGCGACGCGCTACTCGTGCACCGAAGCAGGGATCGGCCTCGGCACCGCGTTCGACGACCCCGAGGAGGACGCCGTCGTCAGCGTCGGCCGGCCGCACCCGGCGATCGAGCTCGGCGTCCGCGACGACGACGATCGGCCCGTCCCGGCGGGCGAGATCGGCCAGGTGTGCCTGCGCTCCCCCGCGGTGATGACGGGTTACTGGCGCGACGCGGACGCCACCCGGGCCGCCTTCACCGCCGACGGGTTCGTACGCACCGGCGATCTCGGTTGGGTCGACGACCGCGGGCGGCTCCGGCTGGTTGGTCGTACGAAGGAGATGTACGTGCGCGGCGGGTACAACGTGTTCCCGGTCGAGGTCGAAGCCGTGCTCTCGAGCCACCCCGCGGTCGCGGCAGTCGTGATCACGCCGGTCGCCGACCCGCTCATGAGTGAGATCGGCGTTGCCGTCGTCGTCCCACGCGACGCCGCCGCGCCGCCGTCGCTGGCGCAGCTCCGCGACTTCGCGGCGCCGCACCTCGCGCCGTACAAGCTCCCCGAGGCGCTCCGGGTCGTCGAATCGCTCCCGCTCACCGCGATGGAGAAGGTCGATCGCCGCGCCCTGCGCGAGGTTGTGACCGATTCTGGCCAGCCGATACGGTGACACGCCCGTCAGGTTTTTGAGAGAGCGCGGTCGCCGTGCACCTGGAGTTCACAGCCGAGCAGGACGAGCTGCGCGACGGCGTCCGCGCCGTGCTCGCCCGCGAGTGCCCCATCAGCCTCGTGCGCGAGATCGTCGAGAAGGGCACGACCCCCGACGCGCTCTGGAGCCAGATGGTCGAGCTCGGATGGCCTGCGCTCACCGTGCCCGACCGTGTCGGCGGCCTCGGCATGGGAACCGTGGAGCTCGCGGTCGTCGTCGAGGAGCTCGGCCGCCTGCTGGCACCGGGCCCCTTCATGCCCACCGTCACGCAGTTCGCTCCCGTCGTCGCGGAGGCCGGCTCACCCGAGCAACAGCAGCGCTTTCTCCGCCCGGTCGCGGCCGGGGAGCTCACCGGCACGCTCGCGCTCGTCGAGGAGGGTGGCAGCATCGACGTCGGGCGGGTGGCTGCCACCGCAACACCGGACGGAAACGGCTTCGTGCTCCACGGAGTGAAGGAAACCGTCGTCGAAGCGGCGGCGGCAGACGAGATCGCTGTGATCGCCCGAACGCCCGATACGCGCGGTGACGACGGCGTGGCCGCCTTCGTCGTCGCCCGGGGCGACGTTCGCGTCGATCCCGTCGACGCTCTCGACGCCAGCCGCCCGCTGGCGCGGGTCGCGCTCGACGGCGTCCGGGTCGAGGGCGATCGCGCCCTCGGCGAGCCGGGGTTGGCGACGGCGCGCGCCGTCCGGCGGGCGGTCGAGGTCGCAACGACGGCGCTGGCCGTCGAGACCGTCGGCGCAGCCCAGGCGATCTTCGACATCACGCTCGCGTACGCCAAGCAACGCGAGCAGTTCGGCAGCCCGATCGGGTCGTTCCAGGCCATCAAGCACAAGTTCGCCGACATGCTCGTGGGGCTCGAACGCGCCCGCGCGACGAGCTACTTCGCCGCGCTCACGATCGCCGAGAACGACGACCGCCGGGCGCTGGCGACGTCCACGGCGAAGGCGGCGGCCGGCGACTGCGCCGCGTTGCTCGCTAAAGAGGGCATCCAGATCCACGGCGGCATCGGCTTCACGTGGGAGCACGACATACACCTGTATGTCCGGCGCGTGAAGTCGAGCTCGATGCTGTTCGGCAACGCCGCCCAGCACCGGGCGCGCGTCGCCGACCTCATCGGCCTCTGATTGCCGGGCCGTCAGCTCGTCAGGATGTACGAGAACAAGGCCAGCGCCACCACCGCGTAGACGAGCCCTGCGATGATCGCGTTGCGGTGCGTGTCGTAGATGACGCGCGGACCGCCCGGACCGGTCCCGCCCAGCAGACCCAGCGCGTTGAGCTCGAGCACGCCCCAGATCACGACCCAGATGATCCAGAACGTTGCCCGCTTGCTTCCCGACGTCAGATCGTTCTGGTACGGGAAGTGTGTCGTGCCGACCATGAAGATCAGCATCGGCAGCGAGTAGATCGTGTTCATTCTCGAGGCGAGCGCGCCCTTCCGGGCGGCTGCGGCGGCGGCAGGGTCGGCCTGTCCGCCCGCCTGCACGTTCCGGGCGTTGGCGATCACCGTCTTCTGGTTCGGCCAGATCACGAGCCAGACGTTGAAGAACATCGTCAGCGCGAGGAGCACGCCGGCGTAGATGCTGATGCCGTGCAGGCTCTTGGCGTAGTCGGAGCTGAAGAGCTGCGTCTTCCCCGTAGCGTCCGTTTGGAACAAGAGGAGCAGGATCCCGCTGAGGAGCGTCGCCGCGGCCGCCCAGCGGAACCACCACAGCGCCCGCGACGTCAGCTTGTCGACGGCGTTGTTTCGGGCCGCCGGCTCCATCTGTGCGTAGGCGGGCACCTGCACGACGTTGAAGAAGTACAGCAGCCCGATCCACGTGATGCCGACGACGACATGCGACCACCGGGACAGGAACGAGAGCCCCGACCGGGAGAAGATGTCGAGGGCCGATGCCAGGACCATGCCGAACCCCCCTCTTCGAAGACGCCGGGGAACGTAGCACGGCGAGCTAGCGTGCACGCGGAGACGGCGGCTTCGCCGACCGTCTCCGCAAAGTCGAAGCTCGCGACGGCGCCAAGGAGAGAGATGATCCTTCAGCAGCTCGACGTGACTCCCGAGGAGCTCCAGCGGCAGACGGGGTGGGAGCTGAAGCCCGAGGGTCTGTGCAAAGACGACCGCTGCGTTCCGCTCCCGGCCGGCGCCGGCACCGAGGGCCTGGTCGACGTCACGGTGGTCGCCGAGCGGCTCGGCATGCCCCTCGTGCACGACGAGCGCCATGACCTGTGGGCGCTCGGGCCGGAGGCTGGCAATCGGGTCCTCGCGTCGGCCGAGCTGCCACCGATCGTTCTCACCGACGTCGACGGGCAGCCCTTCGATCTCAGCTCGCTCCGGGGCGAGAAGGTGCTCATAGCGGCGTGGGCGTCGTGGTGAGGGTGCCGCATGGCGCTGCCCGTGTGGCAGCAATTGCGCGCTGAGCTCCACGCGCAGGGT
>JBKOWN010000076.1:0-17387 GCA_046724435.1 Actinomycetota bacterium
CCCATGCCGGGTCGGGCCGCTCGACGACGCCGCCGGGCCCAGGGGCGCCCGCCCGCGCGGCGCCGACCCACCGGTCGGCGGAGGCGGCGCCCTTGACCACGACGTTCTCAGCCTCGACCCGGTGACCGCGGCTGCGGCACCACGGCGCGAGGTCGACGTTCAGGCCAGGATCGCACCCGACGACCGCGATGCGGCTCCCGGGTGAGAGTCCCGCGAGCGCCCGCTCGAGGAGGATGCCTGCGCCGCGATCGAAGCCGAGCCCCTCAAGGTCGATAGTCGGCGTCGCCAATGTGTCCCTCGTCGTCGTAGAACCCGGTCTCCGACACCGCCGCGTCCAACAGCCCGTAGCCGGACGTTCGTCCTTCTTCCCACGCCTTCAATCCTTCGAGGTCGAGGAGCGGCCGCACCTCGGCGTCGCCGTACGACATGCCGAGCAGCAGCTCCTTGAACAATGCAATGGCGTCCCGCGGGCCGTTGGTGCGCACGGTCATGTTGCAGTGGTCGTACCGATCTGTTTGCCCGATGACGGCGGTGGCGCCGGCCGGCAGCGTTCCCTCCGTGCCGAACACCAGGTGGTTGCCGTCGGTCATGCACGCGGCGTCGACCTCGCCCGCCACGAGGGCTCGGGCGGCGTCGCGTTCGCCGCCGATGTGATCGCCGTGGAGTCCGACGCCCACGTCGAAGCACCGGACCTCGACGTCACGCCCGGGTTCGAGCCCCGATGCTCGCAGGTACGAGAGCGGGATGAGGGTCGACTGCGGCGAGTCGATCGCGCCGGTCGCGACGACCTTGCCCGCGAGGTCGCCGATCCCGGCGATGCCCGCGCCAACTCGGACTACGACGACCGACGTGAGATCACGGTCGCTATCGCGCATCGTCAGTGCTTCCACGGGAATGCCGGCGGCGGCGCCGGCCCGTTGCGCCCGCACCCACGCCAGTGGCGAGTTCCATGCCGCATCGATGCGGCCCGAGAGCAGCTCGTCGACCTGGCGCTCGTAGTTCGAGTACAGGACGTAGTCGAAGTCGCACCCGCGGCCGCGGAGCCAGTTCCGGAAGCCGTCCCAGATCGTCACGACCTTGGGGTCGTACGCAACCGCGCCCATGACCAGCGCCTCGCTGCTCATGCCGGGGTCTCGTCGAGCAGTGGCAGCCCGCACAGGGCACGGCCGATGAAGTCGTTGAGGGCGTCGGTGGTCGGCGCCATGACCCGGCCGGCGCGCGCGTCACGGAAACGGCGCTCGACGCCGAGCTCTTTGCGGAAGGCGGCGCCGCCGCAGACCTGCATGGCGAGATCTGTCACGTCGATCGCCGCTTCGCCCGCGGCCGCCTTGACCTCGAGCACCCGCAGCTGAGCGTCCTCGCGACCGGCTGCGAGCGCGGCGAGCGCGTCCGACAGGAGGGCGGCAGCCTGGTCGGTCTCGACCCTCATCTGCGCGAGCCGAGCGCGCCCGACGGGTTGCTGCGCGAGCGTCTGGCCGACGTGGACGAGCTGTGTGCGCGTCAGGTGCTCCGTCGTCTCGTCGGTCACCGCTTGCATCAAGCCTGTGCTCGCGGCCGCGTTCAGCACGAGGAACCACGGGAGCACGACGGTCAACGCGATCTCGAGACCGGCGCCGTCGCCGCCGAGCATCGCCGACGCCGGGACCTCGACGCCGTCCGCCGTCACCGGGCTCGACGCGTTGCCGCGCAGCCCGAGACCGTCGAACGGCGCCGGCACGCTGAGGCCGGGCGCGTCCGACGGGACGTTCCAAAGCGTCATCAGGCCCGCCGCCGCCATCGGGCGGCTCGACCAGACGTAGCTGTCGGCCTCACCGGCGGCCGTGACCCAGCTCTTCTGGGCGTCGAGGCGGACGACGGCGTCGCGTCGGATTGCGGTGCCGAGCGGGGCCCAGAAGTGACTCCGGCTCCCGGCCTCCGAGAACGCGAGCGTCGTCACGTGGCGGCCGGCGGCGACCGCCTCGCGAATCCTCGGCGGGCCGTGTGCCTCGAGGACGGCTGTCGCGGAGTAGTGCATCATCACGACCATCGCCGTCGAACCGCAATGGCGGGCGAGCTCCTCCACGACGGAAGCCGCTGCGGCGAGGCCCGCACCGCCGCCGCCGACGTCCGGCGAGCTGACGAGCCCGAGGATGCCGGCCGCGCCGAGCGCCTCGAGCTGAGCTCGGGGATAGGTCCCGTCGCGATCGACGGCGGCGGCGCCGGGCTGGACGACGTCGTCGACGACGCGCGCGAGCGCAGATCGGTAGTCCATGGATCCTCCTGCGGTTCCGTGTGGTTACGGCAGCCGCGCGCCCGAGTGGGAGCGGCCGCGTTCGCCCGACCGGGCGAGGCTGGCGTGCGCTCAGCGACGCCTCATGCGGCTCCCCCTTCCTCGACGCCGAGAATGAGATGCACGCTATCGCCGACAGCCCCCATGGTCCCGTTGTCACGAGAGCGCGCTTCGGAGCATCGTTTTCGTGACAACGGGCGTTGCGGTCGCATCCCGCCGGTACCATCGGCTCGATGCCTCCCCTCGAGCTCGTTTCCCCGTTCTCGGCCGCCGGCGACCAACCCGAGGCGATCGAGGCCCTTTCGACGGGTGTCGAGCGGGGCGATCGGTACCAGACGCTGCTCGGCATCACGGGGTCGGGAAAGTCCTTCACCATCGCCGGCGCCATCGCCCGGGCCCAACGGCCCACGCTCATCCTCGCCCCCAACAAGAGCCTGGCCGCCCAGCTGGCGAGCGAGTTCCGCGAGTTCTTCCCCAAGAACCGGGTGGAGTACTTCGTCTCCTATTACGACTACTACCAGCCCGAGGCCTACGTCCCCTCGTCCGATACGTATATAGAGAAGGACTCGTCGATCAACGACGAGATCGACCGGCTCCGCCACTCCGCCACGAGCGCCCTCATGTCCCGGCGGGACGTGATCATCGTCGCCTCGGTCTCGGCGATCTACGGCCTGGGCTCACCCGAGCTCTACGAGCAGCAGTGCCTCATGCTCGGCGTGGGGGAGGAGCACGACCAGCGTGCGATCCTGCGCCGCCTCGTCGAGCTCCAGTACGAGCGCAACGACGAGGGCTTCGTCCGCAACAAGTTCCGGGTGCGGGGCGACTCGATCGAGGTGTTCCCCGCCTACGAGGAGCGGGGTGTGCGTATCCAGCTCTTCGGAGACGAGATCGAGCGAATGTGCTCCGTCGACCCCGTCACCGGCGAGATCGTCGAGGAGCTCGACCGGTTCGTGCTGTTCCCGGCGTCGCACTACGTCACCGACGAGGACCACATGGAGCGGGCGATCGAGGGAATCGAAGCCGAGCTCAAGGACCGGCTGGCGTGGTTCGAGTCGAAGGGCAAGCTGCTGGAGGCGCAGCGCCTGCGGATGCGGACGACCTACGACCTCGAGATGCTCCGTGAGATCGGCACGTGCGCCGGGATCGAGAACTACTCACGGTTCCTCGACGGCAGGGAGGCCGGCCAGATGCCGTACACCCTGCTCGACTACTTCCCCGACGACTTCCTCTGCGTGCTCGACGAGTCGCACGTCACCGTCCCGCAGCTGCACGGACAGTTCGAGGGTGACCGGTCGCGCAAGGAAACGCTGGTCGAGCACGGCTTCCGGCTCCCGTCCGCGCTCGACAACCGGCCCCTGCGATTCAACGAGTTCATCGAGCACGTGAACCAGGTGATCTTCATGTCGGCGACGCCGGGGGAGTACGAGCTCGAGACATCGAAGCAGGTCGTCGAGCAGATCGTGCGGCCCACCGGGCTCGTCGACCCCGAGGTGATCGTGAAGCCGACCAAGGGTCAGATCGACGACCTCGTCGCCGAGATCAACGTCCGCGCCGACGCCGAGCAGCGAGTGCTCGTGACGACGCTGACCAAGAAGATGGCCGAGGACCTGACCGACTACCTGATCGAGTTGGGTATTCGGGTCCGGTACCTGCACAGCGAGATCGACACGCTCGAACGGGTCGAGATCCTCCGCGCGCTGCGCCTCGGTGAGTTCGACGTGCTCGTCGGCATCAACCTCCTGCGGGAAGGCCTCGACCTGCCCGAGGTCTCACTGGTCGCGATCCTCGACGCCGACAAGGAGGGCTTCCTGCGCTCCGACACGTCACTGATCCAGACCATGGGCCGCGCGGCGCGCAACGTCGATGGCCAGGTGGTCATGTACGCCGACCAGGTCACGGACTCGATGCGCCGAGCCATCTCCGAGACCAACCGCCGGCGGAAGGTGCAGCTCGAGTTCAACGCCGAGCACGGGATCGACCCGCAGACGATCCGCAAGAAGGTCGTGGACATCCTCGAGATGGTGCGTGCACGTGAGGGCGAGGACGACGACGTGCGCGTCGGTCGAGGCCGCGGTCGCGGACGTGGGCGTGGGCCCGGGCCCAAGCGTTCGGCGGTCTTCGACCTCGAGGGCGTCGCGCCGGACGATGTCGGCAAGCTCATCCAGACCCTCCAGGACGAGATGCACGACGCGGCCAAGGACCTCCGCTTCGAGGAGGCGGCTCGCCTCCGTGACGAGATCGCCGAGCTCAAGCGCGAGCTGCGCGAGGTGAGCTGAGCCACCAGAGCGGGTAGACCTGCGCCGACGTCGATCCGGCGACACAGGAGGCGCAGTGCTCCAGGACCTGAGGAAGTTCCTACTCCGCGGCAATGTCATCGACCTCGCGGTGGCCGTGATCATCGGCATCGCGTTCGGGGCTGTCGTTCTGTCTCTCGTCAACAACGTGCTCATGCCCGTGATCGGCGCCGTGTTCGGCAAGCCGAACTTCAACGATCTGACCTTCAAGATCGGCCACGGCGTGGTCGCCTACGGCCGGTTCATCACCGCCGTCGTCAACTTCCTGATCATCGGAACGGTGCTGTTCTTCATCGTTCGGGCAGCGGATCGCCTGTTCACGCGTGAGAAGAGGCCCACCGAGGTGGAGGTCCTCACCGAGATCCGGGACGAGCTCCGGCGCCGGTAGGAGGGATCCCCGAACATCCGTTCGCTCGGAGAGCGGCACCGGTAAACTGACGCCGTGGCGGATGCAATCACGATCCGGGGCGCTCGAGAGCACAACCTCAAGAACGTCGATCTCGAGCTGCCCCGGGACCGCCTGATCGTCTTCACCGGGCTGTCGGGCTCGGGGAAGTCCTCCCTGGCGTTCGACACGATCTACGCCGAGGGGCAGCGGCGGTACGTCGAGTCACTGTCGGCATACGCCCGCCAGTTCCTCGGCCAGATGGACAAGCCCGACGTCGACTTCATCGAAGGCCTGTCGCCGGCAATCTCGATCGACCAGAAATCAGCGTCGAAGAACCCGCGGTCGACGGTCGGGACGATCACCGAGATCTATGACTACCTGCGGCTTCTCTACGCCCGCATCGGAGTGCCGCACTGCCCGAACTGCGGTCGGGTCATAACCCGGCAGACGCCCCAGCAGATCGTCGACCGCGTGCTGCAGCTGCCGGAGGGCACGAGGTTCCAGGTCCTTGCGCCGGTCGTACGGGGCCGGAAGGGCGAGTACGAAGGCCTGCTGACCGAGCTCGCCGGTCAGGGCTTCACCCGGGCGCGGATCGACGGCGAGGTGCACGAGCTGTCGAGCATGCGCGGCTCGGGCGGTCACGCCGCGAGTCGGGAGCGCCTCGCTCGATACGAGCAGCACACGATCGAGGTCGTCGTCGACCGGCTGGTGCGCCGCGCCGGCATCGAGCGCCGGCTCACCGACTCGCTCGAGACGGCCCTGCGTCTCGCCGAGGGCGTCGCCGAGGTCGAGATCGTCCCGCGGGAAGGCGAGCAGGAGCGCGACGAGGACCGGGAGGTGCTCACGTTCTCGGAGCATCTGGCCTGCGCGAGCTGCGGCTTGTCGTTCGAAGAGCTCGCACCGCGCAACTTCTCGTTCAACTCGCCGTACGGAGCATGCGAACACTGCGACGGGCTGGGCACGAACTTCGAGGTCGACCCGGAGCTGGTCGTCTCCGACGACGACCTCAGCATCGCCGAGGGCGCTATCGCACCCTGGGCCGGGTTCCGCAGTCAGTACTTCGACCGGGTAGTCGGCGCGGTCGCGAAGGAGTACGGCTTTTCAGTCGACACGCCGTGGCGCAAGCTGCGCAAGCGCGACAAGCAGGCAGTGCTGCACGGTTCCGGCAAGCGCGCGATCAACGTGCGCTACCGCAACCGGTACGGCCGGCAGCGCTCGTACACGACCGAGTTCGAGGGCGTGGTGCCGTGGCTCGAGCGCCGTCACTCCGAAGCGGAGAGCGAACGGGTGCGCGAGCAGATCGAGGGCTACATGCGTGAGGTGCCGTGCCCGGTATGTCACGGCGCGCGGCTGCGACCGGCCTCGCTGGCCGTCACCGTCGGCGGGAGGAACATCTACGAGCTCGGGGAGTTGTCGATCGCCAAGGCGGCGGAATTCCTCGGCGCGCTCGAGCTGTCCGAGCGCGACCTGATGATCGCCGAAGCCGTCCTGAAGGAAGTCAACGAGCGGCTTCGCTTCCTGCTCGACGTCGGCCTCAACTACTTGTCGCTGAACCGGTCGTCGGCGACGCTCGCCGGCGGCGAGGCCCAGCGCATCCGGTTGGCGTCGCAGATCGGCAGCGGCCTGGTCGGGGTGCTGTACGTGCTCGACGAGCCGTCGATCGGATTGCACCAGCGCGACAACCACCGGCTCCTCGACACGCTCTTGCGGCTGCGAGACCTCGGAAACACGGTGATCGTCGTCGAGCACGACGAGGAGACGATCCGCTCCGCCGACACAATCGTGGACATCGGGCCCGGCGCAGGGGAGCACGGCGGCGAGATCGTCGCACGCGGGACGCTCGACGACATCCTCGCGGAGCCGCGGTCGATCACCGGTCAGTACCTGGCGGGCGAGCGGTCCATTGCGGTCCCGGAGATGCGCCGCCAGCCAGGCGAGGCGTGGCTGACGGTTCGGGACGCGCGTGAGCACAACCTGAAGAACATCGACGTCGATTTCCCGCTCGGGTGCTTGGTCGCGATCACCGGCGTGAGCGGCAGCGGCAAGTCAACGCTAGTGAACGACATCCTCTACCACGCGCTCATGCAGAAGGTGTACCGGTCGCGCACTGTGCCGGGCCGCCACAAGACGATCGAGGGCACCGAGCTCGTCGACAAGGTCATCAACATCGACCAGTCCCCGATCGGTCGGACCCCGCGCTCGAACCCGGCCACGTACACGGGCGTGTTCGACAAGATCCGGACACTGTTCGCGTCGAGCCTCGAGGCGAAAGTGCGGGGATACCTGCCCGGGCGGTTCTCGTTCAACGTGAAGGGCGGCCGGTGCGAAGCGTGCGCAGGCGACGGGACGATCAAGATTGAGATGCACTTCCTGCCCGACGTGTACGTGCCGTGCGAGGTGTGCAAGGGCGCCCGGTACAACCGCGACACGCTCGACGTTACGTTCAAGAACAAGAACATCGCCGAGGTCCTCGACATGTCGATCGAGGAGGCGCTCGAGTTCTTCAAGCATCAGCCGCCGATCGCGCGTCAGCTCCAGACGTTGTTCGACGTCGGCCTCGGCTACGTGCGGCTCGGACAGCCGGCACCCACACTCTCGGGCGGGGAGGCGCAGCGCGTGAAGCTGGCGGCCGAGCTCGGGAAGCGCGCCACCGGACGCACGGTCTACATGCTCGACGAGCCGACGACGGGGCTGCACTTCGACGACACGAAGCGGCTGCTCGGCGTCTTGTCCCGACTCGTCGAGGGCGGAAACACCGTGTTGGTCATCGAGCACAACCTCGACGTGATCAAGTCGGCGGACTGGATCATCGACCTCGGGCCGGAGGGCGGTGACGCCGGGGGGCAGATCGTGGCCGAGGGTTCGCCCGAGCACGTCGCCAAGACCGAAGGCAGTTACACGGGCAGGTTCCTGGCCCCGATCCTCGGGCTCGACGAGCACGCCGTCGCGTGAGCGAGGCCGGTGCGCGGCGCTACTGGTCGACGCGCTTCGCGATCTCGTCCTCCAGCGCGTAGAGGATGGGCAGTGTGGCGCGATCCTTCGGCCGGTTCGCGGCCTCCTTGGATCGGATGATGTCGGCGAGCGACGCGACGCGCACGACGGTCCCATCGATCTCGATCCCGATGGCATTGCGGACGAGATCTTCGTATCCGCGGCTTCCGGCAGGCTGGAAGGCGATGTCGAAGTCGCCGAAGCGTGTCGTGAGGTTCACGAGCTGGGTGCGCCGAAGGAAGTCGGCATCAACCGAGAAGCGGACACCGTCGGGCTCGGCCTCCGTCCGGACGCGGGCTCGCATGTCACGCAGCGCGGCTGCGAGGCGTTCACGATTCTCGGGTGACGGCTCGGGACATATATCGGCGTCGTTCGTCAGCGCGGAGGAGCCGTGCAGCGTCGCGGCGAGTCCCCCGATGAGCACGTACTCGACGTGATGGCGGGCGAGAGTGTCGAAGAGCTGTTGCGGCTGCAATGCCTCAGGCACGCGCGGCCTCTCGCTCGACTGGCCGGGCCCGAGCCCGGAGCTTCGAGACGTTCCGCACGGAGTCGAGTCGGGCAGCCGGGGTCAAGGCGAGGTTCTCGCGAAGCTGAGAGCGGTCGACGTCGTCGAGGCGCCGGAACGTCACGTCGGCTTCGAATCCGCACGCCTCGAGGATCCGGGCCAGGGTGTCGACCCGGGGTGTGTCGCGGCCGCGTTCCCAATTCGACACGGCGGACTGCGTCGTCCCCACCCGCCGCGCCAGCTGGGCCTGCGTCAACCCGCCGAGACGCCGGGCCTCACGGATGAGGTCTCCACTGCCCAGGGCGCTGAGCGTGTGCCGATCGGGTCGGTCCTTGGCCATCACGCATATGGTAACCCATATGCGTCATAGCGCATTCCCGATGGTGCCGGGGCGTGCATGAGCGGTACGGACCCTTGGGAGCGGCACGCCGGCTGGTGGCAGCAGAAGTTCACCGACGGCGTGGACCCCGAGTACGAGGAGCAGTTGCTCCCGCTCGTGGACGACCACCTGGCCGGATCGAGCCGCGTGCTCGACGTCGGGTGCGGCGAGGGCCAGGTCGCCCGGCGGATCTCGCGTTTGGGCGCCGAGGTCGTCGGCATCGACCCGACCGCGGCCCAGGTCGTCGTCGCCCGCGAACGCGGCGGCGGCCCCAGATATGCACGTGCCGGAGCCGAAGCGATGCCGCTCCGTGACGCTTCGTTCGACGCCGCCGTCTCCTGCCTCGTGTTCGAGCATCTCGACCCGTTCGAGCCCGCGATCGCCGAGACGGCACGCGTCCTGGTGCCGGGTGGCCGCTTCGTGCTGTTCCTGAACCACCCGCTGCTCCAGGCGCCCGGTAGCGGCTGGGTGATCGACCACATTCTCGACGAGGAGTACTGGCGCGTCGGGCCGTACCTCCCTGATGACGTGGCGATGGAAGAAGTCGCGCCGGGTGTCGACCTGCCGTTCATGCACCGGCCGCTCCACCGGTACGTCAACGAGCTCGCGTCGCACGGCCTCGTGATCGAGCACGTCGACGAGCCGCCGCCTGCCGCCGGCCTCCTCGCTCGCGTCCCCGAGTACAAGGACGCGGCGACGATTCCCCGTCTGCTCCTCCTGGTGACCCGAAAGCGCTCGTCGACCTAGTCCAAAACCAGTCAGTCGACCTTGCCGGCCGCGGTCGGCGCGCCGGGAAGGTCGAGCATGCGCTGGAGCGCCACCCGTGCCCACTCCGCTGTGCGCTCGTCGACGACGACCTGGTTGACGAGCTCGCCGCGCGCCAGCGCTTCGAGGCACCAGGCGAGGTGCGGGCCGTCGATGCGGAACATCGTCGAGCACGGGCAGATCAGCGGATCCAGAGACAGGACGGTCTTCTCGGGATGCTCCTCGGCCATGCGTTGCACCATGTGGATCTCGGTGCCGACACCGACGACCGATCCCGGCGGCGCCGCCTCGACCCATTCGAGGATCCGTTCGGTCGATCCCACCTTGTCGGCGACTTCGACGACCTCGTGCGCGCACTCGGGGTGAACGATCACGTCGCCGTCGGGATGCTCGGACCGGAACGCGTCGACGTGCTCGGTCCGGAATCGCTGGTGCACTGAGCAGTGCCCCTTCCACAGCAGGAAGGTGGCCTCTTTGACGTCGCGCTCCTCGAGACCACCGAGATCGTGGCGCGGGTCCCATACGCGCATGTCGTGCTCGTCGAAGCCCATCTGGTAGCCGGTGTTCCGTCCAAGGTGCTGGTCGGGGAAGAAAAGGACCTTCTCCCCGTCGGCAAGTGCCCAATCGAGGATCGCCTGGGCGTTCGAGCTCGTGCAGACGGCGCCTCCGTGCTCGCCCACGAAGGCCTTCAGCGCCGCGGACGAGTTCATGTACGTGATCGGCACGACGCGCTCGACGTCCGTGACGCCGGCCAGCGACTCCCAGCACTCCTCGACCTGGTCGAGATCGGCCATATCGGCCATCGAACACCCTGCGTTCACATCGGGGAGGACGACGCGCTGATGTTCGCCGGTGAGGATGTCTGCCGACTCGGCCATGAAATGCACGCCGCAGAAGACGATGTCGGTGGCGTGGTCGTTGTCGGCCGCGAACCGCGCCAGCTTGAACGAATCGCCGCGGGCGTCCGCCCACTTGATGACTTCGGGGCGCTGATAGTGATGCCCGAGGATGAGCAGCTTCGAGCCGAGCGCGGCCTTGGCGGCGCCGATCCACTCGTCGATCTCCTCGCCCGACGCGAGGGTGTACCGGTCCGGCAGGAGAGCCTGGAGTCGCAACATGGGCGTGATCCCTTTCGGGAAGCCCCGGTTGTGGCCGGCGGGGACAGCCTGGTCGCCCACCGCGGGGTTGTCGGCCCCGGGACTGATATGTGGCCGGAATGCCAGGCCGGCCTCCACGTAGTGTAACCGGTGGCTCATCCCTCTCTCATCGGCTATCCGATAGGTCGCAGCGGTGTCCGCCCGGCGCTTCCTGGCCCTCTTCGTGCTCCTTGCCGGCGTGCGCGTCGCCGTCGTCCCGATAGCGCTCGCTTCCGACGCGACCGCGCCGAGCCGGTACCGCATCCTGCCCGGCGACGCCCGCCGCTTCTACAAGATCGCCAGCCAGGATGGGCGGCCCTATCGGGACTTCGAGGTCGAGTATCCGCCCGTGATGTTGGCTGCGATCGATGCGATCGACGGCGGGAGCGTCCGGTCGACGACCGTACGGCTCATGTGGTCGCAGCTCGCCATCGATTTGGCGATCGCCGCCGTCGTCGCGTGGGCGTGGGGACGACGTGCCGGGATCGCCTACCTCGTGATCGGCCTTCCGTTCCTTCTCTATCCCTTCCTCTATCTGCGGCTCGATCTCCTCTCGGTGTTCCTCGCCGTCGCCGGCATCGCGCTCGTCCGTCGTCGACATCAGTACGCCGGCGGTGCGGCACTTGCCATCGCGTGCTTCGCCAAGCTCTGGCCCCTCGTGCTGGTGCCGGTGCTCATCGTGCGGCGCGCGTGGCGCGCGCTCGGGGCATTCGTCGCAGTCGGCGTGGTGGGCACCCTGGCGTGGGTCGCATGGGGCGGGATCGACGGTCTGAAGCAAGTGCTGACGTTCCGAGGCGCGAAGGGTTGGGAGTTCGAGAGCACGGTCGGGGCGCTCATGCGCAGCGTCGGCGGCGTGAGTCCCCACATCGAGCGCGGAGCGTGGCGCGTCGGCGAAGTGTCGACCTTGGTGAGCGGCGTGCTCGCGCTCGCCCTCCTCGCGGGCGTCGTGATGGCATGGGTCCTCGCGTCGCGTGCCAGGCCGCGAGGCACAGCCGTTCTCGACGGGCTCGCCCCCTTGGCGGCGATCACCGTCTTCCTCGTGTTCTCACCGCTGCTCTCGCCCCAGTTCCTGTTGTGGCTGCTGCCCTTCGCCGCGATCGCCGCCGCGCACGGCGAACGGCTCGTGACGGGGCTAGTCGTCGTCGTCTTCGCACTGAGCACCGCGTTGCTCGCACAGCTGCCGGAGCTCATCCACGGTGGCACGTTCGCCTTGTCGGTCCTCATCGTGCGCAACGCCGTCCTCATCGCGCTGCTGGCGGCACTCGCGATCCGGTTGATTCAGTCGACGGGCTCGCGGCGGGCGCCGAGCCAGCTCGAACCGGCGACCGAGATCGCGGCCTGACCGCTCGTCTCAACGGGTAGCGGCTAAGCGCGCTTCCGCCTCGGTCATGACTGCCGACACGAGATCCCGTATCTCGGCGGGCGCCTTCGAGGGCGCGCCCGTGTCGTGGGGCGGCTGGGGGTCGTACTCGATCCCGAGCTGGACGGCCTGGGCGACCTCGGCGCCGTAGAGGCGGTCGACGAGCGTGAGCGCAAGGTCGATCCCGGCCGAGACGCCGGCGGCGGTAGCGACCTTTCCTGCGATCACGACCCGCTGTTCCGTGGGCAGCGCGCCGTGCGCTCGGAGGTGGTCGTACGCGCCCCAGTGGGTGGTGGCAGGCAGGCCATCGAGGACGCCGGCCGCGCCCAGCAGGAGCGCGCCGGTGCAGACCGACGTCGTGTACGTGGTCGTCTCGTGAGCAGTACGGATCCAGTCGACGATCGGGCCACCTTCGGCGGCGACGAGCCGAGTCACGAGCCCACCCGGCACGAGCAACACATCGGGCGCCGGCACCTCGTCGAAGGTGTGCTCCAGATCGAAGTGCAGCAGGGCACTCTCGTCCGCGAGCGAGCCCTTCCGTTCGGCGCACACGACGACGTCGGCCCCGGGGACGCTCGTGAACACGGCGTAGGGGCCGATGGCGTCGAGGGCGGTGAACCCGGGGTACAAGCCGATGGCGATCTGCATGCTGGCGCTCCTTCAGGAAGCCCGCCGGCTGAAGTGCTGACGGTATCGATCGGGGGTCGTGCCGAGGCGGCGATGGAACGCTCGGTGCAGCGTCTCTGCGTGCTTCATGCCGACCCGACTCGCCACGGCCGCGACGGTGAGATCGGTTGTCTCGAGCAGTCGACGCGCGGCCTCGACACGAAGTCCCTCGACGAAGACCGCGGGCGTGGTGCCGGTCTCGCGTCGGAAGAGCCGCGCGAACGTGCGCGGGCTCATGCCGATCCGCGCCGCGAGCGCGTCGACACCGAGGTTCTCGTCGAGACGGTCGCCGAGCCACGCCTGTAATTCGGCGATCGAAGTCGTCGTCGCGCGCTGGGCGCGGAGCTGGGCGCTGAACTGCGACTGACCGCCGGGGCGCTGCACGAACACGACCAACCAGCCCGCAGCCTCGTGCGCGAGCGCCGCGCCGTGGTCTGCCTGTACCAACGCGAGGAACAGGTCGATGCCGGCGGTCACGCCCGCCGAGGTCCACCGGTCGCGGTCGTGGACGTAGATGCGGTCGGGAAGGACGCGCACGCGGGGATGGCCGGAGGCGAGGGCGTCACACCATCCCCAGTGCGTAGTGGCCTCGTAGCCGTCGAGCAGACCGGCGTCGGCGAGGAGAAACGCGCCGGTGCACACGGATGCGATGCGGGGCGCCCGGGTTGCCGCCGTGGCGAGGTCGGCCAGAAAGCGCCCGTCGAGTCGGGCCGAACGGGTTCCCTCGCCGCCCACGACCACCAGCGTGTCGATGCGCTCACGAGACCGCGCGAGCGCCGCCAATGACACATCACCGGCGACCGTCACGCCGCTCTCCGAGCGGACCGGCTGCCCGTCCGGGGTCGCGACCAGGCTGCGGTACGGGGGCGATGCCCCGAGCCGGGTGGCGGTGCGGAGCACTTCCACGGGGCCGGCGAGGTCGAGCAGTTGGAGGCCGTCGAAGGCAACGACGACGACGTTGTGGGGCTCGGCGGTCACGGGGACATCATCGAGGACGGCGGCGTTGGCAGCAATGTCATTTTCCTGATGATTACTGCCAGGTTCTCGAACCCTGGATAATGGGGGAGTGATCGACCGACCGGAGCCCGGCACCATCCCGACCGGCCCCGGCGCCTACCTGTTCAAGGACGCCGAGGGCCGGGTCATCTATGTGGGCAAGGCCAAGGGGCTGCGGAGCCGGCTGTCGAACTACTTCGGGCCGCCGGGGTCGCTGCCGGAGCGCACGCGGCAGATGGTCGCCGTCGCCGAGAGCGTCGAGTGGATCGAGGTCAGGAACGAGGTCGAGGCGTTCTTCCTCGAGTTCAACCTCATCAAGCGGCACCGGCCCCGCTTCAACGTCCGCCTCAAGGACGACAAGTCGTACCCGTTCCTCGCCGTCACGCTCGACGAGGAGTGGCCCCGAGCGATGGTCATGCGGGGCGCCAAGCGCAAGGGCGTCCGCTACTACGGGCCGTTCGCGCACGCGTACGCCATCCGGGAGACGCTCGACCTCCTGCTCCGGACGTTCCCGATCCGCACGTGCACCCAGGCCAAGTTCGATCGGCATCACCGTCTCGGGCGCCCGTGCCTCTACGCGCACATCGAGAAGTGCGCGGCGCCGTGCGTCGGAGCCGTCGGGCGCGACGACTACGACCGCCTGGTCGGTGAACTACTCGAGTTCCTCGACGGCGATCACTCGCCCGTTCTCGACCGCCTCGACAAGCAGATGCACACCGCCGCCGACTCGCTCGAGTACGAGCGCGCCGCTCGCCTGCGCGACCAGATCACTTCGGTGCGCAAGGTCATCGAGCGTCAGCAGATGGTCGGACCGAAAGAAGAGGACTTCGACTGCATCGGGATCGCCGAGGATCCTCTCGAGGCGTCGGTGCAGGTCTTCTTCGTGCGCAAAGGGCGCGTCGTCGGCCGCAAGGGTCTCGTCGTAGACAAGGTCGAGGAGCTCGCGCCGGCCGCGCTCGTCGGCCGCATCCTCGAGCAGCTGTACGGCGACGTCCCGGCGACCGACGTCCCGCGTGAGGTCCTCGTGCCCGTGCTGCCCGACGACGCCGAGCTGTACGACGAGTTCCTGACCACTGCGCGCGGATCGCGCGTGCGCGTGCGCGTGCCGCAGCGGGGTGCCAAGCGTCAGCTGCTCGGGACGGTGACCCACAACGCCGATGAGGCGTTCGCGCGCCACAAGCTGAAGCGGGCGAGCGACCACAATGCACGCGCCCGGGCCCTGACTGCGCTCCAGGACGCGCTCGACCTCCCCGAGGCGCCGCTGCGAATCGAGTGCTTCGACATCTCGAACCTCCAGGGGACCGAGATCGTCGGTTCGATGGTCGTCATGGAGGACGGCCTCGCGAAGCGATCCGACTATCGGCGCTTCAAGGTGCGTCGGCAGGAAGGCCAAGACGACTTCGCGGCGATGGAGGAGGTGCTCACGCGCCGATTCCGGCGCTACCTCCAGGAGCGCGACGAAGGCGCCCGCAAGGGCAAGCGGTTCGCGTACCCGCCCAACCTGCTGCTCGTCGATGGCGGCAAGGGCCAGCTCGGCGTGGCGGTTCGCGTGCTCGAGGAGCTGGGCCTGGAGGAGATCTCGGTGGCTGCTCTGGCCAAACGGTTCGAAGAGGTGTACGTGCCGGGCCGGTCGGAGCCGCTGCGCGTGCCGCGCGATTCCGAGGCGTTGTACCTGTTGCAGCAGGTGCGTGACGAGGCGCACCGCTTCGCGATCACGTACCACCGCCAGCTGCGTCAGAAGAAGATGACGAAGTCGGCGCTCGACGAGGTTCCGGGGCTGGGGCCGACTCGT
Organism: Actinomycetota bacterium; assembly: GCA_046724435.1. Lineage (GTDB taxonomy): Bacteria > Actinomycetota > Acidimicrobiia > IMCC26256 > JACDBD01 > JALZAA01. The sequence continues at coordinate 15,542 of JBKOWN010000076.1, forward strand.
CGGTCACGCCTGCTCAAGGAGTTCGGCTCGGTGAAGAAGCTGCGCGAGCGGAGCCTCGACGAGCTGGTCGGGCTGCCCTGGCTTCCCGACCGGGTGGCACGCGACCTGTACGAGCGACTGCACGGCGGAGCTGCGACGATGGATGCTCGTCATGGCTGACCCGTCGACCCTGCTCGACGTCACCGTCGTCACCGGCATGTCCGGCGCCGGCCGTTCGGCGGCCGCCGACGTGCTCGAGGACCTCGGCTTCTTCGTCATCGACAACCTGCCTCCGGCTCTGATCCCAAAGGTCGCCGAGCTCGGGCGGGACCGCCAAGGCAGTCGGTTCGCGCTCGTCGTCGACACCCGGGCGGGGGAGTACCTGCCCGACCTCGAGTCTGCGCTCGCCGAGTTGCGCGAGACGGGCGCCCGCACCCGCGTGCTGTTCCTCGACGCCGCCGACGAGGTATTGGTCCGCCGGTTCGACGAGACGCGCCGCCGGCACCCCGTCGCGGACTCGCACCGGGTGAGCGAGGGCATCGCCCGCGAGCGCGAGCTCCTCGAAGAGATCAAGGGCCAGGCCGACATCGTCATCGACACGTCCGAGCTCAACGTGCACGAGCTGCGTGACCGTCTTCGGGAGATCATCGGCGAGCCGTCCGACATGCCGAGCGACCTCCAGATCAATGTCGTGTCGTTCGGCTACAAGCACGGGCTGCCGCTCGACGTCGACCTCGTATTCGACTGTCGCTTCTTGCCGAACCCACACTGGATCGAATCGCTGCGCCCGCTCCCGGGTACCGACGCGAAGGTCCGCCGGTACGTGATGAAGCAAGAGGAGACACAGGAGTTCCTCGAGGAGCTGTCCAAGCTGTTCGAGCTCCTGCTGCCTGCGTACGTGCGTGAAGGCAAGTCATACCTGTCGATCGGTGTGGGGTGCACGGGCGGACGCCACCGCAGCGTTGTGATCGCCGCCGAGATCGCACGGCTGCTCGAGCGGCTCGGCTTCCCCGCCCGGGTCCACCACCGGGACCTGGAACGTGCGTAAGGAACCGGCCGTCGTCGCCCTCGGCGGCGGACACGGCTTGTCGGTCGTGCTGCGCGCGGCGCGGGAGTACGCGGGGACGATCACCGGCATCGTGAGCGTCGCCGACGACGGCGGGTCCTCCGGCCGGCTGCGACGCGATTTCGGTGTCCCGGCGCCGGGCGACCTTCGGCGGTGCCTGGTCGCGTTGGCCGGCAGCGACACGGTTTGGCGCGACGCCTTCGAGCATCGTTTCGGCGGGGGAGAGCTCGGCGGGCACGCGCTCGGGAACCTGGTCATCGTGGGCTTGACGGAGACGCTCGGCGATTTCACGGCCGCGCTCGAAGAAGCAGGTCGTCTCCTCGACGCGGTCGGGCGGGTGTTCCCGGCGACGACTGACCCCGTGGTCTTGAAGGCCGACGTGGAGGGCGAAGCCGTCGAGGGCCAGGTCGCGGTACAGAACAGCGCCGGTCGCAAGCGGCGCGTCGAGGTGGTGCCGAGCGACGCCGTCGCCCCGCGCGACGCGGTCGCGGCCATCGCGTCGGCGGATCAGGTCGTCCTCGCGCCGGGGTCGCTGTACACGAGCCTGCTACCGGTGCTCTGCGTCCGCGACCTGCGCTCGGCGGTGGCGGAGGCGCCGGGGCGGGTGGTCCAGGTCTCCAACCTGCGACCGCAGCCACCCGAGACCACGGGGCTCGACGCCACCGACCACCTGCTGGCCGTCAGGGAGCACGGCGCCCGCGTCGACACGTTCCTGTACCAGCAGAACGGCGCCCTTTCGGCCGACGACCGCGTGATCCAAGGCTGGGGCGTCGAGCCCGTCCCGGCCGACGTGGCCCGGGC
>JBKOWN010000112.1:0-12432 GCA_046724435.1 Actinomycetota bacterium
CGGGGCAGGTTGCTCACGTGTTACTCACCCGTTCGCCACTTTCCACCCGGGCAAGCCCGGGCTTCTCGTTCGACTTGCATGTGTGAAGCGTGCCGCCAGCGTTCGTCCTGAGCCAGGATCAAACTCTCCATCGAGATCTCGGCCACCACCCGGGGGCAATGCCCTCGGGCAGGGGTCACAGATCCTGGATGAGTCGCCGGTCGGCCACTGGCTGTCCGACGACTTGGATTTCTGGAATTGCAGGTGACGTCCGTGCCCGCATCCCGGGGGACGCGACCAAGGACGCCGCACTGGCTTTTGACTATCACTGTTCCGTTTTCAAGGAGCCACGGCCCGACGGGCGGCCGACCAGGGGCCGGCGACGATCGTCAAGCGGACACCCACTCCGCTGCCGCGAGGTCTGGTGCGGCAAAGAGCGTCCGTGTCAACCCGCTCGAGCCGGAACACCGGCTCCGGCGAGCGGACCCATCATCCTATGGGTGAAACCCTTTATCGTCAAACGGCTCTCGCCCCGGGATCGTTCCCGGGCGGGTCAGCCGGCGCGGATTCGGACCCAGGACCGGCGGCCGAGTCGCAGGAGGCGCCCGTCGACGTCGTCGGGGGTGACTTCGAGTGACGGGTCGGTGACGCGCTCGTCCTCGAGGTAGACGCCACCTTCCTGGATCTTGCGCCGGCCCTCCCGGTTCGACGCCGCCAGGCCGGCGAGCGTCAGCAGACGGGCGACCTCGATGCGGCCGTCCCGAAGCTCGTCGGGCGAGACCACGTACTCCGGCACTTCTGTGGGCGCGGCGTGCTCCTTGAACACCCGGTCGAACTCGGCCTCGGCCGCGGCTCCGGCGCCGTCGCCGTGGTACAGGTCGACGACCGTCCGGGCGAGGAGCCGCTTGGCGTCGACCGGCCTGAGCTCTCCGCGGGTGAGCCGATCCGTGACCTCCTCGACCTCGTCCGGATGCCAGCCTGTGGTGAGCGCGAGGTACGCCGGCATGAGATCGTCGGGGACCCTCATGAGCTTGCCGAACTGCTCCTCGGGCGGCTCGGTGATCCCGACGTAGTTGCCGAGCGACTTCGACATCTTCTGCGCACCGTCGAGCCCGACGAGCAGCGGCATCGTCAGCACGACCTGCGCCCGCTGCCCCTCCTGCTCCTGGAGGCCGCGCGCCGCGAGCAGGTTGAAGAGCTGATCCGTGCCGCCGAGCTCGACGTCGGCGCGCACCATGACCGAGTCCCACGCCTGGAGCAACGGATACAGAAGCTCCATCAGAGAGATCGGGCTGCCGCTCGCGTACCGCTGGGCGAAGTCGTCGCGCTCGAGCATGCGCGCGACGGTGGACCGAGCGGTGAGGCGCAGCACGTCGTCGATCCCCATCTCGCCGAGCCACTCGGAGTTGTGACGGATCTCGAGCGCGTCCGGCAGGAGGATGCGTCGGGCCTGCTCGAAATAGGTGGCCGCATTGGCGTCGGCCTCGGCCCTCGAGAGCGGGGGTCTGGTCGCCGAGCGCCCCGACGGATCGCCGACCAGGGCCGTGAAGTCGCCCACGATGAGCACAGCCGTGTGGCCGAGCTCCTGGAACTGGCGCAGCTTCCGCAGCACCACCGCGTGCCCGATGTGGATGTCAGGCCGACTCGGGTCGAGGCCCAGCTTCACGCGCAGCGGGCGCCCCGATGCGAGCTTCTCGCGCAGCTCGTCCTCCGTGATGCAGTCGACGGTGCCGGCGCGCAGGACGCGCAGCTGCTCCTCGACGTCGGGGCTGACCATGAGGTCGAACGCTACTTCCCGCCTGTCGGCCTACCGGGGCTGACATTCGGGTCATCCCTGACGAACCAGCGCCACCGGTGCTCGTCGCCCTGTCCCGGCTTCAATCCGACGCGCGTCGAGATGCCGGGTCGCGGCGGCGGAGGTACGCCGTCGTCGAGCACCCGCACCGGGCCCCGGACGAGATCGGCGCCGTTCTGTGCCCCCGTGATCGCGAGCGACTGCGTGAGGCGCGCCGGGCCCGACGCCAGATCCCGGTCCCGGCGCGCCAAGTGCCGGCGGGAACGCATCACCTCGATCCCTTCGACGGGCGCGCCGCCACGCAGCAGGACCGCGCTCGCCCATCCCGTCTCGCCGCACACCACGTTCGAGCACCAGTGCATGCCGTACGTGAAGTACACGTAGAGATGGCCGGGCGGGCCGAACATGACGCGATTGCGCGGCGTCTCGCCCCGGAAGGCGTGGCTGCCGGGATCCTCGTCGCCTGCGTACGCCTCGACCTCGACGAGCCGGACAGCGATCCGCCCGAACTCCGAGTCGTCGTAGACGAGCAGCTTGTTGAGCAGATCGGGCGCGAGCTCACGCGAGTCGCGCGCGAAGAACGACCGCGAGAGGGTCCGTCCGCGCCGCCGGGTGGCGGTCACGTTCCTTCGAGCCAAGCGCGCTGCTCGTCGAGCCGTGCACGCGCCGCGGCGAGCTGACGACGTACGGGCTCGGGGCCGGCGCCGCCGGGCGTCGTCCGCCGCCGTACAGCCTCGCCCGGTTCGAGCAGCGCCAGCGCGTCCGGGCCGAGTCGCGGGTCGGTCATGACGAGCTCCTCGAGCGCGATGTCCCGTTCGGCGGCCTGCCGCACGAGCTCGCCGATGGCTTGGTGCGCGTCACGGAACGGGACTCCCTGCCGGACGAGGAGCTCCGCAAGGTCGGTGGCCGCCGATGCCGCGTCGTCGGCCGCCGCCTGCATCCGCTCGGGGACGAACTGGAGACTGCCGACGAGGCCCGTGACCGCGCTGAGGGCGCCGGTGCAGGTATCGAGCGCGTCGAACAGCGGCTCCTTGTCGCCTTGGAGATCGCGGTTGTACGCGAGTGGGAGGCCCTTGAGCGTGGCGAGCAGGCCGGTCAGGTCGCCGATGACCCGGCCCGCGCCCCCCCGGGCAAGCTCGGCGATGTCCGGGTTCTTCTTCTGGGGCAGCATCGACGACCCGGTGCTATAGGCGTCGACGAGGCGCACGAAGCCGAACTCCTCGCTCGCCCAGAGCACGATCTCCTCGCCGAGACGCGACAGGTGCGACTGGGTCATCGCGGCGACGAACAGCGCCTCGGCGACGAAGTCGCGATCCGACACTGCATCGAGCGAGTTTTCGAACCGGCGGGCGAAGCCCAGCTCGCGCGCGACGTCGTCGGGATCGAGCGGCAGGCTCGAACCGGCGAGAGCGCCCGCGCCGAGCGGCGACACGTCGGCACGGTCGAGTGCGTCACGCCACCGGTCGACGTCCCGGCCGAAGGCCCAGAAGTGGGCAAGCAGGTGATGGGCGAGAAGGACGGGCTGCGCGCGCTGGAGGTGGGTGTACCCGGGAAGGTACGCGTCGCCGGCGTCCGTCGCTCGGCGGACGAGCGCGCCTTGGAGCTCGTGCACGCCAGCTGCGACCGCCCGGCCCTCGCGCCGCAGGAAGAGCCGCAAGTCGAGCGCGACCTGGTCGTTGCGGCTGCGCCCGGTGTGCAACTTGGCACCGGCCGGCCCGGCGAGATCCGTGACGCGGCGCTCGATGGCGGTATGGATGTCCTCGTCGGTGGGGACGAACGCGAACGTGCCTTCGGCGAGCTCCTTCTCGACGGCATCGAGCGCCGTCGTGATGGCCGCCACTTCCGCGCCGCTCAGCAGCCCGACGCGGCCGAGCATCTCGACGTGCGCGCGCGAGCCCTCGATGTCGTCGCCGGCGAGGCGACGGTCGAAGTCGAGGCTGCTCGTGAACGCGAGCAGCTCGTCGGCCGGCTCCTCGGCGAATCGCCCGTGCCAGAGCGGCCGGGTCTCGCGTTGGCTCATTCGTCGGTCACTCTTCTGGGGTTCCCTGCTTGCGCGCCACCGTCTCGACGCCCAGGCCCCAAAGCCGCACGAACCCGGCCGCGTCCTCGTGGCGAAACGCGTCCTCGGCGGCGTAGGTCGCGAGCTCGTAGTCGTACAGCCCGTGTTCGGCGCGACGACCGGCGACGAAGCAACGGCCAGGTTCGAGGCGCAGCCGCACCTCCCCTGTCACCGCCGCCTGCGACGCTCCCACGAACGCGTCGAGCGACCGGCGCAGTGGCGAGTACCACAACCCGTCGTAGACGAGCTCGGCGTAGCGCGGCTCGAGGCGCGCCTTCTCGCGCATGAGATCGCGCTCGAGCGTGATCGACTCGAGGTCCGCGTGGGCGAGCAGCAACGCGAGCGATCCCGGGCACTCGTAGATCTCTCGGCTCTTGATGCCCACGCGGCGGTTCTCGACCATGTCGATGCGGCCCCAGCCGTACGCCCCTACGGCGGCGCTCACTGCCGGGACGAGCTCGTGCAGGGGCGTCGTGGCGCCGTCGAGGCTCACCGGGACGCCACCGTCGAAGCCGACGACGAGCTCCCGCGGGTCGCGGGGCGCGTCGGAAGTCTTGCTCGTGACGGCGTACACCTCCTCCGGCGGCTCGACCCAGGGGTCCTCCAGGATGCCGCACTCGATCGTGCGTCCCCACAGGTTCTCGTCGACCGAATACGGGCTGTCCTTGCGGACACGGATCGGGATGCCGTGCTTCGCGGCGTACTCGATCGAGTCCTCACGCGTCAGGCCCCACACCCTGACGGGAGCGAGCACCTCGAGGTCGGGCGCGAGCGCCCGCGTCGACACCTCGAACCGCACCTGGTCGTTGCCCTTCCCGGTGCAGCCGTGGGCGACCGCGTCGGCGTTGTGCTGACGGGCGGCGCGGACCAGATGCCGCACGATGACGGGGCGCGAGAGCGCCGATACGAGCGGGTACTTGCCCTCGTACAGCGCGTTGGCGCGCAGCGCGGGGGTGACGAAGTCCTCGGCGAACTCGGCGCGCGCGTCCACGACGATCGCCTCGACGGCCCCTGCCGCCAGCGCCCGGGCGCGGATCGTGTCCCAGTCGTCGTCGACGCCCTGGCCGACATCGACGGCCAGCGCGATCACCTCGGCGCCCCATTCCTCGCCGATCCACTTGACCGCGACCGACGTGTCGAGCCCGCCGGAGTACGCGAGCACCACCCGTTTCGCCATCGGCCTCTCCTCCGTCACAGTCCCGCGAGGGTCGCGAGGTCGGCGGCGACCTTCGTGCCCTCGGCCCCCTCGGAGCAGATCACGAGCACGGTGTCGTCGCCGGCGACGGTGCCGAGCACGTCCCGAAGTCCGGAGCGGTCGAGCGCCGAGCCGATGACGTGCGCCGACCCCGGCGGCGTGCGCAGCACGACGAGGCTCCCGCTGTGCGCAACGTCGACGACGAACTCGCCCATGACGCGACGAAGGTGGTCGTCGGGCGCGCTCGCCTCCTTCGCGTGCTCGGGGATCGCGTACGCCATCGTCCCGCCGGGGATGCGGACCTTCACCGCGCCGAGGTCCTCGAGGTCGCGGCTGACCGTCGCCTGCGTGGCGACGATCCCGTTCGCCGCCAGGAGCTCGACGAGCTGGGCCTGGCTCGACACGGCCTGTTCCTCGAGCAGGCGCGAGATGCGGTGCTGGCGCTGGGGCTTGCCGAGCGTCGCCATCATGCGGCTGCTCCGGTTGCGAGGTCGGCGAGGAGAGCTCGGACGGCGTCCATCCGGTTCGCCGCTTGTTGCCAGACGAGCGAGGCGGGCCCGTCGATCACCTCGGCGGTCACCTCTTCACCCCGGTGTGCCGGCAGGCAGTGCAAGAACACGGCTTGCTCGCCCGCTGCCGTCATGAGGTCGGCGTCGACCCGGTACCCGCGGAAGGCCGCCTGGCGCGACTCGGACTCGTGCTCCTGCCCCATCGACGTCCACACATCGGTGTACACGGCGTCCGCGCCCTTCACCGCCTCGTACGGGTCGACCGCCACCTCGACCACCCCGCCGAGGTTGCCGGCGCGCTCCACGACGTCGTCGTCCAGCTCGTACCCGGGTGGCGACGCGACCGTGAGCTCGATGCCGCACAACGCCGACGCGAACGCGAGCGACGCAGCGACGTTGTTGCCGTCGCCCACGAACACGACCCGGCGCCCCTCGAGCGATCCGAGGCGCTCACGAAGCGTCAGCACGTCTGCGAGCGCCTGGCACGGATGGGCACGATCCGACAGGAGGTTGACGACGGGGACGTCCACGGCTGCCGCCATGGCGTCGAGCGTGCCGTGGTCGAAGACGCGGGCAGCGAGGATCGTGCAGTACCCGGCGAGCGTCCGAGCCACGTCCTCGACGCTCTCCCGCATCCCGATACCGACCTCGTCGGGGCGGATGTGGATAGGGTGCCCGCCGAGACCGACCACGGCCATCTCCGTCGAGGCGCGGGTACGGCTCGAGGGCTTCTCGAACAGGAGCGCGACGCCCTGGCCGGCGAGGGTTGCCGGCACCGCGCTCGGGTCCTTCTTCCATGCCTGCGCCCGGTCGAGGAGCGCGGCGAGCCGATCCGGCGTGAGCGCGTCAACCTCGAGGAAGTCGCTCGTCATGTGCCGGGCTCCTGCGTATCACCCAACACGGCGTCGAGGATGCGCACGGCCTCTGTGATCTCGTTGTCGGTGACGAGCAGCGACGGCGCGAAACGCAACGCGGTCGGCGTGACTGCGTTGACGATCAAGCCACGCTCGAGACATGCACGCGCCACCGCCGCCGAGTCGATTTCCGGCGCGAGCTCGGCCGCCAGAAGGAGGCCCCACCCGCGCACGTCGACCACCGCGCGCAACGCGAGCAGTGCCTTCGTGAGCTGCTCCCCCGCCCGGACGGCGCGCTGCGGGACGTCTTCCGCTTCCATCACGTCGAGCACGGTGAGGGCAGCCCGCGCCGCGAGCGGTTGGCCGCCGAAGGTCGTCGCGTGGTCGCCGGGCCGGAACGCGGTTGCAACGTCGGCACGGGCCCAACACGCGCCGATGGGCACGCCGTTGCCGAGCGCCTTCGCCAGGGTCACGACGTCGGGCCGCGCGTCGGCGTGCTGGTACCCGAACCACCGACCGGTCCGGCCCAGGCCGGCCTGCACCTCGTCGAAGATCAGCAGGGCTTCGCGCTCGTCACACCACGAGCGGACGGCTTCGAGGTAGCCGGGTGGCGCCGGGTTCACCCCGCCCTCGCCCTGCACGGCCTCGAGGAGCACCGCGCACACTCGCTCGTCGAGCGCGGCGACGAGCGCGTCCGGGTCGGCGTACGGCACCAGGCGGAAGCCGGACGGGAGCGGCTGGAAGGTCTCCTGCTTCTGGGGCTGCCCGGTCGCCGCCAAGGTCGTCAGCGTCCGGCCGTGGAACGAGCCGTACGTTGACAGGACGTGGTAGCGCTCCTTGCCGCCGCGCGTCTGGCCGTGGCGGCGGGCGAGCTTGATCGCGCACTCGTTGGCCTCCGCGCCCGAGTTCGAGAAGAACACGCGTCCGCCCCCGCCGAGGAGCGCGTCGAGCCGGGCGGCCAGGCGGCCCTGGAGGTCGTTGTAATAGAGGTTGGAGACGTGCGTCAGCGTGTGCGCCTGGTCGGCGAGCGCCTCGGCGACGGCGGGGTGCGCGTGCCCGAGAGACGTCACCGCAAGCCCCGCCAGGAAGTCGAGGTACTCGCGTCCTTCCGAGTCCCACAGCCGCGAACCGTCGCCGCGCACGAACGCGACCGGCGCCCGGGCATATGTGCCCATGACGTGGTCGACGTCGAGGGCCACGATCTCGTCGAACCGGGTCGGCGGTGCCGTGGTCATGCGATCACCATCGTGCCGATCCCCTCTCGGGTGAAGAACTCGAGCAGGAGCGCGTGCGGGATGCGCCCGTCGAGGATGTGAGCCCGGCTCACACCCGATTTCACGGCTTCTACGCACGAACGGGCCTTCGGAATCATCCCCTGCGACAGGACTCCGTCGCCGACGAGCGCGGCGAGCCTGTCCACGTCGATCCGCGAGATGAGGGACGCCTCGTCGGCGAGATCGCCGTACATCCCGGCCACGTTGGTGAGGTACACGAGCTTCTCGGCTCGGAGCGACTCGGCGATCGCGCCCGCAACCGTGTCGGCGTTCACGTTGTACGCCTGGCCGGCTTCGTCGACGCCCACCGTCGCCACGACCGGGATCAGCTCCTCGCGTATGAGACGCTCCAGGATCGACGGGTCGATGCGCCGGATGTCGCCGACGAAGCCGAGCTTGTCGTCCCGCTGCCCGACGGTGATGAGCCCGGCGTCCTCGCCCGAAAGGCCGACGGCGTACGAGCCGTGCTGGTTGACCGAGGAGACGATCTCGCGGTTGACCTTGCCGACCAGCGCCATGCGCACGATGTCGACGGTCTCGGCGTCGGTGACCCGCAGGCCGTCGACGAACTCGGGCTCCTTGCCCAGGCGGCGCATGAGGTCGCTGATCTGCGGGCCCCCGCCGTGCACGACCACCGGGTTCATGCCGACGAGCCGCATGAGCACGACGTCCTGGGCGAAGAGTTGGGCGAGCTCGGGGTCCTCCATGGCGCTGCCGCCGTACTTGATCACCACCGTCTTGCCGGAGAACTCGCGGATGTACGGCAGCGCCTCGGCGAGGATCGTCGCCTTGGCGCCGGCGTCGCGCACACGGGGGTCGGTATCGGTGCTCACGACGTGCGCCGATTCTCGTCGATATACGCGTGGCTGAGGTCGGTCGTCCGCATCGTCGCCTCTTCGGAGCCGGCGTTGAGATCGCAGGTCAGCGTGATCGACCGCTCGCTCATCACCTTCGCCAGCCGCTCGACGTCGTGGTCGGCGTGGACGCCGTTCCGGCACACAACGACGTCGCCGTAGGCGATCTCGACCTGCTCCGGGTCGAAGCCCGCGCCGCTCACGCCGAGCTCGGACAACACCCGACCCCAGTACGGATCGCCGCCGTTGAGGGAGCACTGGACGAGCTGGCTCTCTGCCACCGTGCGAGCGGCGCGGCGAGCCTCATCGCGGGTGCGGGCACCACGCACGGCGATGTCGACGAGCTTGGTGGCTCCTTCGGCGTCAGTCGCCATCTGCACCGATAGGGACAAGCAGACGCGGCGGAAGGCGTCCTCGAGTCGGAACGCGTCGGCGCTTCCGGGCCCAACGGGCTCGTTCCCTGCCCGGCCGTTCGCCAGCGCGAGCACGGTGTCGTTCGTGCTCGTGCAGCCGTCGATCGACAGCTCGTGGAACGACGCGTCGACGGCGGCCGCCAGCATCTCGTGCAGCGCGTGCGAATCGAGAGCGGCGTCCGTCGTGAGCACGGCGAGCATGGTCGCCATCGAGGGCGCCAGCATCGCCGCCCCCTTGGCCATGCCGCCGACAGTCACCGCGGTGCCGTCGGCGAGCTCGACCCGTTCCTCCGCTTCCTTACGGACCGTGTCGGTCGTCATGATGGCTTCGGCGGCGATATCGCCGCCCGGACCGAGCGCCCCCGCAAGCTTGGGGATGCCGTCCTCGATCGGCTCCAGGGGGAGCGGGACTCCGATGAGCCCGGTCGAGCACACGAGAACGTCGTCGGGAGCGCACCCCAGGCCGGCGCCGCTCAGCTCGCACATCCGGCGAGCGTCGCGACGGCCGTTCTCGCCGGTCGCCGCGTTGGCGTTCCCGGAGTTGAGCACGACTGCGGCAGCGTGTCCGTCCTGCAAGTGGTCTCGGCTCACCTGCACGGGCGCGGCCTGCACGAGATTCGTCGTGAACACGGCTGCCGCGGGCACGGGACGACGGTCCGTCGTGGCGACGAGCGCGAGGTCGAGCACGCCGTCCGGTTTGATGCCGCATGCAATGCCGCCCGCCTCGAAACCGCTCGCCGCCGTGACACTCACGGCATGATCCCGACTGCTGGCAACCCCGCCGTCTCGGGCAAGCCGAGCACGAGATTGGCGCACTGGATGGCCTGCCCGGCTGCGCCCTTGCCGAGGTTGTCGAGCGCGCACAGGGCGAGCACGGACCCGGTGCGCTCGTCGAAGCGCGCGGTGACGTGCGCAGCGTTCGATCCAAGGGTCGCCTTCGTGACCGGCGGGTCGTCGAGCACGCTGACGAACGGCGCGCCGGCATAGAAGGACCGGAGGCGCTCGAGGAGCGACGCCGTCGTCAATCCGGCGCGGGCCGGGCGCGCGTGGCACGTTGCCAGCAATCCTCGCGTCATCGGGACGAGGTGAGGAGTGAACAACAGCTGCACGTCGGTGTTCGCGGCCCGGCCGAGCGCCCACTCCATCTCCCCCGTGTGACGATGGGTGAGGAGCGTGTAGGCGGCGACGTTCTCGTTCGCCTCGGAGTAGAGGCTCGCCGGCGAGAGGCCGCGGCCGCGCCCCGACACGCCCGACATGGCATCGACGACGAGGCCGGTCGGCTCGACGAGCGCGTCGGTGACCAGCGGGGCGAGCGCGAGCGCGGCGGCGGTCGGGTAGCACCCGGGCGCGGCGACGTGCGGTGCACGCGCGACAGCTTCGGCGAAGAGCTCGGGTAAGCCGAAGGCGAACCCGTCGAGCAGTTCGCGAGCGGTGTGCGCCCGGCCGTACCAGCGCTCGTACACACTCGCCGGCAGTCGGAAATCGGCGCCCAGGTCGACGACGTGACCGACACGCTCGATGAGCGCGGGGGCGATCAGCTGCGATTCGCCGTGCGGGAGCGCGACGAATGCGATGTCGACACCGGCGAGGTCCGGGGGCGTGAACGACGCGTACTCGAGCGCGGGGTACGCGGCTGCCAGCGAGGGATACAAGTCGGCGACAGGTGCGCCCGCGTTCGAGTCGGCGGTGACGTGCACGACCTCGATCTCCGGATGGGCCGCCAGCAGCCGGAGCAGCTCCGCTCCTGTGTACCCTGAGCCACCGACCACGGCAGCGCGATACGCCATGCTGCATACTATACATGACCTTGCATAGGACAGGCTCGCCGTTCGGCGGCGCGGTCGCCGGGACCGAGCTGGGGCCGCTGCGCATCACGGTCTCCCCAGCCGCCAACGAGCGGTACTGGGCGTCGGCCGGCGTCGATCACCCGACACTCCGCCGGGGCGCCCTCTACCCGCCGATGGCCGCCAATCTGGCCATCCTGCTGTTCCAGACGGTCGCCACCCGGCCTCTCCTCCACACCTCCCAGCGGCTGGTCTCCCACCGTCGGGGAGACGCAGGCGCCGAGCTGACCGTCACGGGCACGGTGGTCGACCGGTACGAGAAGCGGGGCCGCGAGTACGCGGTCGTCGACGCGGTGGTCGCCTTGGCGGACGGAGCGCCGCTGTGGACGTCCACCGCGACCTTCTGCGAGCAATGACGACCTACCGACGCGAACTGCTCCTGACGCCGGAGCTGCTGCGGGCGTACTCCCGCCGCGGCAACTTCCACTCCGATATGGACGAGGCGAGCAAGCTGGGCCACGCCGGTCTCGTCGCGCAGGGCATGCAGGTCGCCGGGCCCGCCTACGGCGTGCTCCTCGACGAATGGGGCGAGGAGTTCCTCGAGCACGGCGAGATCGAGCTCAAGTTCATCGGCATGGTCATGGACGGCGAGACCGTCGACGCCGCCGTCACGATCGACGGCGATCACGCCGAAGTCGAGGTCGTGAACCGCAACGGCGAGCGCACCGCGGCCGTCGGTCGGGCGTCCCGCCGAGGCGATCCGGCACGAGCTTCGAGCGGAGCGCGCGCCTAGGGCTCGTCGGGGAGGCGGTGGATGCCGCTTTCGTCGGGCGGGATCGGTCGATCGGCAAGGAGCGCCAACGTCTCGGCGCGGACGCGGTCGTACGTCGCCCCCAAATCGATGAGAACCCGCGCAGCCCGGCCGTCTTCGGTGCGGATCAGACCGAGGAGCATGTGCTCGGTGCCGATGTAGTTGTGCCCGAGCTGGAGCGATTCGCGCAGGGCGTTCTCGAGTGACTTCTTGGCCCGCGGGCTGAAGGTGAGAGTACCCACGGCCGGTGCGGCGCCACGAGGCGCCTCACGTTCGATGGCGTTGCGCACCGCCGCCAGCCGGATGTCGAGAGCCTGGAGCGTCTGAGCCGCGACGCCCTGGCCCTCGTGGACGATCCCGAGCAGCAGGTGCTCCGTGCCGATCGCGCCGTGGTTCAGGAGGCTCGCCTCTTCCTGGGCGAGGACGACCACCCTGCGGGCCCGGTCCGTGAACTTCTCGAACAAGTCTCCCCAATCGGCGTCGCAATCTCCGGCTCTGCGGCGACCGTCGGCAGAGCCGCCGTCGCCGCGCGACCAGGCTACGACTCGACCTGAGCCTCCTGGAGGCGGTCGCGGAGGACGTCGGGGATCGGCGCTGACTCGTGAGTGCCCGGCTTGACGCTCACGTACGTGACGATCCCCACGCACACGGCCCGTTGGTCGACGGTCGCCGTGTATCGCACGTCGAAGGACGCGTTCCCGAGCCGCGCGATGCCGACCGCGATGTCGACGACGTCGTCGAACCCGGCCGGCCCCTGCCACTCAAGGACGGCCTTCACCAGCATGACGTCGAAATCCCGGAAGAACGCCTCCTTCGGGTCGAACCCCATGGTCTCGAACCATCGGGTGCAGGCCTCGTCGAAGTACGTCAGCCAGTGGGCGTTGAACACCACGCCCTGGGCGTCG
>JBKOWN010000107.1:0-7846 GCA_046724435.1 Actinomycetota bacterium
CACGGCGGAACGCCTCGTAGAGCTCGAAAGCAGCGGCGCCCACGATCACCGCCACCATCAGCGTGGCGGCTCCCGTCCCGAGCTTGAGCAAGATCAGAGCCACGACCGCGATCGCGACCCCGGTCAGGACGCGGGTCATGAGGTCGGCGGGCGGCCCGTGCGTATCGGCCGGGACGGCAGGCTCCGCGTCCTCGAGGGTGCCGGGCGGACGCGTGCGCCGCCGCTGTCGGCGGCGGCCGTTGCCCTTGCGCCGGCGGGCTGCCACCTCCGCTTCGAACGCCGCGTCGTCATCGTCGTCGACGGTGTCGTCGTCGGGGGCGTCGTGGTCGCGCAACGCGCCGACCGCCAAGGAGTCGTCCTTCAGGAGCTCGGGGCTCGAGAAGTCGCCTTCCGCCCAATCGCCGTCCTCGACGCGGTAACGCGGCGACTGTCCGGTCGCCGACTTCCAGCGGTCGAGCTCTTCGTCCGGCGGGGTTGCGGGCTGCTCACCGGAGACGACAGTCGGCACCTCGCCTGTCGGCGGCTCGGTCCAGTGCGGGAGTCGCACCGGCCCGCTCGCGTCCGGGAGCGGCGCCGGCCGCCGGCGCGACTCGGGCGGCGGTGTCGCTGTCTTCGCGCGACGCGCGGCGCGCTTTCCGCGGCGCGACCTGGGCTGAGATTCGGAGTTGGAGTCGGACTCGGCGTCAGACTCGGTGAGACCTTGGGACGATGCCGACCACGTGGCGTCCCCTTCGAACTCGAAGTCGCTCGCGCTCTCGCCCCAGAACTCCTCGGAGTCGTCGACGGCGCGCCGACCGCGACGCGGCACGGGTCGGGGCGCGGGCCGTGTCGACTCATCGTCGTCCGGTCCGAGCACGCGCACGCCTTCACCCTCGCCCCGTGGCGTTACCTGCTCTTCATCTTCGAAATTGAGCGAATCGCGCTCGTGGTCGTCTCGCCAGTCGGACACGGCACCCCTTCCGGTCCGAGACCAGGCTAGACCCTTGCCCCCCCGAGGTCGTGCATGCCGGCCGCCGGCCCGTCCAAGAGGGTCGACCCTGTCCTCTCGGCGCCCGCCTCGCCGACGGATCGCCGGCGGCTCCGTCGGCCGTGTCGCGGCGAGGATGTCAGACCTCGAGCAGCTCCCGCTCCTTGTGCTCGAGCATGTCGTCGATCTCCTCGATCGTCGCGTGCGTGACCTTCTCGAGCTCCTTCTCGGCCCGGTCGAGGTCGTTCTTCGAGATGTCGCCGTCCTTCTCGAGCGCTTCGAGGTCGTGGCGCGTCTGCCGGCGGATGTTGCGCACGGCGACGCGCCCCTCTTCGGCGCGGTTCTTCACGACCTTGACCAGCTCACGGCGGCGTTCCTCGGTCAGTGCCGGGAACACGAGCCGCACGATCTGACCGTCGTTGGACGGGTTGATGCCGAGGTCGCTCGCCTGGATCGCCTTCTCGATCGCCTTCATCGATCCCTTGTCGTACGGCGAGATGACGAGGACTCGCGGCTCGGGCACGCTGATGCCGGCGAGCTGCTGGAGCGGGACCTCAGCACCGTACGCGTCGACCTTGATCTTCTCGACGAGACCGGGTGTGGCGCGGCCGGTGCGAATCCCGCCGAACTCCTCTTGGAGGTGCGCGACGGCCTTGCGCATCTTGTCGCGGCACTCGTCGAACACGAGCGTGCGCATCTCGTCGCCGGTGTCACTCATTGCACTTCATCGTCGCGACTCGGCCGTCTCGGAGCTGACCAAGGTACCGATCGGCTCGCCCAGGAGCGCCCGGTGGATGTTTCCGGGCGCGCTGACGTCGAACACGATGATCGGCAGCTCGTTGTCCATGCAGAACGTGATCGCCGTCGAGTCCATGACCTGGAGACGGCGGTTCAGCACCTCGAAGTGGCTCACGTGCGTGAGCTTCACCGCCCCGGGGTCGAGACGCGGGTCGGCGCTGTAGACCCCGTCGACGCCGGAGTGCGTGCCCTTGAGGATGGCGGCGGCGCCGATCTCGGCGGCCCGCAGCGCGGCGGTGGTATCCGTCGTGAAGTACGGGTTGCCGGTCCCGGCGGCGAACACGACCACGCGGCCCTTCTCGAGGTGGCGGATCGCACGCCGCGGGATGTACGGCTCGGCGATCTGGGCCATCGTGATTGCCGTCTGCACGCGTGTGGGCTGCCCGACGCCTTCGAGTGCGTCCTGCAACGCGAGCGCGTTGATGACGGTAGCCAGCATCCCCATGTAGTCGGCTCGCGCCCGATCCATCCCGCGCTCGGCGCCGGGCATACCGCGGAAGATGTTGCCTCCGCCGACGACCACGGCGATCTCCACGCCGAGCTCGGTGTTCGCGGCGGCGACCTCTTCGGCGATGCGCTGGACGACGCCGGCGTCGATCCCCGAGCCCGTGGTCGTGTCGGCGAACACCTCGCCCGAGAGCTTCAGCACCACCCGCTCGTACTTGGACGCCTCCCCCAACGCGTCTCCCTACGCTTTCTCTCGGCGGCCGGACCCGCGGCCTATTCGGCGCCGACCTGGATCCGAACGAACCGGCGGATGGTGGCCTCCTTGCCGAGCTCGCCGACCAGCTTGCCGACAGTGGTCTTCGGGTCGCGGACGAAGGGCTGCTCGACGAGGACCGTGTTCTTGTAGAAGCCGTTCAGCCGCCCCTCGACGATCTTCGGGAGTGCTTGCTCGGGCTTTCCCTCGTTGCGCGTGAGCTCCTCGAGCACGGCACGCTCCTTCTCGACGACATCGGCGGGAACATCGTCGCGCGTGACGTACTGCGGCGCTGCGGACGCGACGTGCAACGCGACGTCGTGCGCGATCTCATGGGCGCGCGCGTCTGTCGGCTCTACACCGCCCAGCTCGACGAGGACTCCGATGGTCCCGCGCTCGTTCTGGACGTGCTTGTACCCGTCGACGATCCCGTCCGCGGACTCGACGCGCGCGACGCGACCGATCGCGACGTTCTCGCCGAGCGTGGCGCCGAGTTGCTTGACCGCGTCGCCGACCGTCCCGCCCTCGTAGGCGCGACTCTCGAGGTCGTCTTCGCCTTGTTCGGCGACGATCTTCGCGAGCGCGCCGACCATGGCACGGAAGTCCGCGCCTTTGGCGACGAAGTCGGTCTCGCAGTTGAGCTCGACGACCGAGCCCACACCGCCCTCGACGGTCACCTCGACGGCGCCGTCCTGGGCCTCCCGCCCGGCGCGCTTGGACGCTCCGGCCAGACCCTTGGTGCGGAGCCAGTCTTTGGCCGCTTCGATATCGCCGTCCGTCTCCTGGAGCGCCGTCCGGCAGTCGAGCATCCCGGCGCCGGTCTGCTTGCGCAACGCGGCGATGTCCTTGGCCGAGATCTCAGCCATCGCTCCCGCCTCCACTCTCGCTCGCGGCCTCGACGGCCTCGGCATCGGCGGGCGTGCTCTCGGACGCGCCGTCGCCGCCGGCGTCCGGAGGCGGCGGGGGTGGCTTCCGCTTCGCGTCGCGGAGGCGCGCCTCCCGTTGCTCCTGCGCCTTGGCGGCTTCACCGCGGGCGCGGCGCTGATCGTCGGCCTTGCGGCGCTCCTTCTCGGGATCGGGCGGCGGCGCTTGCTCCTCGGCCTTGGCCGCGGGCTTTCCACCCTTCTTCTGCGCGAGGACGCGTCCTTCCTCGACCGCGTCGGCGACGACGCGGCTCATGAGCGCAGCGGAGCGGATGGCGTCGTCGTTGCCGGGAATGACGTAGTCGATGACGTCCGGGTCGCAGTTGGTGTCGACCACGGCGACGACGGGGATGCCGAGGCGGTTGGCCTCCGTCACCGCGATGTGCTCCTTCTTCGTGTCGATCACGAAGATGGCGTTCGGCAGCCTCTCGAGGTTGCGGATGCCGCCGAGGTTGCGCTGGAGCTTCGTGAGGTCCCGCGTGATCTTCAGCGCTTCCTTCTTAGGCATCTGCGCCGTCTCGCCCGACTGGACGAGACGCTCCAGCTCGCGCAGCTGCGAGACCCGCGAGTGCACGGTCTGGAAGTTCGTCAGCGACCCTCCCAACCAGCGGTAGTTGACGTAGGGCATGCCGCTGCGCTGGGCCTGGTCCTGGACGGGCTCCTGTGCCTGCTTCTTGGTGCCGACGAACAGGACCGTCCCGCCGTCCTCGACGGCGCCGCGAACGAACCGGTAGGCGGCGTCGATCCGCTCGAGGGTCTGCTGCAGGTCGATGATGTAGATGCCGTTGCGCTCGCCGAAGATGAAGCGACGCATCTTCGGGTTCCAACGGCGCGTCTGGTGGCCGAAATGGACGCCGGCCTCCAGCAGCTGCTTCATGGTGACGACAGCCACGGGGTCTCTCCCTCGGTTGTGACCTCGGCCCGCCGCGCCCGTCTGTGAGGACGGACGACCGTGGGTGGCGGGCGTGCGAATTCTCGGACCGGGGCCCGAGTGCCTTCAGTGTATGTCAGGGCAGCGCATCCGCCTCGACCCGGTCGGGTCGAGCAAGCCGCACGGCGAAGATCAGGCGATCGGCGTTCGTCCCGACCCCGACCGGGAACCCACCGGGGTCGACGCGTCGGAGGACCCGGCCCGAGTCCCGATCGAGGACGACCACGTTGCCGCCGTACGTGGTGATCACGACGGCATGTGCGCCGAGCACGACGTGCGCCTCGAGGATCGGCTCGTGGATCGCGGTCTGCCACTTCGTCTTGCCGGCGCGCGCGTCGACCAGGGTGATCGTCCCGAAGTGGTCGGACACGACGACGTCGCCCCCGGCGGCGCCGGGAGTGACGCCCGACTCGAACGACGCCGGCGCGGGCACGGACCACCGTTCGATTCCGGACACGAGGTCACGGGCGACGATACGAGCGGCGAAGTTGCCGTTGCCCTCGCCCAGAACGACGACGCCGTCGGCGATGACCGGCGCCGACGCTCCTGCCTCGACGGCGGACTCCCATCGCACGGCCCCAGTCGCGAGGTCGAAGACGCGCAGGCGGTTCACGGTCTCGGCCCAGAGCACTGCGCCCACGGCGGCGCTCGCGTCGGCGGCGGGAAAGGCCCAGATGTCGCCGGGCAGCTGCACCGACCAGCGAGCCTGCCCGGTGCGCCCGTCGAGGGTGGCGACAAAGCCGCGCTCCGTGGTCACGAGCGCGATCGGTTCGGGCCCGACGCGGGTGAGCACCGCGCCGCCGGCGTGCTCGCCGACCGCGGCCTCCCAGCGCGGCGCGCCGGACGCGCGCTCGAGCGCGATGACGCGGTCGTCCGCGCTGACCAGCACGGTTCGAGCATCCAGCGCGGGCTCGTAGTGGGTCACGCGCGTCACGTCGGTGCGCCAGCGCTCGCGTCCGGTCGCCGTGTCGAGGGCCACGACCCGGTTGCCGCCGATGGTGACGACCGCGTCCCGCCCTCGAACTGCGAGCGAGAACGGCCAGCCGACTTTCGTCGTCCACGCCCGACCGCGGCGGGAATCGCCGGCGCTGTCGTTGCCCGACCCGGCCTGCGCGCAACCGGCGACCGCGATGACGGCCGCCGCGGCCGCGAGAACTCGCCGCGCCCTCACCGCGATACCACCGGCAAGTCGCCTATGCCGTGCTCGATCCGTGTGATCACGGTCGGAACAACGATGCCGCGCAGCGCTTCGACGACGCCGACGCACGGCGGCGCTCTGCCCTCGAGCGCGGCGCGCACGACGCGGAGGGCGCTCGGGTCGCGCGGGATGTTCGTGTGGTCGTCCAGCGGTCCGCCGCCGACGTCGACGACGACTTTCGTTGCATCGGGCACGTCTACTTGCGTCGCAGGCACGAGCACGTCGTCGCTCGCGCCGATCGTCGTGAAGTCGACGTGCTCGGGCAGGCGGTCAGCCCACAGTTCGCGCAGGAAACGTGAGTGCTCGTCGAGCTGGCGGACCGACGTCGCCGACGACGGCGCGACCGGTAGGCGCTTCTCCGCCGCCTCGACCAGCACCCGTCCAGCGGGAGTCGCGCGCCAGTCGGCGGCCGCGGTGGCCAACGGGGCGCCCTCGTGCGGCGACGACAGCGTCACGATCGTCCCGATGGGCGGGTACGCGGGATCGGCGGCGTCGTAGTAGTCCTGGAGGAAGACATCGACGACGACTCCGCCTTGCGAGTGCGCGATGAGGTCGACCTCGCGACCCGGATGCTCGCGTTGTGCCTGCTTCAGCTGCTCGGCGAGGCGCGAGCCGGCGCGCTGCAGATCACCGTGGGTGTGTGAGGCGCGGTACGCGCCACTGCCGGGCGCATACGAGAAGTACCGGACCTCGTCGTCCCGGTAGCCGAGGGCCCGGGTGTCGAGGCCGAAGGTCGGCTCGTCGGGTGCGCCGGCAGTGTCGATGCCACCCACGGCCATAAGGAGGTGTCCGGAACCTCCTGCGCCGTTGGCGGCGGGGGCGCCGTCCGCGCACTCCTGGCGATGGCGCCACCAGTCGACGGTGCCGGCGGCGACATCGGCCGCGAGCGACGCGACGATTCCCACCGGCGTGTGGCCGACCGCCGCGCTCGCGACGCCGACCAGCCCGTGCGCGACCCGGGCACCGACTGCGGCGCCCGCGCTGGCGCCGCCGGCCGCCGCCTCGGCCACGCCGCTCATGGCTTCCCATCCACTCCGCCCGGCGTCGACGGCGGACCCGGCGGCATCACCGAGCGCGCCGGCGAGGTCGCCCGCGACGGAAGCCGCGCCCGAGCCGCCGGACGCCAGCGACCCGGAGGCCAGGCGCCGGGCGTCCCAGGGCTCGGCCGGCGTCTCGTCAGCCGGGATGAGGCGGACCAGGCGCGTGAGATCACACGCCGCGAAGAGGCGCTGCGGATCGACGTACCGGTCGCCGAGACGGACGCCGAAATGGAGCCCGCCGGCGTCGTGCTCTGGGCCGGTACCCCCGGCGACACCCACGACCTGGCCGCGCGTGACGCGCTCTCCGGCCCGCACGCTCATCCCCGCGAGAAAGGCATAGGTCGTGCGGAGGTTGCCGTCGTGCGCGATGACGACGTGCAACGAGCCCGCGACCGATCCCGCGAATGCGACCGCGCCGTCGCCTGAGGCGCGCACGGGCGTGCCTGGCGCCGCCGCGAAGTCGATCCCGCGATGGCCGGGTCCGTACGCGAACGCGGGCGCTTGGAAGGAGCGCACGACCGGCCCGTCGACAGGTGGCATCCAGACGCCGCAACCGCCGGGTTCCGGGGGCGCCGCGCCTACCGCGCTCGTGTTGCGCCCCACGAGCAACGACGACGCCACGAGGCAGACGAGGAGACAGACCAGCGCGTCCCGGCGCGGAGGTAAGAGCTGCATGGGCGCTCCCGTGGGTCGAGCACGACACGACAGGGGAAGCGCCGGGGAAGGCGTCACGGAGCGGAGCTCGACGTGACGGGAGGGATCGTACCGGCCGGCTACGACACTGAAAAGGCCCGCGGCGACGGCGACACGAGGGCCGTCAGCGCACCCGGCCGCCCTCGGGTGCGCCGAGTCGGGCGCGGAGCTGCAGGATCGCCTTGGTGTGGATCTGGCAGGCGCGGCTCTCGGTCACGCCGAGCACGTCGCCGATCTCCGACAGCGTCAGCCCCTCGTAGTAGATCCCGTAACTCACGAGATCGGCCTGTTCGACGCTCTGCGGCAGACCGGACGCGACTCGCCCGGCGACGAACTTCACGAGCGGGGCGTAGTGGAGGATCAGTCGCTCGCGGGCGTCGGAAGGGTGGTGTTGCTTGTATTCGCTCCACAGCTCGGCGACGGGGTCGGTCGGGCGGTCTTCAGGCACGGGGATGCGTCGCCTCGTAGACGGCACGGAGGCGCTCGCGCGTCAGGTGGGTGTAGATCTGCGTGGTTGCTAGGTCCGTGTGCCCGAGCAGCTCCTGCACGGCGCGGAGGTCGGCGCCCCGCTCCAGCAAGTGGGTCGCGTACGCGTG
>JBKOWN010000130.1:0-6666 GCA_046724435.1 Actinomycetota bacterium
GGACGAGCTGCTCGGCGTCGAGGTCGTCCGGGAGGTCGCCGCGGCGCTGCGCCTCGCGCACGTCGTCGCACCACTCGGTGAGCGAGTCCTGACGCAGGAGCTCCTGCTCGACCTCGCGACGACGGCCGCGCTCGAGCCCCTCCCACATCAGGAGCCGCACGTAGTCCATCGAGCCCTCGAGGCGGTCCTGGAGCTCGACGATCCGGGCGGGCCCGGTGCGGTCCCGCTCCCGCGCCGTCGGCGCCCGCTCGGCCAGCCGTTGAGCCAGGACGGCGCGGAACAGCTCGTCCTTCGAGCCGAAGTAGTAGTAGAGCATCCGCTTGTTCGTGCCCGCCCGCTCGGCGATGGCGTCGACGCGGGCGCCGCCGATGCCTTTGGCCGAGAACTCCTGTAGCGCCGCGGCCAGGATCCGCTTGCGGGTCCCCTCCGGGTCCCGGAGTCGGGCCCGCTCGGGCTCCCCGGCACCGGCGTCCGGCTTCCTGCGTGCTGTGGTCTCGGGCATGTTCGGCTTTGCCTCGGCTCGGCTGGGCGGGTAACATGTACTAACTAGATAGTTAATCTTACCACCTTCCTCCCGGGAACGCAGCTGACCACCCTCGCAGAACAGCCTCCCCAGACCACCGAGCCCGGGCGCCTCGACGCGCCCGACGTCACGCACGCCCGGCGGTGGTGGATCCTCGGCGTGCTCTCGTTGTGCGTCGTCGTGATCGGCGTCGACAACACGATCCTCAACGTCGCGCTCCCGTCGATCGTGCGCAGCCTCGGCGCGTCGGGATCGCAGCTCCAGTGGATGGTCGACGCGTACACGATCGTCTTCGCGTGCCTCCTGCTCACGGCAGGCTCGCTCGGCGACCGCTACGGCCGGCGCCGGGCGCTGATGTTCGGGTTGGCCTGGTTCGGCGTGTTCTCCGCGCTGGCCTCGACCGCGAGCTCGCCCGGCATGCTGATCGCGGCCCGGGCGCTCATGGGCGTCGGCGGCGCCTTCATCTTCCCGACGACGCTGTCGATCCTCACCAATACGTTCCGCGAGCCCGCCGAGCGCGCCCGCGCGATCGGCGTCTGGGCCGGCGTCGCGGGCATCGGAATCGCGATCGGCCCGGTCGTCGGCGGGCTGCTCGTCGAGCACCTCGGCTGGGGGTCGGTGTTCTTCATCAACGTGCCGGTGTGCGCGGTGACATTCGTGTTGGCGCGCTGGCTCGTCCCGAACACGAGCGCCCCGGAGGAGAGCCCGCTCGATCCCATCGGCGCGGTCCTGTCGATCGCCGGGCTCGTGGGTCTGCTGTTCGCCATCATCGAGGTGCCGAACCACGGCTGGGCCGCGCCGGACGTGGCCGCAAGCTTCGTCATCGGGCTCGTGTTCCTGGGTCTCTTCGCGGCCTGGGAAGCGCACACGCCGCGCCCAATGCTCGACGTGCGCTTCTTCCGCAATCCACGGTTCTCAGCCGCCTCGGCGACGATCACGCTCGCCTACTTCGCGCTCTTTGCCTCGACGTTCCTGCTCACCCAGTACTTCCAGTTCATCCTCGGCTACAGCCCGCTCGAGTCGGGCCTCATGCTGACGCCGGTGGCGCTCGGGCTCATGGTCGGCTCCCCGGTCGCGCCGCGGTTCGTGCACCGCTTCGGCACGAAGCGGGTCGTCGTGTCGGGGCTGCTCGTCGTGGCGGGCGCGATGGCGTGCTACGGATCCGACACGATCATGTCGTCCTTCGCGCTCGGGTTCGCGATCCGACTGGTGTACGGGATCGGCATGGGGCTCACGGTCGCGCCCGTCACCGAGTCGATCATGGGCTCGCTCCCGCCGGGCCGGGCCGGCGTCGGCTCCGCAGTGAACGACACCACCCGCCAGACGGGCGGCGCGCTCGGCGTGGCAGTACTCGGCAGCATCTTCGCCTCTCAGTACCACACCACCTTCGATGCTGCCCGGAACCTTCCCCCCGGCGTGGTCCATTCGGCGCGCGACTCGATCGGTACGTCGCTGCAGGTGGCGAGGCACCTGCCGGCCGGCGTCGCCACGCAGCTGCGCGACGTCGCCAACGGCGCGTTCCTGTCGTCGATGCGGATCACCTATTTGTTCGCGGTCGCAGTCGTGCTCGGCGCCGTGTTTGTCGCCGCCCGCTTCCTGCCGGCACGCGCGAGCGAGCCGGCCGAGGAGCAGGAACACGACGTGGTCGAGGCGCTCGCTCTCGGTGCCGAGAATGCGGCCAACTGAGGACGCAAACGCCCACCCAATACCTCTGCGACAGAGCTATACTCTGGGCCATGCCCCGAACCGACGTCCGGCCCGCCGACCCGCCGGCCGTGATCACCGACGAGGCCGACCGGCTCGCCAAGGCCGTGGCCGACCTGCGCCGTATCACGCGTCGCACGATCAGGAACGACTGGCCCTTCGCCCCACTGTCGCCGTCCCAGGTCGAGTTGCTCCGAACCGTCGTGGACCATCCGGGCATCGGCGTCCGAGAGGCGGCGGACCATCTCCGCCTCGCGCCCAACACGGTGAGCACCCTTGTCGGCAGCCTCACGGATGCCGACCTGCTCCGGCGAACACGCGACGAGCGCGACGGCCGCGCCGCCCGGCTCGAAGCGACACCGGCAGCGTCGCGACGTCGCGCGGCGTGGCGCGATCGCCGGGCGCACGTGATCGGGACCGCGCTCAACGATCTCGAGCCCGTCGATCGTGAGGCGATCGCGCGCGCTATCCCTTCGCTCGAGCGGCTGACCTGGCAGCTCGGGCACGAGGAGTGAGCACGGCGCCCGCATCCGGGCCGGCCATCGAGTGCACGGGCCTGCGTTACCGATTCGGTGATCACGTGGCGGTCGACGGCGTCGACCTCGAGGTCCGGACGGGCGAGATGTTCGGGCTCCTCGGTCCCAACGGCGCGGGCAAGACGACGACCATCCGCATCCTCACCACCCTGCTGCCCGTCGTCGAAGGCGAAGCGCGGATCCTCGGTCTCGACGTGTCGCGGTCACCGATGCAGGCGCGCCGCCTCGTCGGCTACGTGCCGCAACAGCTCTCGGCCGACGGCCAGCTGACGGGTCGCGAGAACGTCGCGATGTTCGCCCGCCTCTTCGATGTGCCGCGACGAGACCGTGCCGACCGCGTCGCCGAGGTGCTCCATGTCATGAACCTGGACGATGCCGCCGACCGCCTCGCATCGACCTTCTCGGGCGGCATGGTGCGCCGCCTCGAGCTCGCGCAGGCGCTGGTCAACCGGCCGCGGGTGCTGATCCTCGACGAGCCGACGATCGGGCTCGACCCGGTCGGGCGCGACACGGTGTGGGATCGCCTGCGGTCGCTCCAAGCGGACGGCATCACAGTTCTCATCACCACCCACTACATGGAAGAAGCGGAAGTGCTGTGCGATCGGGTGTCTCTGATGCACCGCGGCCTCATCCGCGCCGTTGGCACGCCGGTCGAGCTCGAAGAGCGCATCGCGCCGGAGGCGACGCTCGAGGATGTCTTCCGCTTCTTCGCCGGCGACTCGCTCGAGGAAGGAGGGGAGCTCCGTGACGTTCGTAGCACACGGCGCGTCGCACGCCGACTCGGCTGACGCGGCCATCACGCTGCCGCCCAGCCCGCCCGCGTGGAAGTGGCTCGGCAGCCGCATCGGGACGTTCTGCCTCGCCGAGATCCAAAAGATCCGCCACGACCGCACCGAGCTGCTCACGCGGGCGATCCAGCCTGCGCTGTGGCTGCTGATCTTCGGCGTGACGTTCGATCGCCTCCACGCGATCCCGACCGGGCACATCGACTACCTGGACTTCCTGACGCCCGGCATCCTCGCCCAGTCGGGGATGTTCGTGGCCGTGTTCTACGGCATCCAGGTGATCTGGGAGCGCGATGCCGGCGTCCTCGCCAAGCTCCTCGTGACGCCCACGCCCCGGGCCGCGCTCGTGACGGGCAAGGCGTTCGCGGCGTCGATCCGCGCCTTCAGCCAAGTCATCGTGATCCTGGTCCTGGCACGGATCCTCGGCGTCAACTTCTCCGCCAACCCGCTCCGGCTCATCGCGGCCGCCCTCGCCGTCGTGCTCGGGTCCGCGTTCTTCGCCACGTTGTCGCTGACGATCGCGGGACTGGCGATGACGCGGGAGCGGCTCATGGGCATCGGCCAGGCGATCACGATGCCGTTGTTCTTCGCGTCCAACGCCCTCTACCCGGTCTCTCTGATGCCACCGCCAATCCGTGCTTTCAGCGTGATCAACCCGCTGAGCTACGAGGTCAACGCACTCCGGCGGCTGTTACTCGGCACGCCCGGCAACCTGTTCATGGACTTCGGCGTGCTGCTGTTCGCCCTCGTGCTCGGCGTGACGGTGGCTGCGGCGATCCTTCCCCGACTCGTGCGCTGAGCCCGAGCGCCTACGCCGCGGGCAGCGCGCGCAGGCCGAGCTCGCTCAGGTGCTGCGCGAACAGCTCGGGATCGTCGAACATCCAGTCGTGGTCGATGGGGCCGTAACCGGGCGGCTGCTTGGCGACGGTGAACGTCGCGTGCAGACGACGGGCGAACTCGCGGCCGTCCGTGCGGGAGAGGATCGTGTCCCGCTGGGCCCACAGCACGTGGCACGGGATGCCCACGCCGGCGCACGTCTCGATCTCGGGCCCGCGGTCGGTGCGGAATGCCCAGAGGGCCGCCGCCGTCAGCTGGAGCGGATGGGTCGCCCACGACCGGGAGAACGACAGCACCGCCGGGGGCGTCGCCATGCGTACGACACCGAAGGGGTGCACGGCCTCGCGGGCCAACGAGAACCCGCTGTGCATGCCGAGGGTGTCGCTGAACACGCATTCCGTGATCCGCTCCGGCGATCGGCAGACCAGCCCGAGCTCGAGGCCGCCGCCGAAGGAGTGCCCGAGCAGGCTGACCTGCTCGACGCCGATCTCGTCGAGCGTGAGCTCGAGGCAATCGAGGGCGTGGTCGACCGTCCAGCGTTCCGGGATTGCGAGCAGGTTGGGGATCACGACGCGCGCTCGGTCGGCGAGTAGCCGCGCCATGGGCAGGTAGGTGGCCGGCCGCATGGCGTAGCCGTGGAGCAGCACGATCGTCGGTCCGGCGCCGACCTCGATGTGCTGCAGCGGGCGCGCCCGCCCATCGCGTTTCACGCCAGACCGGTTTCGACCGGGAGGCGGCGGGGCCCGATCTCGAAGAACGTCGGCACGTTCTCGAACTCGAAGTCGTCGGCGAGACGCACGGAGCCGGGCGGGAACCGGTCGAGGAACGTGGCGATCCCGATGCGGGCGACGATCCGCGCCATTGCCGCACCCGGGCACACGTGGGGCCCGTAGCCGAACGTGAGGTGCTGGTCGGCGTTGGGCCGGTCGACCCGGAACTCGTCAGCGTCCTCGAAGAGGAGCTCGTCGCGGTTCGCGGATCCGGTGCCGACGATCACGCGCTCGC
The DNA here is from genome assembly GCA_046724435.1 of Actinomycetota bacterium. GTDB lineage: Bacteria > Actinomycetota > Acidimicrobiia > IMCC26256 > JACDBD01 > JALZAA01. The sequence goes on from JBKOWN010000130.1 coordinate 5,391, forward strand.
CGGCGCCGATCGGCGCATCGCCGATCGACGTGTCGTGCACGCAACCGCGGGCAAGGAAGAGGAGCGGGGGCGCTATTCGGAGGCTCTCCTCGACCGCGTTGGCGAGCGCGCCCTCCTCGACGCGCAGGGTGTGCTCGAGCTCGGGCGCGCTGAGCAGCTGATGCAGCAGGTTGCCGAGGAGCTGGCTCGTCGTCGTGAGCCCGCCGGTGATGAGGTTGCGGGTGAGGGCGCGGAGCTGATTGCGGTTGAGGCGCACGCCGTCGACCTCGAGCTGGACGAGTCGGGTGAGCACGTCGTCCGGGACCTGCTTGCCCCGCTCGACCTCACGCATGCGGTGGTCGATCTTGTGGTCGATGTATCCGGCGAACTCGGGGAAGGCGCCGGCGAACCCCTCGCCGCGTTCGGTGCGGTTCGTGCGGGGGAACTCGCTGACCATGAGCTCGCCCGCCCAGCCTGCGACCGTGTCGGCGTCCTCCGCGGGGAACCCAAGGAGGTGGACGGTGACGCGATTGGGTAACGGCACCGAGTACGCCGCGACGAGATCGGCCCTCCCCGGCACCTTCACGCCGTCCAGCAGGCCCTCGGCGGTGCCGCGAATGAACGGCTCGGCGGCGTGGACGACTTTGGGCGTGAGCGCGGTGACCATCACGCGGCGGACCACGCTGTGCTGCGGTGGGTCGAGCTCCCCCAGGATCCGGTCCTCGAACGGGATCTCGACGCCCGGTGCCTTCATACCAGACGCGTTCGAGAATGCGTCCGTGTCGCGTAGCACCTCGCGGCATTCGGCGTGTCGGGTGACGTAGTGCATCCCACCCGCGATCGGGGCCACCGGCCCCTGACGGCGCAGCTCCTTCAGGAGCGGCCAGGCCCGCTGGGCCTGCCCCGGATCGAACGGATCGAACCCACCCGGCATCGATCGGGAGCGTATCGGCGCGGGCGCACCCGTAGCATGGCCACGTGACGACGGGGGTAGGGGAGGCGGGTCGGCCGGCGACGGCCACGGTGCTCTTCACCGACCTCGTCGGCTCCACCGCGCTCCGCCAAGCCGTTGGGGACGACGCCGCCGATGAGCTGCGCCGCGCCCATGACCGGGTATTGCGCGACGCAATCAGCGCGCACGGCGGTCACGAGGTGAAGGGCACCGGCGACGGGCTCATGGTCGTGTTCGACTCCGCTGTCGAAGCCGTTGCCGCGGCCGAAGCCATGCAACGCGGCGTCGAGCGGCTGACGCGCCGCGCGCCCGCTCCGGTGTCCATCCGGGTCGCCGCTCCTGCCC
>JBKOWN010000132.1:0-6358 GCA_046724435.1 Actinomycetota bacterium
CACAATTGATGGAAATGCTTGAAATTGTGGTCGGGATGGGTTCAACTTTCTCAGATACCCGGCCGCAAATTCGGAGGTAGGCGTGAACAAGTCAGAGCTCGTCGATGCAGTTCACTCGGCGGCAGGTGGTGTCGACAAGAAGGACGTTGCATCCGTCGTCGACAGCCTCATCGATGTCGTCCAGAGTGCAGTTTCTCGCGGCGACAAGGTCACGGTTCCCGGTTTCGGCGCTTGGTCGCGTACGCAGCGCGCGGCGCGCACCGGTCGCAACCCGCGCACGGGTGAGCCGGTTCAGATCGCGGCATCCAAGGGCGTGAAGTTTTCGGCAGGAGCCGGCTTCAAGTCCGCCGTGAACAAGTAGAGACGAACAGCGAACGCTGTTGTTCGCTCTCTACCGACCTATTCCCGACGAAAGGTGGTGACCGTGCCTCCGGCGAAGAGACGTACAGCACGGAAATCAGCTAGGAAAACAGCACGGAAGCCGGCGAAGCGCCGCACGACGACGCGTCGCCGGACGACACGCAAGTCGACGGCACGGAAGCCGGCGAAGCGGCGGCGCAAGGCAGCCGCGGCCAAGCCGGTCAAGCGTCGTCGTCGCAAGGCCGCGACGAAGAAGACCACCGCCAAGCGTCGGCCCGCCAAGCGGCGTCGTCGTAAGGCTGCTGGTGCGGCCAAGCCCGTGAAGCGTCGTCGTCGCAAGGCGGCGGGCGCGGCGAAGCCGGTCAAGCGGCGTCGCCGCAAGGCTGCCGGTACTGCGAAGCCCGTCAAGCGTCGTCGCCGCAAGGCTGCGGCGAGCAAGACGGCAAAGCGGCGTCCGGCGAAGAGGCGGGCCCGCCGATAACCGGCGAGATCCACAGCTTCAGCAAAGGTGAGGAGGGGGCCTACGGGCCCCCTTCTCGCGACCGGACGCCGCCGGTCACACCTTATCGAGGAGCTTGAACCCTTCGGCGGGCCCGATCCCGGCCTCCCGCCCGGCCGCATCCGCCTCGGCCCGGACCCGCCCCACGAAGCCCTCGAGCTGGGTGTCGCTGTCGGGGGCGGAGGCGTCGATCCGCATCGTCGACGGCCACTGGCTGCGGTGGCACAACAGGGCCCGGATCTTGGTGTCCACGTGCCGGTCGACCCGCTCGAGGTGGTCGACCTCCTCGGCCTCGAACAGGAGGAGCCGGCCCGGCCGGTGGGCGGGCAGCCCCTGTTCGGGGAAGTAATGGTGATCACGGGCGGCGACGACCCCGTCGAGCAGGAGCCACCCGGCGTGGCGATGGTCGGGGTGGAGCCGGTACCGCTTCCAAGGATCGTGGCCCAGCACGACGTCGGGCCGAGCCCGCCTGATCGCCTCGCAGACCAGCGCCCGCTCGGCCAGCCCGCTGCCGAGCTCGCCGTCGGGCACGCCGAGGAAATCGACACCGGCCAGGCCGAGGACGGCGGCGGAGGCGTCCTGCTCGCGGCGGCGGGTGGCGACGAGGGCTCCGAGGTCGGCGGCCGGGTCCCAGGTCCCCTTCGAGCCGTCGGTCAGCACGAGCAGGCGGACCTCGGCGCCCGCTTCGGCCCACTTGGCCAGCGTCGCGCCGCAGCCGAACTCGACGTCGTCGGGATGGGCGCCGATCGCGAGCGCTCGGGCCGGCGTGGGCAGGTCACTCCATCTCTTTGGCGCCTCCGTCGACCTCCTGGTCTCCTCCGTCGACTTCCTGGTCTCCTCCGTCGACCTCCTGGTCTCCTCTGTCGAGGGTCGGCCGGGGCTGCTCACCGGGCGCGGGAGACGGGATCGGGGAGCAGGCCCAGCCGGTGGAGGTCGTCGGGCACGTCGACGTCGAAGGCCAGCTCGGCGTCGCGCACGACTCGGAAGCCGAGACCGAGGCGTCGGGCTTCGGCGGCGTGTCGCCGGAACGAGCCGGGGCCATAGGCGAATCGGAACGGCACGTCGACGGGCACCGAGAGCACGGTGGTGCCGTCGTCTCGGTGACACGGCACGATCGCCACCACCGGACGGGCGCCATCGCGTCCGAGCGGTGCAAGGGTACGGGCCAGGGGCAGGTCGGCGTGCGCGATCACCGCCCGAGCGCAGCCGCGTGCTCCCACCCATCCGCGTCCTACGGCAGCCGCTTCGTCGAGCGTGCCCGGGTCGTCGACGACGTCCAGCCCACGTGTCCGCGCCCAGTCCCGGACGTCGTACGCGCTCGATACGACGACGGTCGGAAGCTCACCGGACGCTGCTCCCACACGGTCAGCCAGCTGGCGAGCGAGATCGGCACGCGTCTCGTCGTCGAGTTGCGCCGCGAGTCGCGCCTTTCCCAGCGCGAACGCTCGCACCGGGATTACGACGCCCGTACCCGTCATTCACGACTCCGCAATCGCACGCAGAAGGTCGAATCGCATGCGAATGCGTATGCTACCGGGGCGGGGACGGCGGCTTTCGCCGACCGTCGGCGCAACGGCATCCGCTTTGCCGCTTGCGGTTGCAAAGCGGAGCTTGCGACCGCGACCCGCTAGTACGGAGCCGGAGCTTGCGGCGGCGAAAAGGCGAAAAAGGAGAGCGCTTGGAACCGGTGTATTCGGTTGCCCGCACCGTCTTGTTGCCACCGCTGCACTTCGGCATGAAGTGGACGATCGAAGGCGCGCACCTCGTTCCGCCGCGCGGGCCCGTGATCCTCGCCAGCAACCACACGTCGTACCTCGATCCACTCGCGCTCGCCTACCTTGCCGACCGCCGCCACCGCCGTGTGCGCTTCCTGACGAAGGCCGAGCTGTTCGACAAGCAGCCACTGGGATTCCTGTTGCACCAGATCCGTCAAATCCCCGTCGTGCGGAACTCGCCCACGGCGGCCGGATCCCTCGAGCTGGCGGTCGAGGCCCTCGGACGCGGAGAGTGCGTCGCGATCTTCCCCGAGGGGACGATCTCGCTCGATCTCGAGCCGATGGCGGGGAAGTCCGGCACGGCACGGCTCGCGGCGCAATCCGGCGTGCCGGTGACGCCGGTCGGCCTGTGGGGCGCGCACCGCACGCTGTTCAAAGGCCGGAAGCCGAACTGGCGATGGGGCGTGGCCGAGACCGCGGTCGTAGGAGCGCCGGTACGTGTCCACGCCGACGACGACATCCCGGAGGCGACCGACCGGATCATGGGCGCGATCGCCGGCTGCGTGGCGCGGGCACGCGAGATCTATCCGCAGCGCCCGGGACCGGGCGACGACGGGTGGTGGCAGCGCGGGCCCGAGACGGCTCGGGTCCGCCCCGCGAGTCTGACCGACGACCGCGCCGAAGAGACGGCGCCGTGAGTGACGCGGCTCGGGTCGCGGTGGTGGGGGCGGGCTCCTGGGGAACCGCCGTCGCCGCGCTCGTCTCCAACAACGCCGACACCGTGCTCTGGGTGCGACGCCCCGAACTCGCCGCCACGATCGTCGAGCGTCACGAGAACCCCGAATATCTCCCCGGGATCGTGCTCCCCGACGAGTTGCGGGTTACGTCGGACATCGGCGAGGCGTGCGGCAGCGCGGACGTCGTGGTGCTCGGTGTTCCTTCGCACGGCATGCGATCCGTGCTGATGGAGGCGGCGGAGTTCATCCGGCCCGCGGTCCCGGTGGTCAGCCTGGCGAAGGGCGTCGAGCAGGGCACCCTGCGCCGCATGACCGAGGTGATCGGCGAGGTGCTGCCGACGCACCTCCCGGAACGCATCGGCGTCCTCACCGGGCCGAACCTTGCACGCGAGATCGCCGCCGGGCAGCCGGCAGCGTCGGTGGTCGCCATCGGCGAGGAAGCGGCCGCGGGCGAGCTCCAGTCACTGATCATGACGGTCACGTTCCGCGTGTACACGAATCCCGACGTCGTCGGCTGCGAGATCGCGGGCGCGCTCAAGAACGTGATGGCGATCGCGGCCGGGATCGCCGACGGCCTCGGCTACGGCGACAACACGAAGGCGGCGCTCCTCACCCGCGGTCTCGCCGAGCTCACGCGCCTCGGGATCGCGCTCGGCGGCAACCCGCTCACGTTCTCGGGCCTGGCCGGCATGGGCGACCTCGTGGCGACGTGCACGAGCACGCAGAGCCGTAACCGCACGGTCGGGGTCGAGCTGGGGAAAGGCCGGAAGATCGACGACATCGTCGCCGACATGAAGATGGTCGCCGAAGGCGTGAAGTCGACCGCCGCCGTGCTCGAGCTCGCAGGACGACACCGGGTCGAGATGCCGATCGCCGAGCAAGTGGGCGCAGTTCTGTACGAAGGGAAGCGCGCCGAGGATCTCGTCACGGCGCTCATGCTGCGTGAGGCGAAGGCCGAGCTGCACGGCATCACATGAGGCTCCGGTCGGGATGACGTGACGGAGCGCGCCCCGACCCGCGTCGGGGTCCTCGGCTCCTCGCACCAGGCCCTCGTCGACGATCGCGGCGCGATCACGCCGGATGGCGCGCGATGGCAGCTCGACTGGTGGGTCGGCGCCGACGATCGGTGGCACGTCCCGGCGGGTGAGCCCGGAGTCCGTCAGACGCTCCTCGGCGGCGCACCGGTCGTCGAGACGTCCTTGCGTGTGCCCGGAGGCGACGCGGTGCAGCGCGCGTACGGCGTCGGCGGGCCGGCGGGTCTCGTCGCAGTCGAGATCGAGAACGCCTCGGGCGCGCCGTTCGTCGCCGCGCTCGTGCTCGGGCCGACGCCGGCCGGCCGCATGCGCGCGCTCGGCACACGGGGCTCGTGGGTCACCGTCGACGGGCGGCCCGCGCTCCGCACGCCGCGGCCGGCGATGCGCTGGGCCGCCGGCATGGGAGGCGACGCGTTCGAGATGGTCGCCGCCGGCCAGGCGCACGAGGGAACGTTCACCGGTGTGGGAGGGCGGGGGATGCGACTCGAGGTCGCATTGCTTCACCCGGTTGCGCATCGGACGCGGCTGCGCTGCGCGCTGGCGGTCGGTCGCCCCGGCCGGTCGGTGCCGGTGGAAGCCGTCGATCTCTCCTTGCTTCCCGACGCTTCCGTGGCGGCCGCCGGCTGGGAGGCGCAGCGGCAGCGGGGAATGCGCGTCGTCCTCCCCGATCCTCGGCTGCAGCTGGCCGTCGACGCCGCGCGCGCCGCGCTCCTGTTGGCCGTGGATGCCCGCCGGCGCCCGAGCGGCCTGGAGGTCGCCGCCCTCGAAGACTGGGGTTTCGACGGCGAGGCCGCCGCCGCGTGGCGACGGCTCGGAATTCGCGCCCGAGCGCGGGCGTCGCACCGTGCTCCGGAGCCGACGCCGTGGTCGAGCATCCGGACGCGACTCGCTTCGGCCTCGTCCACGTTCACGTGGCCCGACGGCCCGGCGCCGTTGCTCGGATCGGTGCGTGACCTCCTCGTCGGCGCCGGTGTGAGCGCGAGCGACGAAGACTCCGCCGCCCTGCTCGTGGAGCTGCCCGTCGAATGGCGCGGACAGAGCTTGGAGGTGCACGACGCGCCCACGCGCGCAGGACGCGTCTCCTATGCCGTCCGCTGGCACGGCGCCCGGCCGGCGCTGCTGTGGGAGTGCGAGCGCCCGATCCGGCTCAGCGCGCCGGGCCTGGACCGCGGCTGGTCGACCACGGAGCTACGGGGGGAGACGCTGTTGGCCGCGCCGCCGGGCGTTCCGGGCGACGCGGGCGGGTTCAGCTGACGGGGTCGTCGAGCCGGAGTGTCGCGATCTCCCACGGCCGGAGCTCGACCGCGCCCTCGAAGGGGGCCACCGGCCGACCTACCAGGTCGACCGTCCAACCCGTGGCCGGCGTCCCGTCCTGCTCGACGGCGGCCGTCGACCGATCGGGAGACGGGTTGAACACCCGCGCCAGCAGTCCGCCCGGCTCGCGGAGCACCGCCGAGACTCGAGCGCCCTCGACGCGCAAGCGAGCCCCCGTGGGCTCGCGACGCGCGCCCGCCACTCCGCCCGCTCTGATGCGCTCGAGCGGGACGAGTGCCTCGTCGGCGGCGTCGTAGAGGTTTGCGTCGCGCCAGTCGCCGCGGTGGGGAAGCAGCGCGTAGTCGAACGTGCGACGGCCGAGCACCTGCGGGCCCTCGAGCGGGTACGGGTAGCCGGCCGGGCTCGCCCGCATCGACAGCTGCAAGCGCGAGAGGTATCCCGTCGCACGCAGCAGCGTGAGCGCAAGCTCGCTTCCTTTCTTCCCGTCGTCGGTGACGAGCTCGTACTCGAGGAGCCCGTCGTGGACGAGCGCAAGGCCGGCGCTTCCGTCCGAAGCGTCCACGAAACGTCGGGACACGAACGTGGGCAGACCGAACTCGTTGGGGCCGCCCTCGGCGGTTAAACCCCGGTCGACGACGGCGAACGCGCTCTCGGCGTGCGACCCTGTCACCGGCGCCGGCAGCGGGACGTGCGCCCGCAACCGATGGTCACGGCACGAGTTGTCGAGCTCGGTGTGGA
>JBKOWN010000002.1:0-4399 GCA_046724435.1 Actinomycetota bacterium
AGGAAGATGTGCCAGGACTCGGGTGGGTCCCGCCACAGGACCATCAACAGGATTGCAGCGCCCATCACCCCGCCACACGTGCGGTAGAGCACGTTGCGACGCAGCTTCTCGGGCGTCATGGCGCCACTCCCCCGAGGGAACAGGACGAGCGCGAACACGGCGAGCAGAATGAACAACACTCCCGCCGAGATTCCGTGCACGATGCTGATGTTGTGCTCACTTCGCGTGGCCATGGACGCGTCGCTCGTCGTCGGGAACACGGCCACGCTCACCGCGGCGATGGCGGCGAACGTGCTCAATTTGTTGTCGAGGTTGAACCCCGGCAGCGGTTGGTAGTTGTACGACAGGAAGAAGACCGCGAGCGCCCAGAGCACGCCGATGAAGACGGCGCCCATGGGCGTGTGGTAGTAGGCGCTGATCGAAGTCTCAAGCTCGTTGCCGGTCAACGCCCAGTTGCCGACGAAGAGCACTGGCGGCAACAGGATCGCCATGACTCCGACGATCTGCTGGAGGTGCGTGTAGGCGGACGCCAGTGCACTGTCGCCGGCAAGGCGCTGGGCCTTCTCGAGCTCGCCGTCTGCGAACGCGTCGGCGCTCTTCTGCGCCAGCCGCCCCGCTTCTGAAGGCTGTGCCGGGTCGGCAACCTCGACCATGCCTCTGCCCCCGCTTGCCCCCGCTCGGTTGCCTGCAGTTGGAACGTACATCTCGGATCGATCCCGGTGGCGGATGCCTCCCCCACGGAAGATCAGGCGTCGAGGACGTCATCCGGCGTGATCGGTTCCTCCGCCGAGCGGGCCCACGCGCCCATCTGGTACCTGATCAATCCGGTGAGCACCGCAGCGGCGACCACACCGCCCGCGGCAAACGATGCGGCCGGCGCATCGACCGCCGTGATCACCGCGAGGCCGGCTTCGGAACCGGCCAGCACCGCGGTGATCACGGCCGTCATCCCGGCGACGGTGCGGAACCCCTGGAAGTAGCCGGGGCTGAGTCCCTGGACGCGAAGTCGCTTCGCCGGCTCCACGCTCATGAGATAGGGCCCGAGCTCCGGCGCATTGTCGAAGTAATAGGCGCGCAACCGGGCGATGCGGCGCGCGTAGCCGAGGTCTTCGACGCCGGACTGCAGCGTCCTTTCGAACGTGACGAGCCCGACGAACGCGAGCGTGGGCAGCAGTACCAGTCCGAAGGCGTAGAACCCGCCGCCAGCACTGGTTGCGGTGGCCACGAGCCCCCAGGCGACCAGGCCGCCCGAGACCGACGCCAGGAACATGCTGGCCCGGCCGGTCGACTCGGCGATCGTCTGGGAGCGGGCGCCCTGCAGCGTGAAGTGCTCCGTGGTGACGAACGAGACCGCTGACGCGCGAGGCTCGCCGGCTGCTCCCGGCGACGTTTGCTCGCCGTCCGTCACAATCACACCTCCCGTCGTTGGACATCGCGATTGTGGCGCCCTCGAGTCCGGTTGCGCCTCCGCGCCCGACCGCCCAAAATAGAACACGTTTCACCGGTCCGAGGGGGACGATGCTCGACTACCTGATCCAGGGCGGCACGCTCGTCGACGGCACCGGAGCGCCCGGCCGGCGGGCCGACGTGGGTGCCCGGGACGGGCGGATCGTCGTCGTCGGCGACCCCGGCAGCATCGCCGAGCCCGCCACCGAGACGATCGACGCCAACGGCCTCGTGGTCTCCCCCGGCTTCGTCGATCCCCACACGCACTACGACGCCCAGCTGTTCTGGGACCCGCTGGCGTCGCCGTCGACCGTGCACGGCGTGACCACGATCGCCAACGGCAACTGCGGCTTCACGCTGGCGCCCCTCGCCGAGCAGGACGCCGACTACCTGCGCCGGATGATGGCCAGGGTCGAGGGCATGCCGCTGCCCGCGCTCGAGAACGGCGTGCCGTGGAACTGGTCGAGCTTCGGCGACTACCTCGACCGGCTCGATGGCAACGTGGCGGTGAACGCGATGTTCAACGTCGGCCACTGCGCGCTGCGGCGCAACGTGATGGGCCCGGACGCGGTCGGCAACGAGGCCACCCCCGACCAGGTCGACCAGATGGTGCAGCTGCTGCACGAGTCGATCGACGCCGGCGGGATCGGCTTCTCGACCACGCTCGCGTTCACGCACTCCGATGGCGACGGGCAACCGGTGGCGTCACGGTGGGCGTCGAAGGAGGAGGTGCTCGCGCTGTGCGGCGCGATGCGCGAGCACGAGGGCACGACCCTCGAGTACGTGACCGATGGCTGCATGCGCGGCTTCCGCGACGACGAGGTCGAGCAGATGGCGGAGATGACGCTCGCCGCCCGTCGACCGCTCAACTGGAACGTGCTCACCGTCGACGCCAAGGAGCCCGAGCGGTACCAGGCGCAGCTGGCGGCGTGCGAGAACGCAGCGGCGCGGGGCGGCAAGGCGATCGCGCTGACGATGCCGATCCTCGTCGAGATGAACATGAGCTTCCGCAACTATTGCGCGCTGTTCATGCTGCCGGGCTGGAACGAGGTGATGAACCTCCCTGTGCCCGAGCGCATGGAGAAGCTGCGCGACCCGGGGACGCGGCAGTGGATGAACGAGCGCGCCCGCTCCAAGGAGGCGGGGGTGTTCCGGCGCTTGGCGTCGTGGGGTCGTTACCAGATCGGCGACACGTTCTCTGCCACCAACGAGGGCCTCAAGGGCCGCGCCGTCTACGACCTGGCGAAAGAACGGGGCCAGGACAACTTCGATGCGCTCGTCGACATCGTGCTCGACGACGAGTTGCGCACGGTCTTGTGGCCGATGCCGCCCGACGACGACGAGGACTCGTGGAAACTCCGCGCCGATGCGTGGCGCAACCCGAACGTGCTCATCGGCGGGTCCGACGCCGGCGCGCACCTCGACCGCATGTGCGGCGCGCCGTACACGACGGTGTTCCTCGGCGACATGATCCGTGGCCGCAAGCTCGTCCCGATCGAGGAGGCCGTGCACCTCATCACCCAGGCGCCGGCCGAGCTGTTCGGGCTGCGCGACCGTGGTGTGGTGCGCGAGGGCTTCCACGCCGATCTCGTCGTGTTCGACCCGGAGACCGTCGGCGCCGACGAGGTCCGCCTGGTCGAGGACCTGCCCGGAGGCACGGCGCGACTGTTCGCCGGCTCGACCGGCGTGCATCGCGTGTTCGTGAACGGCCGCCCGATCGTCGTCGACGGGGCGACGACCGGCGACCTCCCCGGCACGGTGCTGCGCTCGGGACGCGACACGCGCACGGTGCCGGTGCCGGCCGGGGCCTGATCCCGTGGCGGTCGGGGCACGGCCGGCGCCCGTCCGCATCGACGACCTCGCTCGTCCCCGCTTCTCGCCCGAGACCACCGAGATCCTCACGGCCATGGCCGCCATGGCGGACGGCGTGCGGCTCGAGCCCGACGCGCTCATGGAGGCGGCGGTCGCCAAGACGGGCCTGTCCGACTTCGGCGACCAGGGCTTCCGCGAGCCGCTCGACGTGCTCTGCACCGCGTTCCGCACCGAGGCGGGGCTGAGCGGGCCGGGCCTCGTCAGCAACCACGCGCTCCTTGTCCAGCTGCTCTCGAACCGGCTGCTCATCCAGGACCTCCTACGCCGCCACCCCGAGATCAACGACGTCCGCATCGAGGCGCCGATCATCGTGTGCGGCTTGCCGCGCACCGGGACGACGCACCTACACAACCTCATGGCCGCTGACCCTGCGCTGCGGTCGCTGCCGTACTGGGAGAGCCTCGAGCCGGTGCTCCCCGAGACCGAGCAGCCGGCGCCGGGCGAGCCCGATCCGCGCATCGCCCGCACCGCGGTCGCGCTCGACTTCGTCAACACGTCAATGCCGTACTTCAAGCGCATGCACGAGATGACCGTCGATCACGTGCACGAGGAGATCCAGCTGCTGGCGATCGACTTCTCGACGATGTTGTTCGAGACGACATCGGCCATGCCGAGCTGGCGCGACTACTACCTCGCCCACGACCAGGCGCCGCACTACGAGTACATGCGGACGGTGCTCAAGGTGCTCCAGTGGCTGCGGGGCGGCGAGCGGTGGGTGCTCAAGTCGCCCCAGCACATCGAGCAGTTCCCGGTGCTGCGGGCCACGTTTCCCGACGCGACGTTCGTCGTCACGCACCGCGACCCGGTCTCGGTGACGACGTCGGTTGCGACGATGATCACCTACAGCGCACGGCTGAGCCACGAGCGCGTCGACCCGCAGTTCATCGGCGGCTACTGGGCCGATCGCATCGAGCGGATGCTCCGGTCGTGCGCCGACGAGCGCGACGTGCTTCCCGCCACCCAGTCCATCGACGTCCACTTCGACGAGTTCATGGCCGACGACGTCGCCATGGTCGAGCGCATCTACGCGGTCGCCGGCCAGCCGTTCACCGACGAGGTACGCGGGGCGATGGAGCAGTTC
>JBKOWN010000073.1:0-42262 GCA_046724435.1 Actinomycetota bacterium
GGCCTCCCTGGAAAAGCTGCGCCAGCAGGCCAACCTGCCGGGGCGGACGACCTTCGAGGAGCACCCCGACGCTGGGGGAACTAGCGCCGGGTCCCCCCGCACACCGAGGAGCACGCGCGCCGGCGGCTGACGGCTTCGGTCAGCGCGTGAGCGCCTGAGGCGGCGTGGGCGGCTCGGACTGCGAGCACATCGGTCGGGGGCTGCTCGGGCAGCCCGCCAACACCCTGTCGAGCCTGGCCTACGTGCTGGCGGGCGCGATGCTCCTCTGGCGCGCGCTCGCGGGTCGTCCGAGGGCGCGCCTCGCGCCGGCTGTGTTCGCGAGCACGGTGATCGGCATCGGAGTAGGGAGTGCCGCGTTCCATGGCGCGATGCCGGCGTGGGGGCGCTTCGCGCACGACCTGTCGATCGCCGCCGTGCTCGCCTTCGTCATCGGCTACGACCTGGCGTTCGCGCGCGGTGCCGGCGTTTCCACGGGACTTGCGGTCTTCGGCGCGCTTGCGGGCGTTTGCGCGGTGATCCTCGCCCTCTGGCCCGACGCCGGCGACGCCCTCGATGTGGTGCTCGTCACGGGCGCGGTCGTGGCGGAGATCGCCGCACGTCGCTCACCCGCCGGCTCTGCCGTGGTCGACGGTCGGGTGTGGGTCGTGGCCGTGGGCGTGCTCGCGATCGGCGCCTTGCTCAACGGCCTCGGTCGCACAGATGCGCCGCTCTGTGCGCCGGAGTCACCGGTGCAGCTGCACGCCGTCTGGCACGTGCTCACGGCGTTCGTGCTGTTGCTCTACGGCACGGCCGTCTTGGGGCCGCGTGAGCAGGCTCGGCCTAAGATTCGGGCGTGACTTCCCCGGTTCGGGTCCTGGCTGTCGGCGCGGCCGCGCCTGCGCGGCGGCTGGCGGCCGCCGACGTCGCCGACGCCTGGGGTCGCGGCGGCGGGCGTGGTCAGGTCGGGGTGTGCGCCCCCGACGAGGACGTGCTCACGCTCTCGGCCGAAGCGGCGTCCCGCTCGATCGCGGCCTCGGGGCTCGAGAACGACATCATCGACGGGCTGTGGTGGGGAACGACGCGTCCGCCCTTCGCCGAGGGGCCGAGTCACGCCGTCCTGGCCGCCGCGCTCGGGCTGTCGGCCCATTCCGGCGGCGCCCTGTGCTCGGGGTCGCCGCATGCCGGGATGGAGGCACTGCTCGGCGCGTACGACGCGATCGCCGCGGGGAGCGCCCGGGTCGCGCTGGTCGTGGCGGCCGACGCGCTCGTACCGGGGACGGGAACCTCGTACGAGGAGCGGGCGGGCGCGGGCGCGGCAGCCGTCGTGCTCGTCTCCGAAGGGGGCCAGGCGTCGTTGCCGGCCCGCGTCACACGCACGCATCCGTTCCTCGATCGCTATCGCTCCGACGCTGACGACGGAACGCGCGATCTCTATGACGCACGCCTGTTCCGCGAGGAGATCTTCCTGCCGGTCGTGCAGGAGGTCGGCGAGCAGCTCGCCTCGCTCGAGATCGACGAGTGGTCGCTCCCCGACCCCGACGGTCGGCTCGGTGCCACCGCCGCCCGCAGGCTCGGAACCGGCGCGCCCGCCTCGGCGAACGTGTACGCAGCCATCGGCGACACAGGCGCGGCGGCCCCGCTCCTGGGCGCCCTCGCCTCGCTCGACGCCGCCCGCACCGTCGCCGTCGTCGGCTTCGGCGGCGGTCGCGCTACTGGGATCGTGATCAACGCCGATGGCCCCGTGCGCGGCGCGGCGGCGATCGGGGACGCCTGGGCCGGCGGTCAGCCGACCTCGTACGCGGAAGCGCTGCGCACCCGCGGGCAGCTCCAGGCCGCCGGCGAGACCATCCCCATGGGCGTCCCGCCGGAGAGCGCCCTGTTCGTGCGGGGCGCGGAAGAGATGCTAGGGCTCCTTGGCGCTCGCTGCGTCGACTGCGGCACCATCAACACGCCGCCGACGATCCACCCGCACTGCATCAACTGCGGCAGCACGAAGTTCATGCTGGTGTCGCTGGCCCGTCGCGGTGTCGTGCACACGTTCGTCGTCAACCACACGATGCCGCCGCCGTTCGAGGCGCCGTTGCCTCTGGCGGTCATCGACCTCGCCGACGGCGCACGCGTGATGCTGCAGGTGATCGGGGACGGGAGCGATATGGGGATCGGCGCCGACGTCGAGCTGGTGCTGCGGCGGTACGCCTTCGAGCGGGGCGCGCCCGTCTACGGGTTCAAGGCGCGGGCAGTCGCCGACGGCACCGACGCCCCGGCGCCAAGCGATGACGCGAAATCGAGCGAGGAGTAGCGGACACGCCATGGGTTGGAATCGCGTAGCCGTGGCCGGCGCCGGCCTGATCAAGTTCGGCGAGCTGTTCGAGGAGAGCTACGAGCAGATGGCGGCGGGAGCGTTCCAAGCCGCGGTCGCCAACGTCGACCGTGGAATCGATCCGGAGCAGATCGACGCCGTCTTCGTGGCCACACAGCGCGGGACGCTGTGGGGCCAGGAGGGGATCGGCGGGAACACGGTGCCGACCGCGATCGGGCTCGCCGGCGTTCCGTGCACGCGCATCGAGAACGCCTGCCCGTCGGGCTCGGATGCGTTCCGAGTCGGTGCCATGGCCGTCGCCAGCGGCGTGCACGACGTCGTCCTCGTCATCGGGGTCGAGAAGATGCGCGACAAGTCGACCGAGGAAGGCCTGCTGTCGCGGGCGGCGGCCGGGCACCCGATCCTGACCCGGGGCGAGACGGCACCGGTGCTGTTCGCGCCGTTCGCCACCCGCCACATGAACGACTACGGGACGACGCGGGAGATGCTCGCGTCGGTTGCCGTGAAGAACCATCACAACGGCGCCCGCGACCCGTACGCGCACTTCCAGAACGAGCTCACGGTCGACGACGTGCTGAAGTCGCCGCCCGTCTGTCATCCGCTGCACCTGCTGGACTGCTGTCCGCAGACCGACGGCGCCGCGGCGACGATCCTCGTGAACGCCGAGCGCGCCGCCGAGTTCACCGACAAGCCCGTGTACGTCGCCGGCTTCGGCGTCGCCACTGATCATCCGTACCTACACGAGAAGCAGAGCTTCACCGGCCTCAAGGCCACGACCATCGCGAGTGACCGGGCGTACCGCATGGCAGGCGTCGACCCGGGCCAGATCGACTGCGCCGAAGTGCACGACTGCTTCACCATCACCGAGATCCTCGATGTCGAAGACCTCGGCTTCTTCGACAAGGGCAAGGGCGGCATCGCATCGCTCGAGGGCGAGACCTCGCTCACCGGCCGCATCCCGATCAACACGTCGGGGGGCCTGCTGGCGAAAGGACACCCGATCGGCGCCACCGGCGTCGCGCAGCTCACCGAGTGCTGGTGGCAGCTTCGGGGCGAGGCGGGCGAGCGGCAGGTGGAGATGCACAACGGGTACGCGCTCCAGCACAACGTGGGCGGCCGCGGCTCGGGCGTCTCGGTCGTCAACATCCTGACGACCAACCGATAGGCGGCCGGTGCTTCGCGTCGAGACGGGCACCGACCACGTCTGCCGCGTCACACTCGAGCGGCCCGAGGCGAAGAACGCGCTGACCGTCGAGATGCGCGACCAGCTCGTCGACGCGGTCCGGGCCGCCCGCGCCGACGCCGACGTACGCGCCCTACTGATCACGGGCACGGGCGACGCCTTCTGCGCCGGCATGGACCTCGGTGCCTCGACGGTCGCGCAGGCCGGGCGGGAGGGCTTCGACACCCGCGCCACCGCCGAGGCGCTGCGCGTCGGCGTGCAGGCGTTCATCCGGGAGCTCTGGGAGCTCGACAAGCCGACGGTGGCAGCGGTCAACGGCGTTGCCGTGGGCCCGGGCGCGCACCTCGCACTCGCCTGCGATTTCGTGCTGGTACACCACTCCACTCGCTTCCTCTGGTCCTTCCATCGCTGGGGCCTCGTCGTCGACGCCGGCGGCGCGTACCTGCTCCCCCGCCTCGTCGGGCTCCCACGCGCCAAGGCGATGGTGATGCTCGGCGAAGGTTGCACGGGCTCCGAGGCGGTCGACCTCGGGCTCGCATACCGGAGCGTCGAGCCCGACGAGCTCCAGGCCGAGGCGTCGACACTCGCGGCGCGCCTCGCGATTGGCCCGACACGCGCGCTCGGACTTTCGAAGCGTTTGCTCAATGAGAGCTTCGAGACCGATCTCGCCGAATCGCTCGAGCGCGAGGCGGCATACCAGTCGCTCGCGACGACGTCGGGTGACCTTGTCGAGGGCATGGCCGCGTTCAAGGAACGCCGCGACCCGCGATTCACGGGGCGGTAGGCATGCAGCTCGCGTGGGGCCCCGAGGAAGAGTCGTTCCGAACCGAGCTGGTGGCGTTCCTCGACGACCACGTGCCGCACGAAGCGGACGCAGGCTTCGACTACGCCGACTCGGGCGAGCGGGACGACGGTGATCTCATCCCGGCGTGGTCGCGCGCGTGGCAGGCGACGCTGTTCGACCACGGCTGGATGATCCCCGCTTACCCCCCCGAGCTCGGCGGCCGGGACTGCACACCGGTGCAGACTCTCATCTACCTGGAGGAGATGGCGCGCCGCCGCGTCCCCCGCTCGTTGCACTTCCCCGGGTACGCGATCGTCGCGCCGAGCCTCCTCGAGTTCGGGAGTGACGAGCAGCGTGAGCTCGTGCCGGCGGCGATCCGCGGCGACACGATCTGGTGCATCGGCATGAGCGAGCCGAACGCCGGCTCGGACCTGGCGGGCTTGTCCACCCGAGCGGAGGTACACGACGACCATTTCGTCGTGAACGGCCAGAAAGTGTGGACGAGCTACGCGATGGCCGCGCAGAAATGCTTCTGCTACGTGCGGACCGACCCGAGCGCGCCGAAGCACAAGGGCATCAGCCTCCTCATCCTCGACATGGACACGCCCGGCATCGACATCCGGCCGCTGCGGCACATCAGCGGCGCCGCGAACTTCGCCGAAGTGTTCTTCAGCGACGTCGTCGTCCCGCGCGAGAACCTCGTCGGGACGCTCAACGACGGTTGGCGGATCACGCCGGGCCCGCTGGCGCACGAGCGAGCGGGACTCTGGGTCGAGGGCGTGTCGCGGCTCGAGACGACGATTCAGGGACTCGTCGACCTGGCCACGCGCCGGGGCCTCATCGACGACCCGATCGTCCGGCGAAAGCTCGCCGAGCTCTCCGAGCGCGCGGCCAGCCTGCGCGCCCTCGGCTACAAGGGATTCTCGAGCTTCGCCCAGGGCAGCTCGGCGCCCGAGCACTCGTTCATGAAGATGGCGACGTCGGAGCTCGGCAAGGAGGTCTGGGAGTACGGCATGGAGCTCCAGGGCGCGTACGGGGCGGTCGCCGACCTCGACCGCGGGGAGGAGCACGGCCGCTGGGTCATGGGCTTCTTCATGAGCTTCGCGAACACCATCGCCGGCGGCTCGTCCGAGATCCAGCGCAACATCATCGCCCAGCGCGTCCTCGGGCTTCCGAGAGCGAGGTAGCCGTGGACTTCACGCTCTCGTCCGATCAGGAGCTCCTGCGCGACACCGCGCGGCAGCTGCTGCAACGCGAGTGCCCACCGGCATTGCTCCGCGCCCACATCGACCATCCCGCGGCCGCCGATCCGCTCTGGCTGCACCTCCGCGACTTCGCCGCCCTCGGCGACAGCCCGCTCACCGATCTGTGCCTGTTCGCCGAGGAGATGGGGTACGTCGCCGCACCGGGCCCGTTCTTCCCGACCGCGGCGCTGTTCTCCCCGCTGCTCGGCGCCCTTGGTCACGAGCTCCTGGCGCCTGCCGTCGCCGGCCAGGCCACCGGGACGGTCGCCGTCGCGGGCGCCGACGGCGTCTGGCGGGCGAACGACGAACGGGTCAAGACATTCGTGCCGGAGGCCGATCGGGTGGACTGGGTCGCCGTGGTGTCGAGCGGTCCGGCCGTGACGCTCGTGCAGTCACCGTCGATCCGGCGTGTGGCAACCGTCGACTTCTCGCGCCGGATGTTCGACGTGGAGGTCGGCTCGGGCTCAGAGCCGGCGCGGCCGGTCGACCCCGAGGCCTTCGAGACGGTCCTCGAACGGGCCACGGTGGCGCTGGCGGCCGAGATGACGGGGACAGCCCGTCGGCTGTTCGACATGACGCTCGCGTACGCCAAGGAACGCGTGCAGTTCGACGTGCCGATCGGCTCGTTCCAGGCGATTCAGCACAAGCTCGCCGACGTCGCACTCGATCTCGAACGGGCGACCAGCGCGGTGTACTACGCGGCGATGACGGTCGACGCCAAGGACCCCGATCGGCACCGCGCGGCGCACGTGGCGAAGGCAGCGGCCGGCGCCGCCGCCACGCGGGCGGCCAAGGACGGCATCCAGATCCACGGCGGCATCGGGTACACGTGGGAGCACGACCTGCATCTGTTCATCCGGCACGCCTACGGATCCGAAGCATGGCTCGGCACCCGCGACTGGCACCACGATCGCCTCGCCGAGCTGCTGTTCTGAGGGGTCAGGCTCGCACCCTCGCCAGCGAGTCGGCGACGAACGGCGCGGCAGCGTCGGCCCACGCGGTGTGGCCGGCGCAGTTGGGGTGGAAGAGGTCGGGGCAGAACACGTCGGCGCCCCGGAATCGCTCGTCGGTGAGCTCCGCCACCGGGACCTTCACGGCGTGGTCGTGACGGGCGGCGACGCGAGCATGGGCACGGTCGAACACGCGGCTCCGCCGCGACGCCAGCGCCTTGAGCGGGTGCGCGAGCCGGGGGATGTTGCCGAGGTCGCCGATGCCCGAGAGCACGACCTGCGCTCCCGCCTCGCCGAACGCGTCGACCAGCGCATCGAGGTCGGCCTCGAACCGGCCCAGGCGCGTCCCGTGCATGGCGTCGTTGGCGCCGACGGACACGAGCGCCACGTCAGGCTGCAGCTCCTGCGCCGCGGGGAGCTGCCCTACGAGCACGTCACGAACGCGCGAGCCGCCGGCAGCGACGCTCACCAGCCGGATGCGCAGATCGCCGGCGAGTCGTCGAACCACCTGCCGGGACCAGAGGTCGTCGGGGGACTCGAGCCCGGGACCGGTGACGGTCGAGTCGCCGAGGAGCACCAACCGCACCTCGGGCGCGGTTTCCGGCCCGAACACGCCCTCGGGGTCGAGGTCCGTGAAGCTCGGGAGCGGACGATGCGCGACGTACCAGAATTGCGCGGCGACCGTCCCCACCGCGGCCATGGCCGCGAACGGGATCCCCGCCGCTCCTGCCAGCCCGAGGCGCATGCGCGCTGCCACGGACACATTCTCCGACGCCGCAAGCAGGATGGGGTGGATTTCTGGCGCGAAGCTACGCGCGAAGCGCGCCGGGCTCGTCGAGCCAGCGGTTCAGCGCCGCCGTCCGAGCGTTGCGGCAGATCAAGACGTGCTCGACGACACGACGGACGCGCCGCTGCTGCCCGGCCGTGACCACCACCTGCCGCAGGAGGTAGTCGGCCTCGCGGCCGTGGTCCTCCTCGGCGTAGGCGTGCACCTTGAAGTTCTCGACATCGATGCCGTAGTGGTCGCGCAGCCCCCCGTACATCATCACCGCATAGTTCGTCGACGCCGCGAACCGCTCTCCGGCCCAGCCGAATGCCGCCAGCCCCTCTTCGTACGAGCGGCGCATGTAGAAGAGCGTCGTGAAAACCGAACCGATCGACTCGGGCATTGCACGGTAGGAGACCAGCTCCTCGTCGGGGATCCCGAGCTGGCGGGCCCAGTCGATCTTCATGTCGACGTGGTTGCGGTCCCCTGCAAAACCCATCTCGTCGGCAAGGTTTTGCGCCCAGTGGATGTAGTGCTCGCTGGAACCGAGGTCGAGGGCGTCGACATCGGGGGCGTTCGACACGATGGAGCCGAACTCGGTCGTGTACCACTTGCCGAGGAAGTAGTACTCCTTGCACAGCCGCTTGAGGAGATCCATCGACAGGGTCCCGTCGGCGACGCGCTCCCACACGAGGTTCTTCTCGGTGGCGACCTCGGCCTGAAGGGCCTCGAGCGAGGCCATGAACTCGTCGACCGGCAGCGCGGGCGCGCTCTCGGCGCCGGACCCGCGGATGTCCCTGAATTCGCGGTGCTCGGACATCGCCCTCCTCTGTCTCCGCTTGACGAACGAAGGCTAGGATAAGGGTGACACGGGTGTCAGATTCCTCGTCACCCGTCCGCCGGCCAGGAGGAGAGCATGAACGTCGATCTCGTCCAGCTCGCCGGCCATCGCGGACGGCTCCACGAGCGCCCCACCGTCGACCAGGTGACGGCCGAGGTGATCCGGGGCGCGATGGAGACCATCTGCTTCGAGATGGCCACGTACGTGTCGCGCACGGCAACGACGCCGATCCTCAACCAGAGCAACGAGCGCAACGCGACGATTCTCGACGCCAAGGGCCGGCTCGCCGCGCTGTCGGTGGGCATCCCACAGTTCATGCTCACCTCCACGCTCCCGGTGCGCTTCGCGCTCGAGTACCTCGGCGTCGACGAGTTCCACGAAGGCGACGTGTTCGCAGCCAACGACCCGTACCACGGCGGCGGCCACCTCCCCGACTACAACGTGTTCGCGCCCGTCTTCGGCGACGACCCCAACATGGGTGAGCGCCGGATGGTGCTGATCGCCAGCATCCAGTGCCACCACGGCGACACGGGCGGCAACGTGCCCGGCGGCTACAACGTCACCGCCAACGACATCTGGGGTGAGGGCGTGCGCTGGCCCGTCGTGAAAGTGATGGACCGGGGCGTCGAGCGTCGCGACGTGCTGTACGCGATGTCGGCGAACAACCGTCTGCCCGACTACATCGGCGACCTGCGCGCCCAGATCGGTGCGGCGCAGCTGGCAGCCGACCGCCTCGGCGACATCATCGGCCGGTCGGGCGTCGACACCGTCGAGCAGTCGGTCGACTTCATGATCGACTACGCGGCGCGCCGGTTCCGCGAAGAGGTCGCCGCGTGGCCAGACGGCGTGTACGAGGCGGACGCGTTCGTCGACCACGACCCGCTCGGGAATCCCGACATCAAGCTGCACGTCAAGATCACCGTCGACGGCGACGACCTGAAGATCGACTACACGGGCAGCGACACGCGCCAGGAGATCCAGGCCTGGTCGACGTTCGGCAACACCCGCGGGTACACGGTCGGGCAGATCGCGTCGATGATGGATCCCGAGATCCCGAAGAACGAAGGGTTCTTCGACCAGATCAAGCTCACCGTGCCGCAGGGTTGCGTGCTGAACCCGCATCCGAGCAAGCCGGTGAGCGCGGGCACGCACCACCCCGGCGCCGACGTCGGCGAGGTCATTGCCGTCGCGATGCAGCACGTGCTGCCGGACAAGGCCGTCCCGCAGACGTACAAGACCGGGATCCCGACGATCATCGTCGGTGTCGACCCGCGCACCGGGCAGTCGTTCACCGACCACTCGGCCGAGGTGTACGCGGGCTGGTGCAACGCCGGCAAGGGGATGGACGCGTGGGGCGCGCAGAACGCGTCGTTCGGCAACCTCTGGAAGGCGACGGCCGAGATCAACGAGAGCCTGTACCCGCATGTGCAGTGGAGCCGCGACTACCGCACCGACTCCGGCGGGCCCGGTCAGTGGCGCGGGCTCTGCGGCAGCCATTACGAGAAGGAAGTGCTCGTCGACGCCACGGTCTACACGTACGTCGTCGGCATGAAGTACCCGATGCCCGGGATCTGCGGCGGCAGTCCGGGCGCGCCGAACAAGATGGTCATCCGCTACGGATCCGAGGACCCGTTCGTGGTGCAGCACACGGCCGAGTGGGTGCCGATCGGGGCGTCGCAGCGGGTCATGTACGACTACGGCGGCGGTGGTGGATGGGGCGACCCGCTCGACCGGGATCCCGAGGCCGTGCTCGACGACGTGCTCGACGAGTACGTGAGCGCCGAGGCCGCCGAAAGCGACTACGGCGTGGTCCTCAGCGGCTCGCTCGAGGACCTCACGCTCGAGATCGACCGCGAGGCGACCGAGCGCGTTCGGGGCGAGCGGCGCTCGGTGCGCGCATAGACCAGGGTATTTCTGGTCAGTGAACGCATCGGCGGGCGACTGATGGGCTACCGCGTGGGAGTGGACGTCGGCGGGACGTTCACCGACCTCATCTGCGTGACGCCCGACGGCGACGTCGTGCTCGACAAGACGCCGACGACGCCCGCCGACCAGTCGGTCGGTGTCATGAACGGCCTCCAGGAGCTCGCCGACCGTTTCGAGCGTCCGCTCCCCGAGGTCTGCGCCGAGATCGACATCCTCGTCCACGGCACGACGACCGCCGACAACACGATGATCGAGATGAACGGCGCCGCCACCGGCCTGCTCGTCACCGAGGGTCACCGCGACGAGATCGAGATGCGCCGTGTCCACAAGGAGGAGATCTGGGACCCGACGTACCCGGCGCCGGCGCCGATCGCGCGCCGCCGGGCGCGCATCCCCGTCCCCGAGCGCATGAACTTCCGGGGTGAGGTGCTCACTCCGCTCGACGAGGACGCCGTCCGCCGCGGCGTGCGCCGGTTGAAGCAGCTCGGGGTGCAATCGGTGGCGGTGATGTTCCTGTTCAGCTTCGTGAACCCGGAGCACGAGCGACGTGCCGCCGAGATCATCCGGGAGGAGTTCCCCGACGTCGACCACGTGTCGCTCTCCCACGAGGTGATGGCGCGAGGGCCGGAGTTCGAACGCGTCTCGACCACGCTCGTGAACGCGTACGTGGCGCCGAAGATCGCGGCGTACGTCGGTCGGCTGCAGGAGAAGCTGCGCGCGGGCGGCTACGGCGGGCCGCTGCTGATCATGCAGTCGACCGGTGGTGTGATGCCTCCGGATTACGTCGCCCGGCGTGCGGTGTCCGTCCTGGCCTCGGGCCCGACCGGCGGCGTGATGGGCGCGGCGCTGGCGGCGGGCAAGGCCGGCGTCGAAGACTTCATCGCCGTCGACATGGGCGGCACCAGCTTCGACGTGTGCCTCGTGCGCGGCGGGAACCCCGAGATCAAGACCGACTGGAACTGGCGCTACCGGTACTACATCGGCTTGCCCATGGTCGACGTGCAGAGTGTGGGCGCCGGCGGCGGGTCGATCGCCCGTGTACGCCAGGGAGCGCTGCTCGTCGGTCCAGAGAGTGCAGGCTCCGCACCCGGGCCCGTCTGCTACGGACGGGGAGGCGCGCAGCCGACAGTCACCGACGCCGACGCCGTCCTCGGGTACCTCCCGCTCGAAGGCTTCGCCGGCGGCCGCATGACGCTCGACGTCGACGGCGCACGAGACTCCATCCGGCGCGACGTCGCCGAGCCACTCGCGCTCGACGTCATCGAGGCCGCGTGGGGGATCGAGCGCATCGTGAACGCCAACATGGCGAACGCAACGCGGCGGGTCCTGGCTTCGCACGGCGCCGACGCCCGGGAGCTCGCGCTGATCGCCTACGGGGGCAACGGTGCTGTGCACGCGTGGGCGATCGCGACCGAGCTCGGCATCGACCGCATCCTCGTCCCGAAGACGGCGCCGGCGTTCTCTGCGCTCGGCGTGCTCGTCGCCGACTACGTCGTCGATCTTCTGCGGGCGTACGTCGTCCCGTTGTCGCAGGTCGACCTCGCACGCGTCCACACGCTCATGTCGGAACTGCGCGACGAGGCGCGTAAGGAACTCGACCCGACGGGCCTCGCCGAGACGCAGGTCGACGTGGGCCTGTTCGCGCAGATGTGTTACCCCGGCCAGAACTTCGACATGAGCGTGCCGGTGCCCGAGGGGGATGCGCTCGACGAGCCCGGGCTCCTCGACCTCACCGAGCGGTTCCACGACCAGCACCAGGCCGATCGGGGGTTCTGCTTCCGGAACCAGCAGCCGTTGCTGCGAGGTGTGCGGCTCGTCGCCCGCGGCTTCACGCCGAAGCCGGAACGTCTCGCGCCCCTCGGCGCCGTCCGGGAGGCGAAAGCGGCCCGCCGAGGCGAGCGGCGGGTGTACTTCGGGCCCGAGTTCATGGGATCCGGGTTCGTGGACGCGCCCGTCTACGACGGCTCGCTGCTCGGACCCGGCGTCGAGGTGCGCGGGCCGGCACTCGTCGAGGAACCTTTCACCGTGGTGGTGCTGCCGCCGGGCGCCACCGCCCGTCTCGACGAGCTGGGCAACTACGAGCTCACTGTTTCCTAGTCTGCGCCGGCGTGCCGATCTACTTCGACCCTGAGTCGTACGCGGTCGTCGAAGCGGCGTGCGAACGGCTCATTCCGGTGTCGGCGGGACACCCGGGCGCCACCGCCCTGGGCGTCGTCGACTACATCGACGGGCTCCTCGGCGCCTTCGCGGTCGATCCGCCGCGGATCTGGGCGGGCGGGCCGTTCTCGGGACGCTACGGCGGTGCCGCGTCGTTCGAGGAGTTCCTGCGACCCTCGCCCCTCGAGGAGCTCGCCTGGCGTGTGCGCATCGAGGGCTCGCAGAGCATCGCGGAGCGCGAGTTCAACGGGCCGGTGGCGGGCTGGCAGCAGGAGTACCGCGACGGGATCGCCGCGCTCGGGACGGACTTCGTGGCGCTCCCTGCCGACGAACAGGACGCGCGCCTCGATGCGGTCCCGGAGTTCAAGCAGCTCCTGTACGAGCACGCCTGCGAGGGGGCGTACGGCGCGCCGGAGTACGGCGGCAACCGGGACCTCGGCGGCTGGCGGGCGATCGGGTTCCCCGGGGACGTCCAGCCACGCGGCTACACCGATGACGAGGTACGCGGCCGTGACTGACGCCGATTGCGATGCGGTCATCGTCGGGAGCGGGCCCGGTGGAGCGACGGCGGCGGACGTCCTGACCGCGGCGGGCTGGTCGGTGATCGTGCTGGAGAAGGGTCGCAACCGCCTGTTGGATCTCGAGCCGCCGTACGCCGCGACGGGCGAGATCAGCAGCGACGAGATCAAGTTCCTCCAGCGTCATTTCCTCGGGCCCGATCCCCTGCTCGAGCCGCGCACGTTCCGCCGCTCCGTCGAGGACGGCGACCGGATCTTCACCGGCGACGTGAACAACCTCCCGTCGACGGTCGGCGGCGGCGGCTTCCACGCCGACGGGAAGCTGCCGCGCCTTCGGGAGATCGATTTCCGGGCCCGCTCCGAGCTCGGACCGATCGACGGCGCCGATGTCGTCGACTGGCCGGTCGACTACGACGACCTCGAGCCGTACTACGCCGAGGCCGAGCGCGCCGTCGGCGTGGCCGGCGATCACACGGGCAACCCGTTCGCGTCGTGGCGGTCGGGCCCGTATCCGATGCCGCCCGGGCCGGACATGTTCTGCGCCGTGCTCACGAGCGAGGCCGCGGCGCGCCTCGGCTACCACCCGTACCGCGCGCCCACGGGCGTGAACAGCGTCGAGTACGACGGCCGCCCTGCGTGCAACAACTGCGGCTTCTGCGGCTTCTTCGGGTGCCCGATCGACGCCAAGGGTGACCCGGTCGCCCCGCTGCGGCGCGCGCTCCGCACCGGCCGCTGCGAGATCCGTCCGGAGTCGTACGTCTGCGAGGTCGTGCTCGACAGCGCGGGACGCCAGGCACGTGGGGTGCGCTACCTGGACGGAACACGCACCGCGCACGAGGTGACCGCCCCCTTCGTCGTGCTCGCCGCCGGTGCGTTCGAGACGCCGCGTCTCCTGCTGCGCAGCGGTATCGGCAATCCCGACGTCGTCGGCCGCTTCCTCATGTTCCATTTCCAGACGTTGGTGCTCGGGATCTTCCCGTTCCGGCTGCACGCGCACCGGGGACGCGCCGTGACGCACCTGATGGACGATCCGATGGTCCCGGACGAAGACGCGTCCCGCGACGCGCGCGACGCCGGCCTCCCTTACTTCCGCGGGGGGATCGTCGAGCACGGCGGCGCCGGCCAGCCGATCACGGAGGCGATCCACCTGCCGCCCGGTGAGCTCCACTCGCAGCTGATGGTCGAATCGACGCTGCGAGATCGCATGGCGGTGTTCACGATGCAAGGCGAGGATCTCCCCCAGGCGACGAACCGCGTCGACCTCGATCCGCACGTGCGCGACGTGTGGGGATCGCCGGCGGGACGCGTGACGTACACGCCCCACCGCCATGAAGTCGCGTGCGCCGAGCACTGGGCGCCCCGCTTCGAAGCCGTCATGCGCGACGCCGGCGCCGATACCGCGTTTTGGGTGACGTCACCACCACGGCCCGGAACCGAGTTCGAGGCGATGAATCCCACACCCATCTCGCGTCACGTCATGGGAACGGCCCGGATGGGTGACGACCCGCGCTCGAGCGTGTTCGACCGGTGGCAACGCCTTCACGACGTCGACAACGTGCTGTGCACGGACTCGTCGGTTTTCCCGACGTCGACGGGCTACGGGCCGACGCTCACGATCGTGGCCCTGGCGATGCGGGCCTGCCGGGCGCTGGCCGGGACGCCGCCGGGTTAGACGGCCACCGGCTCCTTCACCGCGACGACATCCTCGCCCGGTTCAACGGCGACAGGTCGAGGATCGCGAACCCGGGCGGGCGGCTTGCGCAGGTCCCGTGCGATGCCGACGAACTGGAGCACCTCGAGCGCGTAGTAGACGACGTCGATCTCCCACCAGAAGAACCCCTGCCGTGCCGACGACTGGTAGTGGTGGTGGTTGTTGTGCCATCCCTCGCCGCCGGTGATGAGCGCGACGAGGAGGGAGTTCCGGCTCGTGTCGGGCGTGTCGTACCGGCGACGACCGAACACGTGGGCCAGCGAGTTCACCGTGAACGTCGCGTGCCAAAGCAGCACATTCGACAAGAAGAACCCGATGATCAGGCCGCTCCACCCGCCGATCAGGAAACACGTCACGCCCAGCGTCCACATCGGGATCCAGTCGTGCCGGTCGAGGAACCGCAGCTCGGGGTAGCGGGCGAAGTCCTTGATGGCGTCCGTGTCGGTCGCCGAGTACTTGTTGCAGAGGATCCATCCGACGTGGCTCCACCAGAAGCCCTTCCGGGGCGAGTGGAGATCGCGCTCGGTATCGGCGAACTGGTGATGACGCCTGTGGTGACCGGCCCACCACAGCACGCCTTTCTGGCACGCGGTCCCGCCGCCGAAGGCCATCACGAATTGCGCGACGCGCCCGAGCTTGTAACTGCGGTGCGCGAAATAACGGTGATAGCCGGCGGTGATGAAGAACATCCGGCCGAAGAACGTGACCGCCAACAGGACGAGAGCCGTGGTCGTCACGCCGGTCACGAATGCGAGCAGCGGCAGCAGCTGCAGCAGGAAGAAGGGGATCGAAGAGCGCACGTTCACGCGCTCGCTGGGGTCTCGGGCGATGGCGTGTTCCATGTGACCTCCGGCGACTCTCCCTGCGGGAGTCAGCGCTCAGGAGGCGGGCCCTCGGCTGGACCTACCTACCAGTCGGTAGACGCTACCGCGCGGCCGGCGCGCTTCGTGGGTCACCCCCTCCCCCCGAGGCGCCCGCGCCCGGCTCCTGCCAGGCTGGGCCCCGTTCGACGATCCCCCGAGCATGGAGGCGGCCCATGGGCGCGTACGAGCACGAGGGTCTGCGGGTCCACGTCGACCGGGGGGTCGCGTTCGTCACCCTCGACCACCCGCCCGTCAACCTGTTCGACGCCGTGCTCATCGGCTCGCTCTCGGAGCTCGCCGGCGAGTTGGCTGATGACGGCGACGTGGGCGCCGTCGTCGTCCGGAGCGCCGACCCCGAATTCTTCATCGCGCACGCGGACCTCGGGCTCATCCAGGCGCTTCCCCGCGACCGGACCGACCGCCCCACGCGGCTCGAGCTCATCCACCTGTTCATGGAACGGTGGCGGACGCTCCCGCAGGTGACGATCGCTCAGCTCGAAGGGCGAGCCCGCGGCGGAGGAAGCGAGTTCGCGCTCTCGCTCGATCTCCGGTTCGGGGCAATCGGACGAGCCATCCTCGGCCAGCCCGAGGTCGCGATCGGCATCCTTCCCGGCGGGAGCGGCACCCAGCGGCTCCCGCGCCTGATGGGCAGGAGCCGGGCGCTCGAAGTCGTGGTCGGGTGCGAGGACTTCGACGCCGAGCTCGCCGAACGGTACGGCTGGATCAACCGTGCACTCCCGGCCGCGGAGATCGGTCCCTTCATCGAACGACTGGCGCGGCGGATCGCGGCGTTCCCACGGCAGGCCGTGCGGCTGGCGAAGCGCGCCGTCGACGCCGCCGACGGCCCAATCGAGGAGGGCCTGCTCGAGGAGGCGCACTGCTTCAATCTCACACTCGCCGACCCCGAGCTCGACGCCCGCATGGACGGGGCCCTGGCGGCCGGCGCGCAGACGCGTGAGGGCGAGCTCGACCTACCGGGCCTGATCGAAGCGTCGTTACGCGCGTCCTGATATCGAACGGATCAGGGCGTCATTGCGCGCCCGTTGCGCGTTGGTACGTCCCCGTGAGCTTTCCCTGCGCGAGCACGTTGCCCTTGATCGCGGCGCGGAGCTCTTCGGCGGTTGCGCCCGGCGCGAGCATGATCGGCTTCGAGACTGCGGACACGGTGAAGACGTAGTGGTGGGGCGGGGAGCCCGCCGGCGGGCACGGGCCCGCGTACGCCTGGTTCCCGAAGGTGTTCTTCCCTTGGACGACCCCCGCGGGCACCGTCTGCTCCGGCAGACCGGATTTCGGGAGATGCCACGCCACCCAGTGCACGAGCGTCCCGCTCGGCGCATCCGGGTCGGTCATGATCAGGGCCAGATCCTTGCTCGCCTTCGGTACCTGCCCGACCTTCAGTGGTGGCGACGCAGTCGATCCATCGCAGGTGAAGCCGCTCGGGATCGTCTTGTTGTTGCCGAAGGCGGCGCTCGTCACCGTGATCTTCTTCACCCTCGACCTCCCGGCCCGCGCGTCCGCGAAGAGCGGGTTGGCAAGTGCGCCGATGACCAGTACCGGGACCGCGACGAGCAGCAACAGGTGCCGAATCCGCACGGTTGGACGCTACAGCTTTGGCACAATCGCGACATGCTCGACGACGCGCCCGCCGCGGTCCTGCTCGATTACTACGGCACACTGGCGCACGCCACACACTGGATCTCCGCCGACGACGTGCTCGCGGAGCACGGCTACGAGCTTCCCCTCGAAACACGTGATCGCTGGTTCAACGACGGCATCGACGGGATCGAGCACCTCGAGCAGTCGCGCAGCCGCGACCACTACACGGCGTGGCAGCGCGAGCGCCTCCTCGGCATGCTCGCCGAGACGGACGTGCATCCGGGGGAGTACGAGATGATCCTCGACAAGTTGCGGGAGGGCGCCTCGTCACGGGTGCTCGAGGCGTATGCCGAAGTGCCCGGCGTCCTCGCCGAGCTCCGAGCACGCGGGCTGCGCCTCGCCGTCTGCTCGAACTGGGACTGGGACCTCACCCAGGCCGTCGACGAGGTCGGGCTCGCCGACCTGGTCGACGTGCAGGTGTCGTCGGCGTGGGCGGGCGCCCGGAAGCCGCACCCGCGGATCTTCGAGAACACCCTGGCGAAGCTCGGAGTCGAGCCGGCCGCGTGCGCGTTCGTCGGTGACACGTGGGGCCCCGACGTGGCCGGTCCGCGTGCGATGGGCATGACGCCGCTGTATCTGTCGCGTGACGGCCACTGGCCTGATCCGACCGCGCCGGCGGATCTCGACGCCGAAGACGCGGTCGTGATCCCCGACCTGCGTGGTGTCCTCGAGCACGTCTGACAATCCGCCGGCTCCTCTAGAGTGACGTTCAGTTCCGCACTAGCTCGGGGGTTCCGATGACCACGACCGCGCCGCTGGACTTCGTCGACTCGGACGGCCACGTGCTCGAGCACCCGGACGGGATGCTCGAGTACGCGCCGAGGGATCTCGCCGATCGCATCTGGCACATCGAGACCGATGCCGACGGGATTGAGTGGTGCATCTACGACCACCAGCGGCTGCCGGCAAACGGGCTGGCGCTGGCCGGGACGGCGGGGATGACGCTCGAGGAGCGGGAGCGGGCGCAGCGCGGCGAGCTTCGCTACACCGAGGTGCGGCCGGCGGCGTACAACGCGCAGGCTCGTCTCGCCGACATGGACACCGATGGAATCGGGAGGGCGATCGTGTACCCGACGATGCTGCTCGGCATCGGCGGGCTACGCGACGTCGAGTTCGCGGATGCGCAATGCCGGGCGTACAACGACTGGCTCTCCGATCACGTCCAGGACGGCGACGGTCGGTTGTACGGCGTTGCGATCGTTCCCCAGCAGGACATCGAGCGCGCCGCGGCCGAGATCCGCCGCGTCGGGGCCAAGCCGGGCATCGTCGGCGTCATGCTGCGGCCGAACCCGAGCGAGGACTGGAAGCCGATGAACAACGAGGTGTACGACCCGCTCTGGCGAGCGGCGTCGGACGCCGGCCTCGCCGTCGGGTTCCACCCCTTCCTGACGGCCGACCTCCCCGGTACGTGCGTCGGGCTGCGGATCAACCGGCTCGGCAACGCCACCCTCCCGGCCAGCGACGACACCATCAACATCGACAACGTGTACTTCACACAGGCCATCTCGAACCCGTTCGACATGATGAACACGGTCGCGTTCCTTCTCGCGGGCGGCGTGTGCGAACGCTTCCCCGACCTGCGCATCGTCTTCCTCGAGGCGAACGGCGGATGGATCGTGCCCTGGCTCGAACGGCTCGATCATCATCGTGAGATCTTCACCTGGGACGTGCCTTGGCTGCGGCACGACCCGTCCGAGTACTTCCGGCGCCAGTGTTGGATCAGCTTCGACCCGGACGAGTCAGCGCTCGCGTTCAGCGCGAGCTCGCCCCTCGTCGGCGCCGACCGCATCGTGTGGGCGAGCGACTACCCGCACCCCGACGCGAAGTTTCCCGGTGTGACAGAGGAGCTGCGCGAGGCGATGACGGGCCTGACGGCCCAGCAGCAGGCCACGATCGCGGGCGAGAGCTGCCGGGCGCTGTACTCGATCTAGCCGAATGGATGGATGAGCGTGTGGGTCAGATGATCCGGACGTTCTGGGCTTCCTCGCCCTTCTTGCCCGGTCCGACGTCGAACTCGACGCGCTGGCCCTCGTCGAGGGTGCGGTAGCCGTTCATCTGGATGGCCGAGTAGTGCACGAACACGTCGGGCCCCTCTTCACGGGAGATGAAGCCGTAGCCCTTCTCCGAGTTGAACCACTTCACGGTGCCTGCAGTCAAGGTGGTGCTCCTTACTCACTTCTTCCTTCGCACCCACTTCTCGAGTACCTGACGCGGCCCGCTGCTTGAGCACTGTTCGAACCGTACCAAGGCTTGGGAGCGGATTCGACCCCTGTGTCACACGTAGTGGCGGAGCTCGACGACGTTTCCGTCCGGATCGAGCACGTAGAGGCTGGTCCCGTCGCCACGTGCCCCCCAGCGCCGACCCGGCCCGCTGACGACGTCGAAACGGCCCGACGCCTTGAGCGCTTCGAGATCGGTCGGTTCGATCACGAGACAGAGGTGATCGACGTTTTGTCCGGTTCGTTCGGTTTGGAGAAGGTCGATGATCGTCGTGGCGTCCAGTCGCAAGGACGGGAAGAGCACCTCGCCCCGGCGCCACTCCTCGACTCGCAGGCCCTCGAGACCGAGCTCACCGCAATACCACGCCACGCTCCGCTCCACGTCGGCGACGTTGAGGACGACGTGATCGAGCCCGACTGCCTTCACCATCAGTCTCGAATCCCTTCGCGCGGTAAGCCGAGGAGCCGCTCGCCGATGATCGTCCGCTGGACCTCCGATGTGCCACCGGCGATCGACGCCGCCTTGCTCCAGAGCCACTGTCGTTGCCACTTGCCGTCGCCCGGATTCTCCGCCGCGCCGGACCACAACGGCGCTGGTGTGCCGACCACGCCGAGCGCACCGTCGGACAGATGCTGCGTCATGTCGGTCCAGGCGAGCTTCACCCAGCTGGATTCGGGGCCCGGCTCGACTCCGCGCGCCAGCCGAGAGAGCGTGCGCCAGTTGTGCAAACGGAGGACGCGTAGCTCGACGAACGCCTGCGCAAGGTCATCGGCGGTCTCCGGATCGTCGAGCCCCCCGTTCTGGGCTGCGAGCGCGTACAAGTCGTCCAGGAAGACCTCGTGCACGACCTGCTCCTTGAACGGGAACGACGTCCCGCGCTCGTGCGCAAGGGTCGTGTTCGCGACCGCCCAGCCCCGGTCGAGCTCGCCGACCAAGTGATCCCGCGGCACGAACACCTCGTCGAGGAACACCTCGTTGAACTCCGCCTCTCCGGTGATCTGGACCAGCGGCCGGACGTCGATCCCGGCGGCGTCCATGTCGACGACGAGATAGGAGATGCCCCGGTGACGCGGCGCGTCCGCGTTCGTGCGGGCCAGGCAGATACCCCACCGCGCGTGGCGCGCGTAGCTCGTCCACACCTTCTGGCCGCTGAGCAACCACCCATCCTCGACGGGTAGGGCTCGCGTGGTCAACGACGCGAGATCGCTCCCCGCGCCCGGCTCGCTGAACAGCTGGCACCAGATCTCCTCGGCGGTGAGGATCCGCGGGAGCCACCGCCGTCTCTGCTCCTCGGTTCCGTGGGCGAGCAGCGTGGGGCCGGCGAGGTTGATGCCGACCCGGTTGACCGGTTGAGCAGCGCGAGCGCGCGCGTATTCCATGTTGAAGATCGCGACTTCGACCGGCGACGCACCGCGTCCTCCGTATTCGACCGGCCAGTGGATGCCGACCCAGCGTCCGGCTGCCAGCTTCGCCTGCCAGTGCCTCCCCCAGGCCACCTCATCGTCGATCGACGCGAAGGGCGGCGGGTGCTCGACGTTCGCCGTCAGCCAGTCGCGCACATCAGTGGCGAAGGCGCGCTCCTCGTCGGAGAAGCTGAGGTCCATTACAGATCCCAGAAGCGCTCGCGCTTGTAGCGTACGAACGAGGCGTGCAGCTCGCGCTCGTCGTCATCGGTGAACGCGCGGTACGCGGGCTCGCCCCGCGCTCGCACGTACACCGTGTCGCCCCCGACTTGGTCGGACCGCCACTTCTGGTGCACGAGACTGCGTTTGACGACCTTGTTCGTCCCGGTCGTCGGTGGGTCGCGCATGATGCGCACGTAGCGCGGACGCCACTTCGGGCCGATCCCGTCACGGGCGTCGACCCATGCGGCGAAGGCCGCAGGGTCGAATACCGCGCCGTCGCGGAGCACGAGCCCGGCCATGACCTGATCGCCGGCCTGGTCGTCGGGTACGCCGTACACGCTGGCGAGCACCACGTCCGGGTGCCGGCTCAACGCCGCCTCGATCGGCCCGGCAGGGAAGTTCTCGCCGTCGACCCGTAGCCAGTCGGCGTTGCGTCCGGCGAAGTACAGATACCCGTCGTCGTCGAGGTACCCGAGGTCACCCGTCCAGTACCAGCCGAAACGAAGCGTCCGCTCGTTCGCCTCGGCGTTGTTGTAGTAGCCCTCGAAGGGACCAGCGCCGGCCGTGTTGACGATCTCGCCAACGCATGCATCGGCGTTGACGAGCCGCCCGTCGGAATCGAAGCGGGCGCGCGGCCGTTCCCGGCCTCCTTCGTCGACGACCTTCACCGCCGGCGCCACCTTCCCGAGCGCGCCCGC
The DNA here is from genome assembly GCA_046724435.1 of Actinomycetota bacterium. Classification (GTDB taxonomy): domain Bacteria; phylum Actinomycetota; class Acidimicrobiia; order IMCC26256; family JACDBD01; genus JALZAA01. The sequence continues at coordinate 21,442 of JBKOWN010000073.1, forward strand.
ACGCTCCTCGGCATCACGGTCCACGGCGACACCGCCCTCGGTCGCGCCGTAGGCGTCGATGACGTCGACACCGAACCGGCGCGAGAACGCTTCGACGACCTCCGGCGAGCCCTCGTTGCCGAACGCGACCCGGAGCGGGTTGTCGGCGTCGTCCGGGAGCTCGGGCGTCGCGAGGAGGTACGCCAGCGGCTTTCCCGTGTAATTGAAGTACGTGGAGCCGTAGCGGCGGACGTCGTCCAGCCATCGGGACGCGCTGAACCGGCGGCCCAGACCTACCGACGCCCCGTACACGATCGACGGCGCCCAACCGACCATCAACCCGTTCGAGTGGAAGAGCGGCATGCACACGTAGCCGACGTCATCGGGGCCGAGGTCCATGATCATGCCCATCCGGTTGCCCGTGACCATGAGCCTCCGCTGGCTGCAGATGACGGCCTTCGGGGCGGCCGACGTGCCGGACGTGAAGATGAGGCCCCACAGCGTGTCGGGACCCGGCTCGAGCCCGGGGTCCACAGCGGTGACGCCGGCGAGGGCGTCCTCCAGCGGCTTGCCCACGCTCGGCGCCGGGTCGCCGCCGTCGACGAAGCGGGTGGAGACGAGCAGATTGTCGGCCTCGATGGGCAGGCGCCCCGCGATCGGCTCGAGCAGCGGTGAGTGGCGCGGCTCGGTCACGAGCAATCCCAGGTGCGTGTGCTCGATGTCGTGGAGAAGGCGCTCGTCGCGCCGGGTGTGATTGAGCCCGACGACCGCAGCGCCCGTCAACGCCGCGCCGCCGAGCGCGAAGAGATAGTCGGGCGTGTTGTCGAGCAACACGCCCACGTGCAACGCCCCGCCCGCGGGCGCGCGGGCGAGGAACAGCTGGGCCCAGCGCGACGCCTCCTCGACGTACTCGCCGTGCGTCCACACCCGGCCGCCGAACTTCACCGCCGGCCGATCGCGAATGGACACGTCAGTGGCGTTCCGACGCAACAGGGCGGCCGCATTCGGCGCCGGCATCGGTGCCTGCCCCGGCGGCGGCGCGGCCCGGCGGGTCACGCTGCTCCCCCGTTTCCTGACATGCGTGTCACGCTACCGGAGGCGTTGCAGGAGCGGGATGGCCGCGATCTTTTCTCCCGTGAGCTCCTCCCAACGCAGTCGCGGAGGTTCATAACCGCGCGGTCGGGGGCATTCGATCACGTGATTCGGCGTGGCGACGAGATCGACGTGGATGTCGTGCCGGGTTGCCGGGACCTCGCCGGCCGCCCTGACCTGGAGCTCGTGCACCGTCGTCACGACGACGGTGGAGAGATCGACGAGCCCGGCTTCCGCCGCGACGGCGAGCTCCAGGTCGCTGAAGCCGCCTCCTTTCCCGAGACGGGCGCCGTCCTCCGCGACAGCGACACATCCGGCAACGACGAGGTCGACGGGCTCGAGGTCGGAGACGTCGACCGTGACCGCCGAGCGCGACGCGCCCTTGATCGACGACGCCTGCCGCGGCGAGTCGGCAAGTCGCGTCGGATCGAGGAGGAAGAACGGCTTCGCCTGGGCGAGCCGCGGCACGGCCATGTAGAGCGTCTTTCCGTCTTCGAGAGCACGCTGGCGGACCGGCCACTGCGGCGCGTCGGGGTTCGCTTTCACCGTGCCCGCGTCTTGCCACGCCGGCACGGCGCGAAGGCGCTCAGCGGCGGCCTCGGCGCCGACGAAGTTCGGGATGCGTCCGTCGGCGCCGGGGAACCGCGCGACCTTGGCGGCACGGAGCGCTCCCCAGACTTCGTCACGGAGCTGCGCCTTTGCCGCCAGCAACGCAGCGTCGCCGCCGGCGTCGGCATCGTGACGTCGAGACACCCGCGCAGCGTACGGGCGTAGCGTGTGCCCGTTCCGTCCTCGACTCGCCGCCCGGAGGCTTTGATGCCGGCTCACGGAGACCACACGTACCGCGTGACCGAGGTCGTCGGAACTTCGACCGACAGCCTCCAACAGGCCGTCCGCAACGGGGTCTCACGCGCCAGCGAGACGCTGCGCAACCTCGACTGGTTCGAGGTGACGGAGATCCGAGGGTCGATCGACAACGGGGAGGTCGGGTACTTCCAAGTCTCGATGAAGATCGGCTTCCGCCTCGAGGGTTGAGATGCCCCCCGCGGTCGACCTCACCGGCGCGGCCGACCTGCACTGCCATTTCGGGCCCGACGCCCACCGCCAGCGGTCCGTCGACGCGCTCGATGCCGCACGTGACGCAGCCGCCGCCGGTCATGCCGGGATCGTTCTCAAGTCGCACGACTACCCGACGGCTGCGCTCGCGGCCATCCTCGACCGGGTCGTGGACGGGGTGCGTGTGTTCGGTGGGATCTGCTGCGACCGCGAGGTCGGCGGGATCAACCCGGCCGCCGTCGAGACCGCGCTCCGCGTCGGCGCCAAGATCGTCTGGCTCCCCACCCTGAGCAGCCGGCAAGACCAGCTGAACGGCATCGGCGAGGCGCTCGGCATCCCCGGTCCTGGCCTGTCGGTCGTCGACGACAAAGGTTCGTTGTCACCCGAGACGCACGAGGTACTCGACCTGGTCGCGGCGCACGACGCCGTCCTCGCCACCGGCCACGTGAGCTGGCCCGAGCACCTCGAGGTGGCGAAGGAGTTCGGCACGCGAGGCAAGGTGCTCGTCACGCACGCGATGGAAGAGCTGGCGGGACCGAACCTCACGGTCGACCAATGCAGTGAGCTCGCCGACCTCGGTGCCACGATCGAACTGTGCGCGCTCACCTGTCTCGGCGCGCTCGCAACCCGGTCCCCGGGCGAGATCGCGCGCGCTGCCGGCACGATCGGCGCCGAACGTTGCACACTCGCCACGGACTACGGGCAGAAGGCGAACGTGCGGCCTTCACCGGGCTTCCAGGACTTCGCCGACGCGCTGCTCGCGGAGGGTCTCGACGAACGCGCGATTCGACGTATGGCATGCGACAACCCGTGCGCGCTCCTCGGTCTCGTGCCGGAGACCGACGCGTAGGATCGCCGCCGTGGAGGACCGCGAGACGCCGTCCCTGTACCTCGAGATGTGCGACACGCCCAGCGACGACTACGCGGCAGCGAGAGTGGGCGAGATGCTCGCGGTCGGCAATGTCGCGCGCGCCACGTGGTGGGAGAACGCGTGCCGGGATCGTGCGGATCTCCCGCGCAAGCTCCCCGAGTTCTCGCTTCTCTCGGTGTACGAGGTGGGCGACGGCTTCGCTGCCCCGTCGACGCCCGACGGCATCGCCGGCCACCACTTCCGCCGCACACCCCGCCCCGCGCAAGGGCGCCTCACCGGCCGCCCCACGCTCGGGCTCATGCTCGTGCTCATCAGCCCGCGGCGGCCGGAACAGGCGCAGGCGCTCCGCGACTGGGCCGACTTCGTGCACATCCGCCACATCGCCGCGGCCGGCGTGCCCGGTTACTCGATGATCACCCCGTACGAGAACGTGACCGGCGGCGACCCCCGATTTATGCACTTCTACGAGATGGACACCGACGATCCCGAAGGCGCCTTCCGCACCATGACGCCGTTGGTCTCCGAACGAATCGGCCAGCCCGGGACGGCGGAGTGGGACGGGTGGGCGAACACGCCCGAGCTGCGGATCATGTACGTGAACACGTTCCGGCGCCTCGGCGAGCGCACGGCGTGAGCGAGTCACCCGACTTCTTCTCGGTCGTGCGAACGCAACGCGCGCACCGAGCGTTCACGGCCGAGCCGGTTCCCGACGAGCTCGTCGAGCGGGTGCTCGAAACCGCGACGTACGCGCCCAGCGCCGAGAACACGCAGCCGTGGGTGTTCATCGTCGTGCGCGACGACGCGGCGCGTGCCCGGATCGGCGAGCTGAACCGGCAAGCGTGGGAGGGCGGCGGGCGCGACTTCTCACGGCCGCGCCTGAGCCCGGAGGTCTTCGCGAAGGTCGAAGCGGGCGCGACGGGCGGGATCGCCAAGGCGCCTGTCCTCGTCGTCGTCTGCGGCGACACGTCGCGTTGCGTCGAGAGGGTGCTCGAATCGTCGGTCTGGCCCGCGGTGCAGAACCTTCTCCTCGCCGCGCACGCCGTGGGGCTCGGCTCCGCTCTGACCACGATCACGACCGTCTTCGGCGACGAGCTGCGGGCATTGCTGGCGCTCCCCGAGCACGTACGACCCCTCGGCGTCGTTCCAGTCGGCTGGCCGGCCCGGCAGCTCGGACCGCCGCGTCGCGCACCCGTCGCCGAGAAGACGTTCCGGGAGCGTTACGGCACGTCCTGGGTGCGGTAGTGGAGATGAACCACACCGGAGCGGAATCGGCGCTCGTCCAGGAGCACGAGCGGCACCCGCACCCCCTCGGGGAGCGCCCTCTTCCCCCGTCCCACCACGATGGGGACGAGAAACAATTGGCACTCGTCGACCAACCCGGCCGCGAACGCGTGGGCGGCGAGCTCCGGACCGCCCACGGTCAAGTCACGTCCTGCTGACGCCTTCATCTCGCGGGCTGCCGCGACGTCGAACTCCCGCTCGACCCGCGTCCTTTCGGTCGACGCCTCGTTCAGGGTCCGGGAGTACACCACCTTGTCGGCCGCTCGCCACAACGCGGCGAAATCCTGCATCTCCGGTGACTGTCCGGCGGTGTCCATCGTCTCCCAGGGGAGCATCGTCTGGTACATCCGGCGGCCGTACAGGTAGGTGCCGATCGGGCGCTGGAGCTCGTTGACGAACGCGTGCACCTCTTCGTCCGGTTCGGCCCAGTCGAACTTGCCGTTCTCGTCCTCGATGTAGCCGTCGAGCGACGTGATCGCCGAAAAGGTCAGCTTGGCCACGCCCTAGTACCCCTCGTCGGCGTCGACGACGTGGAGCACCTGCTCGCCGGCGGCGTACCGGCTGAGGTTCTCCACGAAGATCTCGAGCGTGCGCGCCATCCCCGCCGGCGACGCCCACGACACGTGCGCGCTGAGCCGCACCTTCGGGTGCGAGTACAGCCAATGGCCTTCGGGCAGCGGCTCGGGGTCGACCGTGTCGAGCGTGGCCATCGCGACGCGGCCGTCGTCGAGTGCGACGCGGAGCGCGTCCTGGTCGACGAGCGCGCCGCGGGCGATGTTGACGAGATGCACACCCGGCTTCACGAGGTCGAGCGATTCGGCGTCGATGAGGTGGCGGGTGCGTGGCGTCGCCGGGGCCGCGAGCACCAGATGGTCGGACTCGGGGAGCAGCTCCTCGAGGGAGCCGACGATCTCGACGCCTTCGAGCGGGCTGGGCTCGGGGCGACGCCGCATCGCCTTGACCTTCATGCCGAAGGGCAGCGCCCGCTCGGCGGTGGCCAGGCCGATGCCGCCCATCCCGACCAGCCCCAGGGTGCGGGTGTTCAGCCACCCGAGCGGGGCGAAGTTCCAGTGCTCCGGCGGCGCGTCGAGCCACGTCTCCGGGAGACGCTTCTCGAACGCGAGCATGGCCGCGAGCACGAACTCCGCGATCGGTATCGCCGACGCGCCACGGGCGCACGTCACGGTGCGGCCGTCGAACATCTCGGGGGGGAAGCTGTCGACGCCCGTCCCGGCGAGGTGCACCCAGTCGACCCGCTGCGCGTAGCCGAGCGAGTGCGGGCCCCAGCCTCCGAACAGCACGTCGGCGCGCAGGTCGGGCGGCGGCGGCTCTGCGCCGGCGTCGATGACTTCGACGTCGGGCACGGCCGCCTTCATCGCCTCCGCAGCCTTTGGTCCGAGTTGGTTGATGACACGCACCGCCACCCGCGAAACCTACGTCAGAACGGGCGCGTGACGGCGCGGGTCGGGCCGAAGCTGTGCAGGGCGAGCGCATGAAGGTTGCCGAGTCCGCCGCACACCATGACCAGCATGTGCTCGGGGCTCTCGACCAGGTGGATCATCCCGTCGTCGCCGACGCGTCCGTTCTCGGCCGCCTTCTCCCGGTGGCGCTCGGGCCACCGCTCGACGGGCAGCGCGGCGTGCGCCCACAGCCGCTCCTGGACGTCCTCGACGTCCGGGTACGTCTTGGCGATGAGGTCGGCCCACGGCGGCGCGAGGCAGACGAGGATCTCGGCGCCGTGGTGCGCGCCGATGAACGCGTTCGTGCCGGGGAACGCCAGCGACGTGCCGATGATCTCGAGCGGGTCCCGGCCGTCGTCGGCGACGATGTCGGCGACGTCGATCGTCCCGGTGCAGCCGTGAACGGTGACGGCGTTCCCGGCGACGTCCCGCCGCTCGGCCAGCGGCGCCCACGGGGAGCGCTCCTCCCATTCCCCGACGACGATGCCCGCCACGCGGCCGGGCTGACCGAACACGGTCTTCGACGTGACGCCCACGACCTGACCCCCGACGTTGCGCATCACGAGGCGCAGTGCCCGCCCGACCGCCGGCGCGGGCCCGGCGACGCCGCCGAAGCAGCCGGCATCGAACGGGATCGACAGCTCATGGCGCGCCGGGCCGTTCACGAACACGCCCGGCACGACGCACGATGTCGTCGTGTTCAAGCCGAACAGGTTGAACACCGGGTCGGCCATCGCGTCGATCGCTGCGCACAGCAACGGAACCGACTCCGCCGGTGCGCCGGCCATCACCGCGTTCACCGCCACCTTCTCGACCGTGCAACGGCCGTTGCGGGGCGGGAGCTCGGCCACGCACTCGTCGGGGAACCGGCCGGACGCCACCAGGTGCCCGCGCACGCGCTCCTCGGTGGGCGGGACGAGCGGCAGGCCGTCGCCCCAGCCGGCGTCGGTGGCGAGCTTCTGGAACGCGACCGGGTCCTCGTCGACCTCGAGCCGGGTGCTCGTGAGCCAGTCGAGCTCGCATCCCTCGGGCCCGCAGTCGACCCGCCCGGCGATCTCGCTGTGCTCGTGACTCACCGCGTTACGTCCCCACCCCGAGAGTCTCGAGCAGACGGGGCCAGTGCTCGCGCGCGATGTCGCGTACCTCGGCCTCCGAACGCGATTCGAGCGGGTACGGCAGCACGTGAACGCGCAGGCCGGCCCGCCCGGCATTGGCAGCCATGGTGTGGGCCAGATGCTCGAACTCCGCTGTCACGACGACGACCGCCGTCTTCCCCCGGGAGGCCACCGCGACGGTGTCGTGCACGCTCCAGGAGGTGCAGGAGCCTCAGTTGCCGAGGCCGATGACGGCGATGTCGACGTCCGTCGCGAAATCGTCGAGCTCGGCGAATGTCCGGGCTCCGTCGTCGCCGATGCGATTGCCCGCGCGCCACGGCCGCACGTGCGCGCCGGCGGCAGCCAGCTCGCGCGTCCACTCGTCGAGAACCCAACTCGAACGAAGGCCAGGTCCGATCGGAGCGGACGCCGACGGTGCGTCCCGTGAGCCTTCCGGCGTGGGGCCCCGGATCGGGATCGACCTCGGGCGGCGCCGCGGTCGGGTCGAGGACCGTGATTCGTGCCACTGCACACCCCCTCTCGGTGCGGTCGATCGTAGGCGCGTTCCCTGATACGCGTGTCAGGGAACGCGCGTAGAGTCCGCACCGTGCGCGCGGAGATCGTCGCCGACGGGATCGTGTTCGGCGAGGGTCCCGTCTGGATCCCCGAGGGAACTCCTGGCGGGCCCAGCCTCGTCGTGACGAGCGTCGCAGCCGGCGCCCTGTATCGCGTCTGGCCCGAGCGGAACCACACCGAGGTGCTCGCCAACACGGGGGGCGGCGCCAACGGCGCCGCACTGGCGGTCGACGGCGGCATCCTCGTCACCCAGAACGGCGGGATGGACTTCTCGAAGCTGCCCCTCGCCGTCGACTACCCCTACAACCCGGCCACACCCGGCCTCCAGCTCGTGACTGTCGACGGCGCCGTCCGCTACCTCGTCGACGACGGCTTGCAAGCGCCCAACGACCTCGTCGTCGCGGCCGACGGCACTGTGTACTTCACCGACCCGCCGCATTTCCCGCTGCCTCCGGAGCCCGTCGGTCGGGTGATGGCGTACGCGCGCGACGGCGGCCTTCAAGTAATCGCCGAAGGCTTCACGTACTGCAACGGCATCGCGATCGACCGCGACGGCACGCTCGTCGTCGTCGAAGGGCGCGGGCTACAGCGGCTGCTGCCCGACGGCGAACGCGAGTGGATCGTCGAGAGGCTCGGGCGCGGCGGCGGCGACGGCTTCTGCCTCGACACCGAAGGCAACTACTACGTCGCCGCCACCGTCGACCACGGTGTGCGTGTCGTCGACCCGGCAGGCAAGGAGCTCGACTTCCTCGAGCTCGACGGCGACGGCGTGACGACGAACTGCTGTTTCGGCGGGCCCAACGGCCGCACCCTGTTCGCGACCGACGCCGTCCCCGGCCGCGTCGTCGCGTGGGAAGGCCTCCCCCATCCCGGGCTGGCTATGCACGCGTGGCCGGGACCGGCCTGACGAGTCACCGCAGCAACGGGCGGACGCGGGCGGCGAGATCGAGGGCCCAGGCGCGGGGGTCGGCCAGGGACCAGCCCAGCTCGGGGAGGTCGAAGTATTCGACGCTGAGACGGCCGCGGTAGCCGAGCTCGCTCAGGCGGCGCACGACGGCGGCAAAGTCGACGACGCCGGCAGGATCGTCGGCGTGCACCTGCGTCGCGCCCGGTCGCCCCTGACGCAGCTGAACGTGGTCTGCGTAGGGCAGCAGCTCGACGGGATCGCCGCCCCAGTCGGCCACGTGCCCGGTGTCGACGAGCAACCGCAACCCGGGCACCTCCCCGATCATCGCCCGGCACGCGTCGGTCGAGTTGACCACCGCGCCGGCCCAGGGCTCGAGGAGCGCGCCGGGTGCGGCCCGGAACCACTCGACGGTCCGCTCCCACATGCCGGGCCCGGCACGAGGCGCCGGCGTGGAGCACCAGCCCGGGCGTGGCTTCGGGAACGCGGTCGGACAACCAATAGGCAACGGCAACGTCCCGGCGTCCACGTCCACCAGTACGTCGATGTGCGCGAAGCCGTCGGTGACGGCACGATCGGCGCGCTCCTCGACCGGCCGCGGCGCATAGACGATGTCGACGACGCCGAGCGGTATCGGCACGCGCGCTATTTCTGCTCGCCGTACTCCATGCCGTGCGGCATGACCATGCCGACGTGCTGGAGGTGCTGGCCCAGGACCTGGTCGAACTGGTCCGCGACCTGCTCCGGCTCCCACCCGCCGTCACGCCACATCCACGCGATCTGCTTCGGATGCTGGAAGATCGTGTACGCGTAGTCGGTTCGGCCGAGGATCTGACCGTTCACGTGACTGGCGCGTTCGGAGGCGAGGAAGGCGACGAGCGGCGCGTTGAGTGCCGGGTTCTGCTCGGGAGGCGGTTCTGCTCCGGTCCGCTCGAACAGCCCTGCCGTCATGCGGGTGGCGCCGGCGGGCGCGACGGCGTTGACGGTAATGCCGTACTTCCCGAGCTCGAGCGCCCAGATGAACGTCATGCCCATGAGGCCCGCCTTGGCGGCGCCGTAATTCGTCTGGCCGAAGTTGCCGCGCAGACCGGCTGACGACGTGACGTTGATGATCCGCCCGTAGCCTGCGTCCTTCATGACGACGGCAGCGTGGTGGCCGCAGTTGAACGACCCTTTCAGATGCACGCCGATGACGGAGTCGAAATCCTCCTCGTTCATCTTCACAAGCGTGCGGTCGCGCACGATGCCGGCGTTGTTCACGAGAATGTCGAGCTGGCCGAACGCGTCGACGGCGGTCTGAACGATCTTCCCGGCGCCGTCGAAGTCGGAGACCGAGTCGTAGCTCGGAGTCGCCTGACCGCCGAGCGCTTCGATCTCCTTGCACACCTGGGCGGCCGGGTCCTCCTCGGTCCCCCGGCCGTCGAGGCTGACACCGACGTCGTTCACGACGAGCCGGGCGCCCTCGTTGGCCATGCACAACGCGAATTCGCGGCCGATGCCGCGACCCGACCCGGTGACGACCGCAACGCGCCCGTCGAGCAGCCCCACCGCGATCAGCCTCGCCTCGGAACGGCCGCGGTGGCCGCGCCGGTCAACTTCGCCTCGCCGTCCTGGTTGACGACCTGGCACTCGACGTCCACCAGACCCACGTCCCCCTCTTCGGCGTCGCGCACGCCTGTGACCGTGGCCGTGCAGGTGAGTGTCTCGCCCGGCCACACCTGCTTGGAGAATCGGACCTGGTAGCGGCGAAGCGCCGCCGGTCCGAACCAGTCCTTGAGCACTCTCGCCATCAGGCCCGCCGTCAACATGCCGTGGCCGAACACCGACGGGTTCCCGATCGAGGTCGCGACCGTGTCGTCGTGGTGCATGGGATTGAAGTCGCCCGACGCGCCGGCGTAGCGCACGAAATGCGTGCGCGAGATGTTCTCGACGACGAGGGGCGGCGCTGCGTCGCCGACCGACAGGTCCTCGAATGCGGGCGCGGTCACGGAGCTCGTCATCGCACGTCCTCTTGTCGCCGTCGCGAGTTTCCGGAGCGTACCCGGCGTCGCGACGAAAGGTGACACGCGTGTCGGGTACGCCTAGCCTGAGACGAGTGCCCCGGTCCAGGAAGGCGAGCCGCAGCCGGCCCGCTGCGCCGCGCCGCACCATCAACTCCGGACGCCGCGGCGCGACCCCTGACGGGCGCGCTCACACCACCGGCGTGCAGCTCGGAACGCCCGCTCAGGGCCGGGAGCTGCGGGCACGCGGGCGACGGACGATGCGCAAGCTCCTCGACGCCGGGGTAGAGATCTTCGCCCAACGCGGCTTCCACGCCGCTCGCGTCGACGACATCGTCAAGCTCGCCAAGACCTCCCACGGCACGTTCTACCTGTACTTCTCGAACAAGGAAGAGTTGTTCCGCGCCCTGGCGCAAGAGGTCGCCGGCGAGATGATCTCGCTGGCGGACTCGCTCCCCCCGATCGATCCCGGGCCCGAGGGGCGCGCTGAGCTGCGGGCGTGGCTCGCCCGCTTCGTCGAGATGTACGAGCATTACGGGCCGGTCATCCGTGCCTGGACGGAAGCCGAGATCGGCGCCAGCGAGTTCGGCCGCCTCGGGACGGACGTGCTCACGGAGTTCTCGAGGGTGCTGACCGGGCGCATCCGCCGCTCGTCGTCGGCCGACATCAATCCGCAGATCGCGTCGCTCGCCGTCGTCGCCATGATCGAGCGCTTCAACTACTACGTGCTGTCCCGTCAGGTGGACGTCAGCCGCGACGAGATGCTCGACACGCTGGCGACCGTCACCCACGCCGGACTGTTCGGCGGGAGCGCCAGCCGCTACTGACCGTTCGGGGAGGGCGCGTGCGACTCGCCCGTCGGCAGGAGCCACTCGCCGAGGTCGCCCATCTCCGCGACGGGCCCGTCGTAGGTGACGCGGCCCTTGACGAGCACGGCCACGTCGTCGGCGACACCGAGCGCGTGGCCGACGTGCTGCTCGACGATGAGCAGCGTCGTCCCGGCCTCACGGATGGTCGAGAGCGTCTTGTAGACCTCGTCGACCACGATCGGCGCCAGACCGAGCGACAGCTCATCGCACACGAGGAGACGCGGCGGCTTCGCGAGCACCCGCGCCAGCGCGAGCATCCGCTGCTCCCCGCCCGAGAGGGTTCCCGCCCCCTGGCGGCGACGCCGGCTCAGCGGCGGGAATATCTCGTAGGCCCGGGCAAGGCCGCCGGCAGCGCGGGATCGGCCGAGCGACCGGCGCAGGCTGAGCAGCAGGTTCTCCTCCACGGTGAGCGACGCGAACACCGACCGTCCCTCCGGGGCCTGCGCGATGCCCTTGCGCGCGAGTCGGTACGCGCGCTGACGTGTGACGTCTTCTCCGTTGAAGAAGAGCTTCCCCGCGGTGGGCTTGATGAGCCCCGAGCAGACGCGCGCCACCGTCGTCTTCCCCGCGCCGTTCGACCCGAGGAGCGCGAGCACCGAGCCTTCGCGCACCGCGAGAGACACACCGAAGAGGGCGCGGAAGGGGCCGTACCCCGCTTCCACGTCGCGCAGCTCGAGCAAAAGCCGCGACGCCGCCGCCGGTTTCGATGACGGCGCGGTCGCGCTCATACCAGCTCCCCTAGGTACGCCTTGCGGACGGCCTCGTCGTCCATCACGTCGGCGGTGGCTCCCGACGCGATCACGATGCCGAAGTCGAGGACGTACAGGCGGGTGGCGAATGCCTGGACCATCTCGACGTCGTGCTCCACGAGGAGGATGGCCGTGCCCCGGTCGCGCTGGACCTGCTGCAGCGTGCCCACCAGCTCCATCGTCTCGCTCTGGTCGAGCCCGGACGACGGCTCGTCGAGCAGCAGGAGCAGCGGCTCGGTCATCAGCGCCCGGCCCATCTCGACCAGGCGGGCCCGGCCGAGACTCAACGACTCGATCGGCTTGTCCGCCACGTCCATGAGCCCGAGCAGCTCGAGCGTGTGATCGACGCGCCTCGTCTCGTTCCTTGTCGGGCCGGCGAGGTTGAGCACGTCCTTCCAGAGCCGGCCCGTGCCGATCCGAGCCCGCTCGGCGACGAACAGGTGATCGCGCACCGTCATGCCGCTGAACATCTCGATCCGTTGGAACGTCCGCCCGAAGCCGAGCCGCGCCCGCCGGTACACGGGCATGCGGGTGATGTCGCGCTCGTTGAAGAGCACCCGGCCGTTGTCAGGGCGCAGCATCCCGAGCAGGCAGTTGAAGAACGTCGTCTTCCCGGCGCCGTTCGGGCCGATGAGCCCGACCGGCTCCCCCGCCTCGACGGTGAGCGTCACGTCCTCGAGCGCGGTGATGCCCGAGAACCGCTTGCACACCGCGGTCGCCTCCAGGAGGCTCATCGGTCGGCCGCCGGGTTTCCCGCGACGGCCGGCGTCGGCTCCCGCCGTGCCCGCACGATGCCGCCACCATCGTCCCCGGGCGGTTCCCTGCCGCGGGTCAGGAACCGCTGCACCGTCTCGAGAGACCTCCTCTTGTTGTACTCGAGGATGCCTTCGGGGTGTCTCGCGTACGTGATGGCACCGAGGCCGAAGAGGATGAACTGGTAGGAGGGCGACAGCCCGAGCGCCTTGAGGATCTCGGGCACGAATGCGATCGCGAGCCCCGCCTGCACCGCGCCCTCGACGGTGCGCGCCCCGATCGTCACCACGATGACGAGCCAGAGCAACCCGAAGAGCACACCGAAGTTCGCGGTGAAGTTCGCCTGGTTCTCCTGGATCGCCAGGAGGCCGCCGCCCAGCCCCGCGATGCCCGCGGACAAGGCGAACGCGACGACTCGCGCCCGCGCGGGATTGATGCCGATCGAGGTCGCGGCTGTCTCACTGCCGCGAAGCGCGTCGAGATATCTCCCGGTGGTCCCCTTCCGCACGAGTATCACCAATATCGAGACGACGACCAGGAGGCCGAGGGCGAGGAAGAGGAAGGAACGGTCGCTCTCGAAGAGCGGCGGGCGCGGAACCTTCGTCGGCAGCACACCCCCGCTGACCCAGTCGAGGGGCACGAAGATGCTCTCGAACATGAGCGCGAACGCAAGGGTCGCGAGCGCGAGGAAGATGCCGCCGAGGCGCAAGGCAGGAATCGCGAGCAGCGCACCGACGACCGCGGCCATCGCCGCGCCGATGACCATAGTCAGGAGCACCGGCAGGTCGAAGCGCTGGGCCAGCTGGGCGGTGCCGAACGAGCCCACGGCTGCGAACGACGCCTGGCACAGCGAGATCTGGCCCGCCATCCCGGTGATCACCGTGATCGACAGGAAGATGAGGGAGAAGATCACCGCCCTCGTGATGATGAGCAGCCAGAAGTTGTTGACGACGAAGAGCGCCAGATAGAGACCGATCAGGATCACGAGCGCGCCGAGCCCCCACGTGGTGTACGTGAGCAAGCGCATCCGCTGGCCGGCTGCGAGGCTCGGCGGCGGGGGGTCGACGCCCGACAACGGGTCCACGATCTCTCGGCGCTGGCGCAGCCCGGGCCAGAACAACAGCAGCAGGAAGAGCGCCACAAAAGGCAGGGAAGGGCGCAGCCCGTTCGACAGGATGCTGTCGGCCGGGAGGTACCCACCCAGGATCCCCTGCGCGACGCCGAGGAGGATCCCGCCCAAGAACGCCAACGGGATGCTCGTCAGGCGGCCGAAGGCGGCCGCCGCGATCGCCGCGATCAGCAGGATCGTGAAGTTCGGCGCCGCCAACTGCGCGAACAGCGGCGCGAGGAGCACCCCTGCCAGGCCGGCGAACGCGCTCGACAACATCCACGAGAACGCGCTGACGCGGTCGGCGTTGATGCCGGCGAGCTCGGTCATGCGCGGGCTCTCGACGACCGCCCGCATCTGGAGGCCGATCGTCGTGTAGCGGAACAGCGCGGTCAGGAACAGTACGGCCACCCCGGTCGAGATGATCGTGGCGACCTGGTTCCCGTCGAGCACGTAGTCGCCGAAGTGGTAGTAGGCGAACGGGTTCGGCCAGATGGTCGGCGGGTTGAACACCGAGCTCTGGAGAAAGTCGAAGTCGGGCAGGAGCTTGATGATCTCGGGGATCGCGATCAGGAGGCCGATCGACGTCACCAGCTTGGCGATGGCCGGCGCAGTTCGGAGATGTCGGTAGAGGGCGCGGTCGAGGATCAGGCCGACAAGGGGCGCGACGATGAACACCGACAGGATGAACGCGGGGAGCAGCGGCCAATCGTGGTTGGTGACAGTGTTGTAAAAGACCGCCGCCGACACGAAGGCCTGGGCGCCGAACGCCAGGTTGAAGACGCCCGACGTCTTGTACGTCAGGACGAGCCCGACGGCCAGGAGCGCGAAGACGCAGCCGAACGGGATCCCGAGGATGACGTAGTTGAGGAGGTCGCTCAATGGGGCGGTCTCCGGTTCCGGCTCGGGACGGCCGAGCCCACCATCACGACTTGTTGGTGGGCTGCGGCTGCAGCTTGTCGGGCAACGGGTTCAGTTGGAAGCAGACGAACGGCTTGCCCGGCTGGCCGAAGGACGGCACGAACTTGCCGTTGTCGACCTTCGACAACACGTTGCACCCCTGGGCTTGGTCAGCCATGTGCGCGACGCTCCAGTCGATCCCGGAAAGAAGCCCGTCCGCCGTGAAGCTCTTCTCCGCGTTGACCGCGTCGACGACCTTCTGGCGTGTGAAGTCTGGGCCCGCCTCCCTGAGCCCGGCCACGAATTGGGCGGCGTTGATCCAGCCCGCCATCGAGTTCTCGTTCTGCGTGAAGCCGCCCTTCTTCATCCACTTCTGGAAGTCCTGGAGGCCCTTGGGCTTCTGCTTCACCTCGAACGGAGTGAAGAACGTCAGAGCGTATGACCCTTGGAAGAACGGTGCGTTGTCGGAGATGAACTTCTGGTTGTACGCGTTCGGCAGGTACTGAACCGCGTTCAGCCCCTGCTTCTTCATCTCCTTCGCAAGGGTGAGGGTTCCGTTGTTGTCCATGCACGTCGTCACCATGTCGACGCCCTTGTCCTTCATCTGCGAGACGTCGTTGCTGAGGTCGGTGACGCCGAAGGCGAGGCTGGTGTCGAGAAACTCGATCTTCGCCGACGGGAACTTGTCGAACGTCGCCTGCACTCCCTTGGCGCAGTCGGCCGACTGCGGTACCTGGTAGGCGAGCACACCGATCTTCTTCTTGTGCAGCTTCTGCGCCAACCATGGGACCGTCTGCGACGCGCACGTGAAGCACAGGTACGAGCCCTTCTCGCCGAACAGGTTCGGCGGCCCGGGTGCCTGCTCGGAGCCCCACTCGGCGTTGATGTTCCACCCGAAGGTCGGGATACCCGACTGCGCCAGCAGGTCCGCCCCCGTGAACAGGAGCGTCGAGACCGGCAGCACCGCGAAGACGTTGTCCTCTGAGATGAGGCCCTGAACCTCCTGGCGGTTGTTACCGACCTGGTCGTCGCGCTTGGACGTGAGCCTCAGCTTGCGCCCGTAGATGCCCTTGTCCTTCGAGGCGTTGACCATGTTGAAGTAGGCCTGGACGCCGTCGAAGGCCCCGGCGTAGTCGCCCCCGAGCGGGTTGGTCTTCGCGGCGACGCCCCCCACGTTGATCTCGGTGCTGGTCACCCCGGGCTGGTTCACGGGCGGGAACTGCTGGCTGGGCGCATCGGCCCCCGCCGAGACCGGCACCGCCGCCGCGAGCAACCCAGCGGCAATTACGAGACTCGCGAGCCCCGCCATCGCACGACGACCACGCATCGGTAACCCCCCAGAACACCAAGGCGAATCGAAAGTTTGCTAACTCTAACGTCAGGTTACGCGGGGGACCACCGGCTGTCCGGGCGGGGCCGACCATGCGCGAGGATTCCCTCGTGCCGCACACGCTCGTGACCTTCCATGCCCACCCCGACGACGAGGCCATCGCCACCGCCGGAGTGATGGCGAAGGCGGCGTCGGAAGGACACCGCGTGGTGCTCGTCGTCGCGACCCGGGGCGAGCACGCCGGGTTCGGCCGCGAGATGCTCGAGCCGGGCGAGAAGATGGCGGACCGGAGGGTGCACGAGACGCAGCGGGCCGCCGAGATCCTCGGAGTGTCGCGGGTCGAGTTCCTCGGTTACGTCGACTCCGGGATGATGGGGACCCCCGAGAACGATGCCGAGGGCTCGTTCTGGACCGCCGACACCGATGAAGCCGCGAAGCGCCTGGCGAACATCCTCGACGAGGAACACGCCGACGTGCTCACGATCTACGACGATCACGGCGGGTACGGGCATCCGGATCACATCCAGGTGCACCGCGTCGGTGCTCGGGCCGCGGAGATCGCCGGTACGCCGATCGTGTACGAGTCCACGATGAACCGCGATCACATCTATCGCCTGTTGCAGGAGGGCCTCGCTCGGGGCGAGACGGAGCTCCCCGGAGACATCGACCCGGCCGACCTTCCCGACCCCGACGACAACAGCTTCGGTTCGCCGGAGTCGGTGATCACGACGACGGTCGACGTCCGCGGCTTCCTGGACATCAAGCGCGCCGCGATGGTTGCGCACGCCAGCCAGATCCAGGAGTCGTCGTTCTTCCTCAAGCTGCCGCCGGACGCCTTCCGGGAAGGGTTCGGCTACGAATGGTTCATCCGCCGAGGGGCGGCACCCGGGACGAGCGAGGACGACCTCTTCGCCCCACTGCGCTGACCCGCTAGCGGTTGTGCGCGGCCTTCAGGAGCTCGGCCAGGGCGTCGGGCACCGTGGCTGCGATCGCGCCGATGTCCGGGACGATCTCGCGACAGCCGATGAGCCCGAAGCCCACCGAGTCGAGGTAGCTCAGCACCGTGATGTTGAGGCCGGTACCGGCCAGCAGCGGGCCGAGTGGGAACAGGCTCACGAGGCGCGCGCCCGCGCAGTAGAGAGGAAACGACGGCCCGGGGACGTTCGACACGATCAGGTTGATGATCGGCGGGTGTCGGCCTTCCAGGAGTCGCTCGTACAGGCGCATGCCTCGTGAGAACAGCATCGGCGCCGCGACTTCGGCCCATTCGTGCAGCGTGTTGCCGCCGATGTCCTCGTGCACCTGCTTGGCGCCACTCATGACGTCTCGGGCGGCGAAGAGGCGGTCGACCGGGTCGTCCAGCTGCGTGGCGAGCGTCGCGAACATCGCCGACACGCGATTGCCCATCACGCCCCGCTCGTCCTGCGTGCGGACCGACGCGGGGATGGCGGCAAGGAGCGCTTTGTCGGGCACTCGTCCCTGCGTGTCGAGATAACGACGGAGCGCGCCCGCGCAGATAGCGAGCACGACGTCGTTCACGGTGACGCCGAAGGCCTGCTTGACCTCCTTCACGTCGGCCAGTGGCACAGCGGTGAGCGCGACGCGCCGGTGCGGTGTCAGGACGCCGTTGAGTGGGCTCTCGGGCGCGGTCAACGGGACACCGGCGCTCACCGGTTCGGAGCGAAGCCGCTGCACCACTCGCACGGCGGAGCGCGTGAGATTGCGAACGGCGCGGTACGCGCGCAAGGGCTGCCGCGCGATCGAGGTCACCGCGCCCACGAGCAGCTCGGCGTCGGACGGAACGCGTTCGGGGGCGGGCTCGTGCTCGAGTGGAGGCTTCGGTGCCGGATGGCGCTCGAGATCGAAGATCTCCGTCATCAGGTCGACACCCATCACGCCGTCGATGGCGGCGTGGTGCATCTTGGCGATGACGCCCACATGACCGTGCTCGAGACCCTCCACGACCCACAGCTCCCACAGGGGGCGGCGGCGGTCGAGCGGGCGCCCGGCGATCTCGGCCGTGAGCTCGGCGAGCTCCTCGAGACCGCCGGGGGCGGGCAGCGCGGCCCGCCGGACGTGGTAGTCGAGATCGAAGTCGGGATCCTCGATCCACACCGGGTGATGGACCCCGAACGGGACCTCGACCACGCGGCGGCGGAACGGCTCGAGGCGCGGAAGTCGCTCGGCGATGAGCTTCCGCATCGACTCCACGGTGAAGCCACCCGGAACGTCCGAGGGGTCGAGAACCATCGTCGCCATGACGTGCATGTGCGTCGACGGGGTTTCGAGCGCGAGAAATGCGGCGTCGAGGCCGGTCAGCCGCTGCATTCGCATCCCGATCGGAGGTCCGTGCGCGCGCAGCGTAGGAGCACGGGTCGTGGTCCTCAAGGGCCCGGCAACGCGGCACAATGAGCGGATGGGTTGGGCCTATCTCGCGGTTAGCCTCGTGGGGGCGTGGTTCACGCTCAACGCCTACCGGCCTTCGCGGCGCTGGCAGCTCCTGGCGCTGAGCTTCTTCGCGGGTTGGTTCACCTCTGAGCTGGCCGTCTTTCACGTCGTTTGGCAGGTGGCCGCGACCGTGCTGTTCGTCTGGCTCGGCGCGCTGGACTCTTGGGCGGGGATCGTCGGGCTCTTCATCACGCTCGCGTCCTGGGCCGGACTGCTGGGCCTCCAGCTGGTGTCCGGTCGGTCGGCGCGGGTCATGGAGGACGCGCTGCGCGAGGGGCTGGGGCCGAACTACCGCAACGAGATCGCCCCCGGTCTCGCCGAACGCCTGGCGCGGCGGGTGTCACGACGAGCCCTGCTGCTCCCCTTCTACCTGCGCGACCGTCGCGTCGAGCGCGTCAAGAACATCCAGTACGCGCCGGGCGGCGACCGGCGCCACCTTCTCGACGTCTGGCGGCCGAAGAGCGGCGCGCATCGCGCTCCGGTCCTCTTCCAGTTGCACGGCGGCGCCTGGATGGTCGGCGACAAGGGTCAGCAAGCGCTCCCCCTCATGCTGCATCTCGCCGCCGAGGGGTGGGTGTGTGTGGCCTCCAACTACCGGCTCAGCCCGCGGGTGGCGTTCCCCGAGCACCTCCTCGACTGCAAGCTCGCACTGCGTTGGATCCGAGAGCACGTGGCCGAGTACGGCGGTGACCCCGACTTCGTCGTGGTGACGGGCGGCTCGGCCGGCGGCCACCTGGCCGCGCTCCTCGCCCTCACGCCCAACGACCCCGAGTTCCAGCCCGGCTTCGAAGACGTCGACACCTCCGTCACGGCGTGTGTGCCGTTCTACGGCGTGTACGACCTCGTCGAGGAGTTCGACCCGCGCGACCGCGCCGGCCCTCGCGGCGAGCGCGTCGGGCAATGGTTCGCGCGCCGGATCGCGGGCGCGACGGTCGAAGAGGATCGCGACCGGTTCGTGCAATCGTCGCCGATCTCGCACGTCGGGCCGCACGCGCCTCCGTTCTTCGTGATCCACGGCAAGAGCGACAACCTCGTCCCCGTGGAGCAGGCGCGCCGATTCGTCACCGCCCTCCGGGCGGAGTCACACAAGCCGGTGCTGTACGCGGAGATCCCGGGCGCGTCCCACGCTTTCGAGATCTTCCACTCGCTCCGGACCGAGAACGTCGTGAACGGCGTCGACCGGTTCCTCGCCTGGCTGCACAGCGCGCACCGGGCGCGGCGTCCGGACGTGCCCGCCGACCCGGTTGCCGGGAGCTCAGAGGCCAGGTCGGCGACGCCGGCGACGCGTGATCGGCGGTAGGCGCATGCGCCGGAGGGACCGATCAGACGACCACTGCGCGTACGGCGCCATCGTCAAGGCGGCGAGACCCACGAGCACCGCGTCATAGTTGACCCGCCAACCGTTGAAATCGATCCACGCCTGGGCGAGGTCCGACTTCAGCGGGACACCGGCGTCCGCGAGCTGGCGGCAGGCGTCGTCGAACTCGTCCTGGGCGATGCTCGTCGGATCGGTCTGCTGCGGGTCCGGGTCGTACGGGATGCTGAAGAAGTCGGCGATCGCGCGCAGCGCCGAATAGCCGGCGCGCACGCAGAGCGCCGCCTCGGGTGACCAGGGGATGTCGATCGTCGAATTCGACAGGGCAGCCGCGTCCATCACTACGCCCGAGGCGGTAACCCAGGAGCGATCGTTCCTCGGCGAACGGAAGAACACCAACGCCGCCTGCGACGTGTGGGTCTCCTCGATCTCAGCGAACCATTCCTGAAACCGCTCCCATGGCTCGTTGAGCCGGTCCAACTGGTCGATGCGGGAGGTGCGGACCAGGAACTCGATCGCCGACGGCGGCGTGCCGGCCCGCGCGGAGAGCCGGGCCACGAGCACCTCGCGTCGTGAGAAGGCGTTGTAGATGGACGGGAGGTAGGCGACGAAGAGAGCGAGCACGCCGAGACCCAAGGCTGCATCCAAGAAGGCAAGGACATCTGTGGGCAGGTCGCTCGGGCGCAGGAACCCCAGCGTGAAGAGCGAAGAACCGCTCTCGACGAACGCCCTACGCCAGCTCGACACGCCCAGGGCATGGAACATCAGCATGAAGCCGCCGAGAATGATCGAGAGCCAGACGACAGGAAGGAGCAGCAGTGAAAGTGGCGCGTACAGCGCCATGACGCGGTCGCGCGCCTCATACGTCTTGCACCGTCCCGCGATCAGGTCGAAGACGGTCCGGGTGATCCGCCAGATCAACCGAGTCAGGGCCACAACCGACCCACGCGGAAGCACCAAGGTCCGCACGGCGGCGTCGACGACGATGACGACCAACGCCAAACCGCCCGCGAACCACAAGACGTCGACCATGACC
>JBKOWN010000164.1:0-12474 GCA_046724435.1 Actinomycetota bacterium
GCAACCGGCGCCGGTGCAATCGATCGCGCGGGCGAAGCCCCGCGCACGACGCGCGCCGTCCCGCCAGGCGCGGCGTGCCCAGGACCTTGCGCCGCAGCTCCCGCTCGGAGACCCGATGCCGACGGCACCAGGTCACGACGAGCTCGCCCCGACCGCCAAGAACGGAGACCGGGCGCGCATGGACGAGCACACTCCGCGGCGAGAGAAGGACGAGAGCCCGCAGCCCCGAGCCGAGGAGACGCGCCCGACGCCTCCCGACGACGCGCCTCGAGAACAACCGGACGATGCCGCACGTACCGGCAGCAAGGACGACCTGACGCGCCGGGAGCTCGCGCGCTCGGCCGGCCTCGAAGACTGGCAGCTGAACGAGCTCGAGTCGTTCGGCTTGCTCGAGCCCGCCGGCTACAACGGCGGCGACGCGCTCTTCGACGACGAAGCCCTGGCGGTCGCGTCGGCCGCGGCCGGCTTCTATGCGCACGGGATCAGTGCCCGCCACCTCCGCATGTACAAGCACTTCGCCGAACGCGAGGCCGCTCTGTTCCAGCAGGTGATGCTCCAATACATCCGGCAGCGGAACCCCGAGGCGCGCGCCAAGGCACAACAGGAGCTGGCGTCGCTGTCGCGGTTGGGGCGTGCATTGCGCGCGGCATTGCTCGTCCACGCCGTGCGCGACTCGCTCGGCGAGTGACCGGGACGGCACAGACAAGGGGAGAGTCGCCGCCGACCGTCCTGGTCGACGAGCACGCCATCGCCGCTCACGTCGAGCGCATCGCCGGTCAGCTCACCCGCGATCATGCCGACGGCGTCGTGCTCGTCGGCGTGCTGAAGGGCGCCCTGATCTTCCTCGCCGACCTGGTGCGCGCCATCACCGACATCGACGTCACCATCGACTTCCTCGCCATCTCCCGCTATGCCCCCGACTCGGGTCGTGTCCGGATCCTCAAGGACCTCGACATCGACGTCGAGGGTCGCGACGTCGTCCTCGTCGAGGATCTCGTCGACACCGGTCTCACCCTCGCGTACCTCCTGTCGCACGTTCGACAGCGCGCGCCCCGATCCCTGGACGTCTGCACGTTGCTCGACCGGCCCGCACGTCGGATCGTCCCGCTCACCGTCCGCTATGTGGGAGCCGAGGTCGGAGACGTGTTCGTGCTGGGATACGGACTCCACCAGGCCGACCTGTATCGAAATGTTCCGTTCATCGTCGAGGCGGACCGTCACGTCGTCCTCGACCGGCCTGCGGCGTACGTCGACGCCCTGTACGGGGCCGGCGCAGCGCCCCTTGGGCGGCATCCACCGTCACTCCGTTCGAGAAGGTGAGTGGTAAGTTGAGGTCTCCCCGGATCTACGGAGGCAGCACGTGATCCGTCTGTCGCTGGTGGGCGTTCGAGTCGAGGTCCCCACGAACCAGCCGATCGTGCTGCTGCGCGAGGACGAGGGCCAGCGGTACCTGCCGATCTTCATCGGGCCACCGGAGGCGACCGCCATCGTTTACGCGCTCCAGGGCATGGAGACCCCGCGGCCCATGACCCACGACCTCTTCAAGACCGTCCTCGACGACATGTCGATGCGGCTGCAGCAGGTCGTCATCACCGAGCTCCACGACGGAACGTTCTACGCCGAGATCGAGCTGGCCGGGAACGGCAACGCCCACCGCATCTCATCGCGGCCCTCTGACGCGATCGCACTCGCCGTCCGATACGAGGACACAGTGCCGATCTTCGCCGACGAGGCCGTCCTCGAGGAGGCCGGCGTGCTCTTCGAGAATGACGAAGAGGAAGAGCAGATCGAGCAGTTCCGGGAGTTCCTCGACCAGGTCCGGCCCGAGGACTTCGCCCAGTAGGCCGGCAGCCGAGGGAGGGCGTCGAGAACGTTGACCGGCCCTCCGGCGCCGGGTAGCGTCACACGCGCGTAACTACCGGCGTGTCACTTCCGCGGGCCGAGCCGGCGACCGCGTCCCAGACGGAGCGTCCGATGAGCCAGGAAACGAGCGGCACGAGCAGCAGCACGACCAAGGGCACGGTCAAGGGCAGGGCCGGGGGTACGGCCGGCGGTGGGGGAGCGAACGGAGGGGTCGCGCGCCTCGAGCAAGGTTCGCTCGACGCCGTCCTCGCGGGCCGTGCCGGTGGCGACGAGATCGGCTTCCGAGGGCCGCAGGTCTGCAAGATCGTGGGCATCTCGTACCGGCAGCTCGACTACTGGGCCCGCACCGATCTGGTACGCCCGTCGCTGGCGGACGCCCGGGGGAGCGGCACGCAGCGGCGGTACTCGTACCGCGACCTCGTGCGCCTCAAGGTCATCAAGAACCTTCTCGATTCGGGTGTGAAGCTCCAGGCTGCCCGCAAGGCGATCGAGTACGTCCGCGGCGACCTCGGCGACGATTGGGCGTCGGCGAGCCTCGTCCTCAACGGCACGAACTCGGTACTCGTCCGGACCGGCGAGGACCTCGTCGACGTCGTGCGCCAGGGGCAGGGAGTGCTGAACATCGTGTCGCTCGGCCAGGTGGTCGACGAGCTCGAGGCGAGCATCCACGATCTCGGCGACGCCGCGGCCGACGACGCACCGGCACGGGCAGCTCATCCTGCGGGCAGCAGTTCGTCAGCCGTCGGGGGCGGCTGACCGGCAGGGTGCGATGAGCGAGGCGCCGCTCCCTCACGAGACCGTCCGCTTCGCTCACAACTCCGAGCGTCAGTTCGCCAAGCTGCTCGACTTCTACGGCATCGAATGGACCTACGAGCCGCGCACGTTCACGCTCGAACGCGACCGTGACGGCCGCCCCGCTCAGGCATTCAGTCCCGATTTCTACCTGCCGGCGTACGACCTCTACATCGAGATCACGACGCTCAACCAGAAGCTCGTCACCAAGAAGAACCGCAAGGCGCGCCGTCTCCGCGAGCTGCACCCCGAGATTCGCATCAAGGTGCTGTACCAGCGCGACTACCTGCATCTGCTCGTGAAGTACGGGCTCGAGCCGCCCTCGCAGCTCAGCGAGCAGCTCGGCGAAGGCGCGCCGCTGCAATTCGACGTCGACGTCACCGGCGCCGCCCGTTCGACTTCGGGCAGCGCGGGCCCGGAGGCCGAGTCGGCCTGAGCGCGAGATCGGCGGCATAGGCTCGCTGCCCGTGGCTGAAGCAGGCACCGCGTTGCGTCACAGCCCCCTCGACGCCGAGCACCGCGCGCTCGGCGCGCGCATGGCGCCGTTCGGAGGCTGGGAGATGCCGATCCAGTTCTCGAGCGTGCTCGAGGAGCATCGCGCATGTCGCGAGCATGCGGTCGTGTTCGACGTGTCCCACCTCGGGTCTGTGCGCGTCGCCGGTGCGGGCGCCTTTGGCCTGCTGCAGTGGGGATTTACCAACGACCTGTCGCGCATCGGACCGGGACGGGCGCAGTACACGCATTTGCTCGACCCCGACGACGCGCACGTCGTCGACGACATCATCGTGTGGTGGGTCGACGACCACGAGTTCCTGGTGATGCCGAACGCGTCCAACACTGCGCCTTTGCTCGCCGCGCTCGAGGACGCGTCTCGGCATCACGCCGATGGCGCGTGCTCGATCACGGACGTCACCACGAGCCGCGCCGTGATCGCGGTCCAGGGCCCCGCCGCCCGCAAGGAGCTCGCCGCCCTACAGACACGTTGGGCCGATGTTCCGCGGTTCGCAGTCCAGGCGGCCGCGTTCGACAACGAGCCCGGCTGGGTGGCGGGCACCGGCTACACGGGCGAGGACGGCGTCGAGCTCCACGTCCCCGCCGCGGTCGCCCCTGCGTGCTGGCGGATCCTGCTCGGCTCGGGTATCCGGCCCGCGGGCCTCGGCGCCCGCGACACGCTGCGCCTGGAGGCCGGCCTACCCCTCCACGGGCACGAGCTCGGTCCCGGCATCACGCCGTTGCAGGCGGGGCTGTCGTGGGTCGTCCGGTTCGACAAGGGCGACTTCCGGGGCCGGGGGCCGCTCCTCGCCGAGCGTGAGCGCGGGGTCCATCGCCGTCTGCGTGGGCTCGTGCTCGACGGACGCCAGATTCCGCGGAGCGGCTACGCCGTGGAGATCGGGGACGAGCGCGTCGGCGAGGTGACGAGCGGCAACTTCTCTCCCGTGCTCGAACGGGGGATCGCGCTGGCGTTCCTCCGCCCCGATCTCGACGAAGGCGCGTCGGTGACGGTCGACATCCGCGGCCGGCCGGCGGTGGCAATCGTGACGAGGCCGCCGTTCGTCCGGCACGGCAACTAGCCTGGGGGCAAACGCCGTCGAACCCGAGCGGGAGAGACCCCTGAGCCGCCCCTGGCGGTTCGGGGGAGCCGAAGGAGCAACCTTCCCCGGAAACTCTCAGGCGAACGGACCGCTCGGGCGAGGCGCCTCTGGAGAGCAGGCCCGGCCCTCGCACCGAGAGTCGGGCCTCACCGACGGGGAAAGCCCGGCCGACGCCGGTCGGGTGAATCTCTCAGGTTCCGGGACAGAGCGGGGAACGGCCACGACGTGGTGGCCACCGCAGGACCGGCACGGGCGTGGGACCACGCCGAACGACGAACCGGAGGAGCCGATGGCACCCGAGCAGTCCCTCGCCGAGCTGGAGGCGGCTGACCGCTTCGTCGGCCGCCATGTGGGGCCGGATGCCGACGAGCAAGCCCGGATGCTCGACTCGCTCGGCCTGTCGTCGCTCGACGAGCTGATCGACCGGGCCGTCCCCGAGAGCATCCGCACGCGCGAGCCGCTGCGGGTACCGCCGGCGCGGAGCGAGACCGACGCCGTCGCTCGGCTCCGTGACCTCGCGCAGCGCAACGAGGTGTTCACGTCGCTCATCGGCATGGGCTACTCGGACACGATCACCCCGCCCGTCATCCTGCGCAACGTGCTCGAGGACCCCGCCTGGTACACCGCGTACACGCCGTACCAGCCCGAGATCTCGCAGGGACGGCTCGAGGCGCTCCTCAACTTCCAGACGATGGTGAGCGACCTCACCGGCATGGAGATCGCGAATGCGTCCCTGCTCGACGAGGCGACGGCCGCCGGCGAGGCGATGGCGATGTTCCGGCGGCTGAACCCGGACGCGGGCGCCACCTTCGTCGTCGACGCCGACTGCCACCCGCAGACGATCGACGTGCTGCGGACCCGCGCGGAGCCGATCGGGGTGGAGGTCGTCGTCGTGGACACGGGCGCAGGCATCGCCGAAGTCGGCGTGTTCGGCGCCCTGCTGCAGTACCCGGGGGGCAGCGGCGCCGTCCGCGACGTGCGCCCCATGATCGAGCAGCTGCACGACAACGGCGCGCTCGTCGGCGTGGCCAGCGACCTGCTCGCGCTGGTCCTCCTCACGCCGCCGGGCGAGATGGGTGCCGATGCGGTCGTCGGCTCGTCCCAGCGCTTCGGCGTGCCCCTCGGCTTCGGCGGGCCGCACGCGGCGTTCTTCGCAACCCGCGACGCGCACAAGCGATCGATGCCGGGCCGACTCGTCGGAGTCTCGGTCGACGCCGCCGGCCGGCCCGCGCTGCGGCTGGCATTGCAGACACGCGAGCAGCACATACGGCGGGAGAAGGCGACCAGCAACATCTGCACCGCGCAGGTGCTGCTCGCGGTGATGGCCGGGCTCTACGCGACGTACCACGGCCCGGACGGTCTGCGTCGCATCGCGACGCGGGTGCACCGGTTGACGTCGATCCTCGCCGACGGTCTCGAGAGCGGAGGGCTCGAGGTCGTTACCCGCACGTTCTTCGACACGATCACGGTGCACGTACCGGACCGGGCGGCGGAGGTCGCGGCGCGCGCCCGCAGGCATCGCATCAACGTCCGAGTCGTCGACGCCGACACGATCGGCGTCGCGCTCGACGAGACCACTACCCGCGACGTAGTCGAGCGGGTATGGGACGCGTTCGGCGTCCACGCGTCTGTCACTGCGCTCGACCGCAGTAACCCGCGCTCCATCCCCGACGAGTTGGCGCGCACGTCCGAATACCTCACGCATCCCGTCTTCCATCGCTACGGGTCGGAGACAGAGATGCTGCGGTACCTGCGGCGCCTCGCGGACCGTGATCTGGCGCTCGATCGGACGATGATCCCGCTCGGGTCGTGCACGATGAAGCTCAACGCGACCAGCGAGATGTTGGCGGTGACGTGGCCCGAGTTCGCACGGCTGCATCCCTTCGCCCCCCTAGACCAGGCCCAGGGCTACCTGCAGCTGTTCGCGGAGCTCGAGGCGTGGCTGTGCGACATCACCGGGTACGACGCGGTATCGCTGCAACCGAACGCCGGCTCACAAGGCGAGCTCGCGGGGCTGCTTGCGATCCGCAAGTATCACGAGAGCCGCGGGGGAGGGGAGCGCGACGTCTGCCTCATCCCCGCGTCGGCGCACGGCACGAACGCCGCCAGCGCCGCGATGGCCGGCCTGCGGGTCGTCGTCGTGGAGTGCGACGAGGAGGGCAACGTCGATTTCGACGACCTCAAGGCGAAGGCGCATGACCATGCCGACCGGCTCGCGGCGCTGATGGTCACGTACCCGTCGACGCACGGCGTGTTCGAGCACCGCATCGTCGACATCTGCGCCGTCGCACACGAGTTCGGCGGACAGGTGTACCTCGACGGCGCCAACCTCAATGCCCTCGTCGGCGTGGGCAAGCCGGGGGAGTTCGGGGCGGACGTCTCGCACCTGAACCTGCACAAGACGTTCTGCATCCCCCATGGAGGGGGAGGGCCGGGCGTCGGGCCGATCGGCGTGCGCGAGCACCTGGCGCCGTTCCTGCCCCGGCACGGCCAGGTGGCCGAGGCGGGCCCGGAGACCGGCCTGGGGGTGATCTCGGCGGCTCCCTGGGGCTCCGCGGGCATCCTGCCGATCTCGTGGGCCTACATCGCCATGATGGGCGGTCCCGGCCTGCGCCGTGCGACCGAGGTGGCGATCCTCAACGCCAACTACGTGGCCCGCCGCCTCGCCTCGCACTACCCGGTGCTCTACACGGGCCCCAACGGATTGATCGCCCACGAGTGCGTCCTCGACCTGCGACCGCTGACGCAGGCGACCGGCGTGAGCGTGGAGGACGTCGCAAAAAGACTCATCGACTTCGGCTTCCACGCACCGACGATGTCGTTCCCGGTGGCGGGCACGCTGATGATCGAGCCCACGGAGTCGGAGGACCTCGCCGAGCTCGACCGCTTCTGCGACGCCATGATCGCGATCCGCGACGAGATCCGTTGCGTCGATCGAGGGGAGTGGCCGGTCGAGGTCAGTCCCCTCCGCCATGCGCCGCATCCTGCTGCCGACGTCGCTGTCGACAGCTGGGACCACCCGTACTCGCGTGACGCGGCGGCGTTCCCCGTCGAAGCGTTGCGCGCCGACAAGTACTGGCCGCCGGTGAGCCGCATCGACAACGCGTACGGGGATCGCAACGTCATGTGCGCGTGCCCGCCCGTCGGCGAGTACGCCGAGGACTGACCTTCTGGTCGCACTTGCTTGCGCAAGTGCTCCAGCCAGCCATCGTCTCGATCCGGGGCCGGGGAAACCCCGGCCCCTGCCGGAGATGCCCCTTTCACCGGCTCCCAAGCGTTACTCGACCGCCGTCGCCTCGAGCTCGACCATCAGCTCCGGAAACGCGAGCCGCGCGACACCGAGGAGCGTGCCCGGCGGTGCCACGCCGGCAGCGGCGCTCCGTTCGCCGAGCGTGCCGCCCCCGTGCGCGATGAATGCATCGACGTCCGTCGTGTAGATGTTCAGTCGGACGACATTCGCCAAGCTCATCCCCGCGCCGGTCAGCACCGCCTCGAGATTGTCCGCGGCGAGCGAGATCTGCGCCTGCATGTCTCCGGCGAACTGCGGGGTGCCGTCGCCGTCGACGGAGGTCTGGCCGGCGCAGTACAAGACTCGCTGGCCGCCGTCGACAATCTCGGCCTGGTTGAACCCGAACTGCAAGGACCACTGCCAGGGATTCACTGCTGTGCGTTCGACCATGCTTTCCTCGCTCTCGCCGACCACAGGACGCCCGTAAGCGTCGCGTACCTGCTCGATGCCCTGGAGGAGCGAGGCGAGAGAGGAGCGGCCGATCCGGCGTAAGGGCTCGGATCCTGGCCTAGTTAACATAACCGGGATTATGGGCGGCGCGAGAGAAGCCGCCTGCGGCGGCTTGAATGGCGTTCGCCCATAATCCCGGGTCCCATCAACCCCGGTTTGCCTTACGCCTGTGGAGGGCCCTGCTCCACGACCTGTTGGGCCGTCTCGAGGGGCGTTTCGGGCTGGAAGGCCTCCAGCCACCACGTGGCGCCCACAGCTGCGTATACGTGCGGAGCGGCGCTGGCGGTCCACGACGGGATCGCTACGTCGAACGGAGCGTCCGTCGTACGGTTGCGTGCGATCTCGCTGAGGAGCTCTGTGACCGCGTCGGGCGGGACGTTGCCGACGGGGACTACGCCGTCGTAGCGGGCCGATCGGCGCAGGGGGGCCCGGTGGGGCCAGTGCGCCCCGCACCAGATCGGGATGCGGGGTTGCTGGGATGGACGGGGGATGAAGCGCACCCCGTCGACGTGAAAATGGCGGCCGGCGTGCTGGACCGGCTCCCCCGTCCAGAGCTGTGTGACGATGTCGAGCCCCTCGTCGAGGAGCTCGGCGTGCGTGCGGTCGTCGCTCGGCTCGCCGAAGGCGCTGAATTCGCGGGAGTGGTCGGTGCCGATACCGACACCGAGGACGACGCGGCCGTGCGACAGGTGGTCGAGGCTGACCGCCTCGCGGGCCAGCTTCCACGGACGGCGGCGAGGGAGCGGCGTGATCAGGGGGCCGATGCGGAGGCGGTCGGTGCGAGCTGCGATGGCAGCAAGGGCGATCCAGGCGTCGAGGTAGGGACCGTCGACGCGGTGCATGACGTGGTCCCAGAGGAAGAAGCCGTCCCATCCTCTCCCCTCGGCTGCGACCGCCAGCTCGACCAGCGCCGACGGGTCACCGAACGCGCCGAACGGCGGCAGGAAGATCCCGTGTCTCACGGAGGATCGAGCACGCGGTGCATCACCAGCGCCCGCGCCGTGAAACCAGACTCCTCGAAGAAGTTCTTCGTCGCCCGGTGGCCTGGGAGGGCGAGGGCGTCGATACCTGTGCAACCGCGGGTCGCGCAGAACGCCACGAGGTCGTCGGCCATCGCCTCGCCCACGCCGACCGAGCGGGCGCCCGGCTCGACGAAGAGGTCGGTGATCGCGCCCAGCGTCTCTCCGTTCCGGAGGCGCTCGAGTGTGACCACACCGAAGCCGACCACGGTCTCGTCCACCGTCCCGACGACCACCAGCGCGTCGTCCCGGTCGACGAGCGCTCCGTAGGTGTCCTCGAACGGCTCGGCCACCGCTTCGCGCACTGCCCACAGGGCGCCGCCCTTCATGGGCACGAGCTCCTCGCGTGCGAGCTCGGCGAGTTCGGCGATTCGCGGGACGTCCTCTGCGGTGGCGGGACGGCTGCCCTCCACTGGAAGCGCGCTCAGCTCGTGAGCTGCTCGATCTTGTACAGGATCGTGCGCCGGGCGCGGTGCGCCTCCTCGTAGGCACGCACCGCGTCGAGCTCGCTCGCCGGGAGCCCGTCGAGCCGCTCCACGACCTGCGAGGCCGACAACTCGTCATAGTCGGGGATCACGAGCGTCGTCGCCGCCGGCGCAGGCGCAGCAGTCGTTGCGGTGTTGGTGGGCTCCCCCGCCGGCCGGCTCGCCGCGCTCGAGTTTGCCGGGGCGGGTTGCGGTCGCGGCGCGGGCGGCGGCGAGGAGACGTCGTCCACCGATTCGGGCGCGCCGCCCTCGTCGCCGGCGCCGCTGAGGACCGACTCCGCGCCCTTACGAGCAAACGCGATCCCCTTCTCGACGTGCTCGCGGACCTTCGGCCCTCCGAAGTTCACCGCGAACTCCCCCAACGCCCGTGCCTGGGCGACCTGATCCTGCGCCTGCTGGCGCCGTTGCCCGAGCTCGGCCCGGCCCCGCGACACGAAGAGGTTGACGAACGTGGGCACGGTGTCGCGCAGGTACATCGCGACGCCGACGGGCGCGTACACGAACAGGTCGAGCGCCCGTTCGGCCGTCTTCGTGTCGTCGCTCACGTCAGCCTCCCGCTCCCGACTGGTTCGAGTGCTTCGGCGGCGAGTCTAGGGAACGCTGCCTGGGGACGGCGCACGCGGGACGCGATCGCGGCTCCGAGGAGCAACAGCGCGCTCACGGCGAGCACCCACTCCCCGAAGCGCACGTACGGCGTCTCTCCGGCGGTCG
Source organism: Actinomycetota bacterium (assembly GCA_046724435.1). GTDB lineage: Bacteria > Actinomycetota > Acidimicrobiia > IMCC26256 > JACDBD01 > JALZAA01. The sequence goes on from JBKOWN010000164.1 coordinate 10,202, forward strand.
TCGTGACGGTGTCGCTGACGACGGTCTGGTGGAACAGCTTCGTCGTGTTGCGCACGTTGCCGTCGGCGTCGACGACCGCGCTGATCCCGGAGATCGACGCCTGGAGGAACGGGCGTCCCGTTTCGGCCGCTCGCATCTGCGTCTGGGCGACGTGCTGAGCAGCGTTGCCCGACCGCCGGTACGACCGGTTGTTGGTGCTCACGACGACGACCTCGGCGCCGCGGTGGACGAAATCGCGGACGAACGGCCCGAAGGCCGACTCGAAGCAGATCACGCTGGCCAGCCGGTGGCCCCTCACCCCGAAGATCGTCCGCGTCTTCCCCGGCGTGTAGTCGTACGGGATCCGGTCGACGATTCCGGTCCAGTCGACGAGCGAACGGAACGGGACGTACTCGCCGAACGGCACGAGGTGCTCCTTGGCGTACGTCCCGGCGAGGCGGCCGTCCGGCTCGTAGAGCTGGTTCTGGTTGAACTCTCGTCCATCGGGAGCGGGAACCGCGGCGTTCGCGAGCACGTCGGCGCCGTGCTGCTCCCCGACCGCGACCAGACGGCTGCGGAGGCTCGGGTTGTTCTCGGGGCTGAACTCGTCGAGCGACGACTCCGGGAACACGATCAGGTCGTACGGTCCGCGCAGGCGGTCCGCGAGTGCGAAGTGACGTTCGGTGAGGTATCCGCCGCGCTTCTCCTGGTCGGTGAGAGAGCGATCCTGGTCGTTCCCTTGGAGCATCGCGACCCGCAACGTTCCGCTCGGATTGGTCCGGTACCGGGCCACATCGGCGACGGCCACGATCACGACGACCACGACGACGCCCGCCGCCCCGACGATCATCGATCGCCGCGCGTGCACGCGGATCGCGACCGCGAGATCGACGAGGTAGGCGTTCAACACGACGAGCACGAACGAGACGAGCGCGACACCTCCCCAGCTCGCCAGCGCGCGTGCGGGAGGGAAATCGTGGAGCGCGATGCCGAGGTCGCCCCACGGCAGCCCGCCGAAGGGCCAGCGCCCGCGCAGTGCCTCGGGCACGACCCACGCCGCCGCGATGAACCAGGGTGAGGAGAGGCCGGCGCGGTTCAGGCACCCCACGAGGTACCCGCTCAGCGCGGTGAACGCCGCCCATGCCGCGACGAGCGGCACGATGGCGATGATCCCGAAGTACCAGAGCCAGTACATGAGGATCCCTGCGAACACGACGCCGAACACGAACCCGTACAGCGCGGCGCGCGCCGGCGTGGCGCCCCGCCACGCCCAGATGAGCGGCACGAGCGCCACCAGCGCCAGGGCACCAACGTCGAAGGCAGGGAACGCCAGTGCGAGCAGGACCCCCGACAGAGCCGCGGCGGCCATGCGGCGTTGCACCCCGCGCTCGCGCAGGACCCTGCCGATGCGCCTCATCGGATCATGCTTGCATTCGCAGCCTTCGGGACGGTGTCAGCCCGGTCCCGGACCCCTCACGCGCAGTCGCGGCAGAGCATGCGCTTGGAGTCGGCGAGTTGACTGCGCGGCAACACCAAGAAGCACGACGCGCACAGGAACTCGCCTGGGCGCCGAGGAACGATTCGCGCCGGCCCGTCGCCTCGCTCGTCGACGTCGGGCTCCTCCTCCTCGGCTTCTTCCTCTTCGTCCTCGAGCGTTGCGCTCGCGGTGCGCTCCTGCAGCAGCACGTCGAGCGGCTCCTCGACGTCGTCGGGGTGCAGCTCCTCGTCGAGGTCGACGACATCCTCTTCTTCTTCGGTCGTCTCGGCCGCCGCCTTCGCAGGCTCCGCCACGACGACCTCGGCCTCGGCCGCGGTGTCGTCTTCCTCTTCCTCTTCTTCGGTGTCAGCGTCGAGTGCGAGGTCGTCGTCGTCTTCGAGGTCGTCTTCCTCGAGCTCGTCCGCGTCCTCGAGGTCGGGTTCGTCGAGGGACTCCTCGTCGAGCTCGGTCTCTTCCTCGTCGAGGTCGTTGTCGCTCATGGGTGTTCAGCTCCGCGAGGCGTCTGCCAGAAGGAACGGCCCCCGCTGCGCCTCGCTGACCGGCGGGTTCCCGGGGCCGTGGGGCCGCGGAGTATAACGCCGCGCCCCTGAGGTGCTGCACAACGGGACGAGGTGCTCGCGCATTCCCATGCACTGGGTATGCCCTGGCGCGACCAGCAGAACGAAGGGGTCCAGGAGACCGTTGGGGCCACTGTTTGGCCCGCACTGCCCTGGCAGCGAGGTTATTCCAGCGTTCTCTACTTGGTCTCCCGGACCCCCAACACCCCGCACCGCCCCTTCCGAACGAGCTCCGCGGC
>JBKOWN010000046.1:0-11407 GCA_046724435.1 Actinomycetota bacterium
AGTGTGTCGAGGATCACACGCGCTGCGGGCTCCGTGGACCGGTGGCCGGCGAAACAGAATTGCACTGCATCCGGCACGAGCTGCGCCGCAGTGAGGAGCGCGGCGCCGGCGATGACACCGTCGACGACGACGGGGACGCGCGCGGCCGCCCCGGCCACGACGAAGCCCGTCAGCGCCGCGATCTCCAAACCTCCGAGCGAGGCGAGCACCGCCGTCGGATCGTCGCGGTCGGGTGTGCGGGCGAGGGCCGCATCGACCGCCGCCACCTTGCGCGCAAGCGTGGGATCGTCGATCCCGGTGCCACGGCCTGTCACCCTGCTGGCCGCGCGCCCGGTGAAGGCGGCGACCAGCGCTGCTGACGGCGTGGTGTTGCCGATGCCCATGTCGCCGGTCACCAGGCAGGTGGCGCCGTCGTCGACGAGGCGCGCCGCGACGGCGGAGCCGACGTCGAGGGCCTCTTGAGCCTCGCCGACGGACATCGCCGGCTCACGGGCGATGTTCCCGGTGCCGGCGCGGACCTTCCGCTGCACAAGATCTGGCGCAGCGTCGAGCGCGCTCGCGACACCGACATCGACGACGACGACGCGCGCACCGGCTTGGCGCGCCAGCACGTTGATCGCCGCGCCGCCGGCGAGGAAGTTCTGGACCATCTGCGCCGTCACGTCCTGCGGCCACGGAGTCACACCCTCCGCCAGCACGCCGTGGTCCCCGGCGAAGACGGCCACCGCCGCCGGCGCGGGGATCGGGGGTGGCGACATGCCCGCGATGGCGGCGAGTCGAACGCCGATCCCTTCGACCCGGCCGAGAGCGCCGCGCGGCTTCGTCAGCCGGTCGTGGTGCTCGGCCGCGGCTCGCGCCGCGTCAACGTCCAAGGTGCCGACCGCGGCAACAGCGTCGTCGAATGTCCTCATGCCATGACCTCCCTGAGCGTGGACTCCAGCGCGCCTGCCGACAGCTCGGCGAGGCGGAGGTAACGCGCTCCCATCTCCAGTGCAATCTCCTCGGCCAGTCCGAGCCGGCTCGTGCCGTCCTCGGCATCGACGACGATCGCATCGACGCCGCGGATGCGCACGGCCAATGCGGCGCGCCGAGCCGCGGCGATCGGGTCACCGTCTGCAGGCGCGGTCGCCCGGCCGTCGGTCACGAGGACGAGGAGCGGGCGGTGGCCGGAACCGGAGCTCGATGGGCTCGTCGCGAGCTCGAGCGCGGCGTCGATCCCAGCTGCGAGCGGCGTGCGACCGCCGGTGGGGACGTCGACGAGGCGTGCACGCGCCACCTCGACGCTGGCCGTCGCGCGCAGCAGTACCTCGGCGCGCTCGCCGCGAAACGCAACGAGCGCGACGCGGTCGCGACGTTGATAGGCGTCGACGAGCAAGCCGATCACCGCGCCCTTGACCGCCTCCATGCGGCGCGTCGCGCCCATCGACCCGGACGCGTCGACCGCCAGCACGAGCAGGTTGCCCGCCCGTTGTTCACGGCGCGCCTCGCGCAGGTCGCCGGCGCGTACCGGCGGTCCGTCGGGCTCGACGGCCCGCCGCTCGGCGACCGCCCGCGCGGTGGCGCCGAGGGCCACCGACCCGATCGGCCCGTTCGGGGCGCGGTCACCCACCAGGCGGCCGCGATCGGTCTCGGCGGGGGAGCGACGTCCGGTGGTGTCGGTGGCGGAACGCGCGGCGCGAAGGGCGACAACCGACTGCGGTCGGTCCGGGGTGGCCACGCGCTCCCCGTCTCCGGCCATCTCGTCGGGCTCGTCGAAGGCGGCCAGGGCGTCGTCGACCGCGCTCTTCTGCGGTTCGTCGAACGGGGTTCGGCGCTGCCGGTGGGCGAGCGCCATCGGCGCGACCCGACGCACGTCGTCGGCGGTGGCCTCGTCGCCACCGCCCCAGCCGGCGAGAGCGGCGGCGGCCCGGCTGATGACGAGGTCGGCGCGCAGCCCGTCGACGCCGGCCGCCGCGCACAGCCCTCCGATCCGCACCATGAGCGAGTCATGCACGGGCGCGGGGACCGCGCACGCGAGGCGGGTGCCGAGCTCGTGCTCGGCGGGCGCGTGGCGCAGCGCGAACGCGGCAGGGTCGGCGTCGAAGTCGAGGCGGCGCCGCACTGCCTCGGCGCGGTCGCGTGGTTCGAGGCTCGTGGTGACCTCGACGGCGAGGCCGAAGCGGTCGAGGAGCTGCGGACGCAGCTCGCCCTCCTCCGGATTCATCGAACCGACCAGCACGAAACGGGCAGGGTGCTCGTGAGAGATGCCTTCGCGCTCGACCCGGTTGACGCCCGACGCGGCGACGTCGAGGAGCACGTCGACCAGATGGTCGGGAAGCAGGTTGACCTCGTCGACGTACAGCGCGCCACCATGCGCAGCCGCGAGGAGGCCGGGCTCGAAGCGGCGGCCGTCGCCCGTGAGGACGGCGCCGAGGTCGAGCGTGCCGATGAGCCGGTCCTCGGTGGCTCCGAGCGGCAGGTCGACGAACGGCGCGTCGCCGGGCAGCAACGCGGCGAGACCGCGCGCCAGCGTCGTCTTCGCCGATCCCTTCTGGCCCCGGAGCAGGACACCACCGATGGCCGGGTCGATGGCGGCGAGGAGCAGCGCCAGTTTGGCGTCGTCGTGGCCGACCACGGCGCTGAACGGGAACCGCGCCGGCTTCGGCCCGCTCATCGCGACTCCTCCCAGCCCTCGGCTTCGAGCAGCGCCGAACGGAGCGCGTCGAGCGCCGCGCCGCTGGCGTTCCACAAACCGCGCTCGTGCGCCTCGAGGAGGCGTTCGGCGATCGCACGCAGCGCCCACGGGTTCGACCGTTCGAAGAACTTCCGGACGTCGGGGTCGGCGACATACGCGTCGGTGACGCGCTCGTACATCCAGTCCTCGACGACGTGCGTCGTGGCGTCGTAGCCGAAGAGGTAGTCGACGGTCGCGGCGAGCTCGAAGGCGCCCTTGTAGCCGTGGCGCTGCATCGCGGCGATCCATTTCGGGTTCACCACCCGGCTGCGCACGACGCGCGCCGCCTCCTCGGCCAGGGAGCGGACCCGGGGCCGGGCGGGATCGGCCGAGTCGCCGAACCACGCCTTGGGTGAGTCACCCGTCAATGCACGGACAGTGGCGACCATGCCGCCGTGATCCTGCAGGTAGTCGTCGGAGTCGAAGATGTCATGCTCGCGGTTGTCCTGGTTCTTGACGGCGACGTTGATCGAGGCGAACCGGCGGCGCATCGCCTCGCCGGCCGCGACGCCGAACTCCCGACGGCCGTACGCGTAGCCGCCCCACGCGAGATACACGGCGGCGAGATCGTCGTCGGTTCCCCAGTCGCCCGACTCGAGCAGCGGCAGGATGCCCGACCCGTAGCCACCCGGCGCGGGACCGAAGACGCGCGGGTCGTCACTGGCGTGGGCGCGCACGTGGTTCGACTCCTGCGGCTCGTTGAGGCCGGCCACGAGCACGGCGGCGTCGTCGAGCAACTGCACGAGGTTCGGGAACGCGTCCCGGAAGAAGCCGGAGATGCGGACGACGACGTCGATCCGCGGCCGCCCGAGCTCGGCGAGCGGGATGGGCTCGATTCCCGCGACCCGTCCCGACTCGTCATGCCAGCGCGGCCGCACGCCGAGGAGTGCCAGCACCTCGGCCACGTCGTCGCCCTGCGTCCGCATCGCCGCCGTGCCCCAGATCACGAGGCCGACGGTCTCGGGCACCGCGCCGTCCTCGGCGACATGACGGGTGACGAGCTCGTCCGCGAGGCGACATCCGACTTCCCAAGCCAGTGGCGACGGCAGCGACTTCGGGTCGACCGAATAGAAGTTGCGGCCCGTCGGCAGGACGTGCGCCATGCCGCGGCTCGGCGCCCCGCTCGGCCCGGCCGGCACGTAGCCGCCGTGGAGCCCGTGCAGGAGGTTGGCGATCTCGTCGGGCGTGCGTCGCAGCGCGGGCACGAGCCGCTCGCAGACCCAGCGCAGTGTCGGGTCGTCGGTACCCGAGCGCCAGCCATCGCGCTGCAGGGCGGCGAGCCGGTCGCGACACTGCCGCTCGACGTCGTCGACGTCGGCCCGCCGCTCGAGGCCGACGCCGAGTTCGCGTGCCGTGGTCTCGCGCAGCGACGGCACGCCGCCGGTCGGCAAGCGGGTGATCGCCAGCACTAGATCGAGCTCGGCCTCTGCCTCGGGCGGGCGGCCCAACGTGTGTAGCCCGCCGCGGATCTGCGCGTCCTTGAGCTCGCACAGGTAACCGTCGATGTGCAGCAGGAAGTCGTCGAACTCGTCGTCCGCCGGCGCATCGGCGCGTCCGAGGTCGCGGTGGATCTCGGCGTCGACGAGCAGGTCCCACACCTTCTCCCGGACGGCGGGGACCTTCGACGGGTCGAGCGCCTGCACCTGCGCGTGCTCGTCGAGGAGTTGCTCCAAGTGGGCGAGCTCGTCGTAGGCGTCGGCGCGCGTCAGCGGCGGCACCAGATGGTCGACGATCACCGCATGGGCGCGTCGCTTCGCCTGCGTGCCCTCGCCGGGGTCGTTCACGACGAACGGGTAGAAGAGCGGCAGGTCGCCGAGCGCGGCGTCGGGTGCGCACGCGGCGGAAAGCCCGACACCCTTGCCCGGGAGCCACTCGAGCGTGCCGTGCTTGCCGGCGTGCACGATCGCGTGCGCGCCGAACCCTGTCTCCAGCCAGCGGTAGAACCCGAGGTAATGGTGCGTGGGCGGGATCCGGGGGGAGTGGTACGCCGCGATCGGGTCGGGGCCGAACGCGCGCGGCGGCTGCACCGCGACGAGCACCCCGCCGAGGTCGACGCCCGCGAACGCGAGCGCGTCGCCGTGTTTCAGCACCTCGCCCGGGGGCTCGCCCCACATCTCGACCACCTCGGCGCGCAGCTCGTCGGGGAGAGCGGCGAACCACTCGCTGTATTCGCCGGCGCCGAGACGGCCGGGCGCCCGAGCGAGCTGCGAGAAGCTGAGCATCTCGGTGTCATACGTGAAGCCGTCGGCCAGCTCGGCCATAAGAGAGTCGCCGTCGGCCGGGATGCGGTCGACGCGGTAGCCCGAGCGGCGCAGCGCGTGCAGCAGCTCGATGACGCTCGCGGGCGTGTCGAGCCCGACGGCGTTGCCGAGCCGGCTCCGCTTCGTCGGATACGCGGAGAGCACGATCGCCACGCGCTTCTCGGCGTTCGGCACCCGCCCGAGCCGGGCGAGCCGGACGGCCACGCCCGCGACGCGGGCGACGCGGTCCGGAACCGTTCGGTACGCGACGACGGGCGCCCCGAGCTCGTCGCCGTCGTCGACGACCTCTTTGAACGAGAACGGGACGGTGATGACGCGGCCGTCGAACTCGGGGATGGCGACGCTCATCGCCGCGTCCATCGGCGTCAGCCCCGCGTCCGACGCCGCCCACTCGGCGACAGGGCGCGTGGAGGCGACCGCCTGGACGACGGGCACGTCCAGCGCGGCCAGCTGCGGAGCCGCCCACTCGTCGCCGTCGGCGCCGCCCATCGCGAGCACGGTCGTGATCACGGCGTCCACGCCTCGGTCTGCCAGCGCCTCGAGCACGGGCACCGCACCGTGTTCGTCGGGGCGGAGCGAATAGCAGAACACCGGCAGCGCGTCAGCGCCGATGTGATCGAGCGCGTCGCACAGGTCGTCGACGAACTGCGTGTTTCCCGACAGGACGTGCGCCCGGTAGAAGACGACGCCGACCGTGGGCCGGTCCGGGTCGAGCACCGGCTCCCGCCACATCCCCCACGCCGGGACGTCCTCGGGCGGCGCGCAGCCGAAGGTGGTGCCGAGCACGCGATCGGCGACGAACCGCAGCAGATGCTCGAGGTTGGCGAGGCCGCCGCGCGAGAGGTATTCGAATGCGCGTGTCACGACGTCGGGCGCGACCGTCGATGCCGCCGCCAGCTCGGCGTCGGGCACCATCTCGCCGCCGAAGGCGAGCAGCGGGACGCCCTGATCGATGCAGATGCGGCGCAGGTCGTCGAACGGCCGCTCCCACGCGCGTCGGCCCCCGAGGAGGCGCACGAGCACGATCTGCACGCCGTCGAGGCTCGGCTCCTGCTCGAGCGCAGCCGGGTTCGCCGCCCGCACCGGCGGGAATCCGGCCGGGAGCCCTTCCAGGACCGCGCGCAGACCGAGGATCTCCGTATCGGCGTTGGTGAGCACGAGGATCACGCGGCGGCTCCTTCGATGAGCACGCCGAGGGCGTCGACGTCGAGGTGCGCCTCGATGAGATCGGCGAGCCGCTCGAACTGTGTGTCACGGGCGGCGGCGAACGACACGCCGGCGGGGATGAACGTCTTGCCGGCGCGTCGACCGACCTCGGTGAGGAACGCGGCGCGGAACCCGTCCTGCTCGAACAGGCCGTGCAGGCTCGTTCCCAGCACCCGGGCCTCGGGGTCGAGCGCGCCATCGTCCTCGCGTCCGTAGCAGTCGTCGAGATGGATCCAGCCGGGCGACCCGTCGCGGCGCGTCACGCGGCCGTGCCGAATCTCGTAGCCGGTGGCGCGCTGGCCCATGGACTCGCCCCGCCGCTGCCGCGTCAGCTTGGTCGGCTCGAACACCGTGTCGATGTCGAGCCGGCCGAGAGCGGCGACGTCGCCGCGGCCCGACTCGACGGTGTCGACGATCGTCCGCCCCAGGTGCTCGTAGCCGCCACAGATCCCGAGGACGAGCGCGTCGGTTCCCTCGAAGACGGCGCGGTCCATACCTCGGCTGCGCAGCCACTCGAGGTCGGCGACCGTGGCCTTCGTGCCGGGGAGGACCACGAGGTCAGGGTGGCCGAGCGCGGCAGGCGTCTCGACGAACCGCACGTGCACGCCGGGCTCGATGGCGAGCGCGTCGAGGTCGGTGAAGTTGGCGAGGCGCGGGAAGCGCACGACCGCGACGTCGAGGCCGTCGGCGCGTGCCGGCGCGGCCGCGACGGGGCGCGGTCCGGCGAGTGCGAGCGAGTCCTCGGCGTCGAGGGCGACGTCGTGGACGAACGGCAGGACGCCGAGGACCGGCACGCCCGCGCGCGCCTCGAGCCCGCCGAGGCCGTCGCCGAGCAGTGCGGGATCGCCGCGCAGCTTGTTGATCACGAATGCGCGCACGAGCCGCCGGTACCGGTCGGGGAGGAGCGCCACCGTCCCGTACAGCGAAGCGAACACGCCGCCGCGGTCGATGTCGCCGACGACGATGGCGGGGACACCGAGCTCGTCGGCGACGCGCAGGTTCACGATGTCGTGATCGAGCAGGTTGATCTCGGCCGGGCTGCCGGCGCCCTCGAGAATCACCACGTCGAATCGCCGGCGGAGGTCGTCGCACGCGGCGAGGACGGTGCCGAGCAGCTTCGGCTTCTCGGCGTGGTAGTCGGCGGCGTCGAGGTGACCGATCGGCTCGCCCATGACGACGACCTGGCTCGTCCGCTCGCCGGTGGGCTTGAGCAGGATCGGGTTCATCGCGACCTCGGGCGGCGCGCCGGCGGCGAGCGCCTGCACGCCCTGAGCCCGGCCGATCTCGTGGCCCGACGGTGTGACGAACGAGTTGAGCGCCATGTTCTGCGCCTTGAACGGCGCCACGCGCACACCGCGCCTGTGCAGCAGCCGGCACAGGCCGGTGACGATGTGACTCTTGCCGGTATCGCTTCCGGTCCCGCAGACCATGAGCGCGCCGCGCATCACGCCGACACCTCGGCGGCGACGGCGTCCAACGCCCGGTCGAGAAGCTCGAGCCCGTCGGGGCCGGGAACTGCGATGCGGGCGCAGTCGGGGAGCCCGAACGACGTGCAGTCGCGCACGACGATCCCGAGCGGTGCGAGCCGCTCACGCAACCCCGCCGCCCGGTCGACGAGCACGAACGGCGCGTCGGACGGGCGCGGACGCAACCCGTGCGCGTGCAGCACGTCGATCAGCTGGCCGCGGAGCGCGGCGATTCCTGTTGCCCATTCGGGGAGGTCGGCCCGCTCGAGCAGCTCGGGGACGAGCGCGGCGGCGATGCCGTTCACCGCCCAGCGCGGCTGCCGGCGCCGGAGCCGTTCGGCAAGGTGCGCGTCCGGCGCGAGCACGTACCCGAGCCGCAGTCCGGGACAGGCGAACACCTTTGTCAGCGAGCCGACGACGACGGCGCCGGCGTCGCCGCGGGTCCAGGTGCCCGTCGCCAAGGGATAGAACGCCTCGTCCCACACCGCCGCCGTCTCGTCCGGCGCGGCCAGCTGCCCGGTCGGGTTGTGGGGGTTCGAGCGCCAGCGGGGTTCGCCCGCGTCCACCGCCGGGAGATGACGCCGGTAGAGCGAGAAATCGGGCTCGTCGACCCACCCGGCGCCCAGCTCGCCGGCGACGAGAGCGATCGCCTCCGACCCGCCGTTCGTCAGCACGACCCGGCTAGCGTCCACGCCGATCATGGCGGCCAGGGCGCGGGCCGCTGTCTCCGGGTCCGGGTAGCGCGTGAGCGCGTCGAGGTGGGCAAGCGCAAGCGTCCGCACGTCGGGCGCGAACGGGTTGAGGCTGACGGAGAGGTCGAGCACCGACGAGGGATCGAGCCCGAGTGCCTCGGCGACCGCCAGTCCGTCACCGCCGTGGCTCCGCGGCGGCGGGACGGTCACCGGTGCCTCCCGGCGCGACGGCGCCAGAACCATCGCAGCACCGACGGCATGCCCAGCAGGGCGACGAGTACGCCGGTGACGTCCCGCGACAACCGCACCGCGGCGCGGATGTCCACCGCCGCGGGTGCGCGGCCGTCCCCGAGCGCGGGGCGGTGCTCGATGCGATCGCCGTACCGGTTCGTGCCGCCGAGCCGCAGCCCGAGCGCGGCCGCGAACGCGGCTTCGGCGAAGCCGGCGTTGGGCGACGGATGCGCGGGTGCGTCGTCGCGCACCGCGCGCACGATGCGCGTGGCCGAGCGCGGCCGCACCGCGGCGACGAGTCCGGCGGTGACGCGGGCCGGCACCAAGCCGGCGACGTCGTCGAGGCGGGCGCTCGCCCAACCGAACTGCTCGTAGCGCAGCGAACGGTGGCCGACCATCGCGTCCATCGTGTTGACCGCTCGGTACGCGAACACGCCGGGGGCGCCGGCCGCGGCGGCCCACAGCGCGGGCGCGACGACGGCGTCGACCGTGTTCTCCGCCACCGACTCGACGGCGGCGCGTGCGATCTCGGGCTCGTCGAGCTGCCACGGCTCTCGCCCCACGAGGGCGGGGAGCTGCGCTCGCGCGGCGTCGAGGTCATGGCGATCCAGCGAGGCCACGATGGCCAACGCGGTCTGCGCGAGCGAGCGTCCCGCGACCGCGACGTACGCTGCTGCCGCCGGCGAGCGGAGGGCGGCACCGGCGGCCGCAGCAATCCCGACTCCAATCGCGGTGTGCGCGGCCCCCGCGTGGCGCGCGTCGCGGTAGAGATGCGTCTCCACCGTGCGCATCACGGCACCAAACCCGGCGACGGGGTGCACCGCCACCGGCGGCTCACCGAGCATGCGGTCGGCCATCACGCCGGCGGCCGCGCCGAGCGGGCGGCTCACCATCGTGCCGCCGCCACGACGAGGCCGGCCGTCTCGCCGACCATGCCGCTCGCGCCGAGCACGTCGCCCGTGAAACCGCCGACGCGACGGCGCGCGAGGACGACGACGCCGGCCGCCCCCACGATGACGGCGCCGACCGCGACCGCGCCGGGCACGCCGGGACCCGCGAACGCGAGAGCGACCGCGAGCGCGCCACCGACGATGGCGGAGGGAAGCGCGCGCCCGCCGAGAAACGAGGACGCGAGCCCGCCCGGGCGGGCGTACGGCACCGTCCGGGCCGTGACCGCCATCGCCGTGCGCGAGGCGCACCACAGCCCGCCGAGGAGCAGGGGCGACGGCGCCATCGTCGCGAGGGCCGCCCAACGCAGCAGGAGCACCGCTGCGACCGTCGCCACGCCGAATGCCCCGACATCCGGCGTCGCCATCACCTCGAGTCGCCGCCGGCGGTCGAGGTGGGGGAGCAGGCCGTCGGCGGAGTCGGCGAGGCCGTCGACGTGCAGCAACCCGGTCAGGGCGAGATCGGCCGCGACGACGAGCGCCGCCGCCACCGCCGGGGGCCACACGCGCTCGGCTCCCCACCACGCCGCACCGAGGACGAGCCCGAGTGCGGCGCCGGCGAACGGGAACCACGCCAGCGTTTCGCGCCGCGGCTCCGACGCGCCGAACAAGGGAGTCAGGAAGGCGAGCGCCCGGCGCATCAGCCGGCCGGCTCGAGCCGGAGCGGGCGGCCGGCGACGACGAGGACGACCTGGTCCGCGATGGTCGCCACCGACTGGTTGAGCTCGCCGAGCGCATCACGAAATCTCTGCCCGGCCGCCGTCGACGGGTGCACTCCCAGGCCGACCTCCTCCGAGACGACGACGGTGTCGCCGGCGCGCCCCGCCAGCGCGTCACAGAGCTCGGCGGCGTCGATATCGAACGCGGGCGCGGCAGCCACCCACGAGCCGAGCGCGTCGAGCACGACCGTCCCCTGCGTCGCGCGTAGCACGTCGGGTAGGTCGGAGCCGGCCTCGATGGTCGTCCACGACCCCGGTCGCCGGGCGCGGTGCTCGTCGACGCGCGCCGCGAGGTCGGCGTCGCCGTCGAGGCACGCGGTGGCGACGTACGACACGGGCTCGGGGAACGAAGCGGCGCGCCGCTCGGCGTACGCCGACTTGCCCGACCGGGCGCCGCCGAGCACGAGCACGATCACGCCGGCGCGCCCAGGCGGACGGCGTCGCGGACGGCTCGGGCCAGGCGGGAGCCCCAACGCGACCGGGGGCCGCCGAACGCCTCCGCCCGCCCGTCGGCCGGGGTCGCGATGCATACCGCATCGGTTGCGGTGCCGGTGCCGGCGATCCCGAGCTCGAAGAGCGCCTGCGCTTTCGCCTCGGTGGCCGACGCGATCGCGTTGACGAGGGCGGCGTCCGAGAGCCGCGCCGGCAACAAGGCGACCACGTTTATCGTCCCGGCCAGGCGGACCGGCACCCGTGCGACCGCTCGCGGTGCGGCCGCTGCCCATTCGGGCTCGCCGAGCCCGACGGTGGCGACGACCTCGACGCCTTCGTCCACAGTCGTGACGAACGACCGGACGTCCGCGGCCGTGAGCATGCCCACGCCGTGCCCGGGCAGCCCGAGCGAGACCGCCAGCTTCCGGAGATGGTGATCGGGGTCGCGGCGCGCGTACGAGGGCGGTACCTGCGCGTTCACGATCCATCGCCGGGTCGCGAGACCACCGCCGTGCGGGGCCGAGGCGGCCACCCGCAGCGGGCGATCGAAGCGCCACACGAGCACCGAAAGCTGGCGACCCGCTTCAGATCGGGACCGAAGCTGGAGTTCCACGACGTTCTCCGCGTCTTCCCGAGGATTCTCGGGCAGGCAGGTCTCCTGGCTCCGGATCGTCGCTCACCCCGGCCTTCCAACCCCGAAGGGCCGTGACCGTCTGGTGGGGTTCGCTCCCCGGTCACAG
>JBKOWN010000189.1:0-9080 GCA_046724435.1 Actinomycetota bacterium
AGCAGGAAGGCGCCGAGGATGCCGAATGCGATCCACCGGCCGAGCTGCTGCAGCGGGACAACCGTCTCCTGCTTGAAATAGGCGACGATGAGCTCCCACAGCTCGCTGACGAGCTGCGGCAGCGGCGGGTTCCCGCTGTCCACCGAGCTCGGCGCGGGGTCGTTCACAGCTCCTCCTTCGCGGCCGGGCGCGGATTGTCGTCGCCGTCGCCGCTTCCTGCAACCGGGATGCCGCGAACCCGGCTAGCGATTCGCCGCCGGAGTGGGCGAGCTCGGAGCCGGGACGAGCTGGTCGGGCGGGGGCGCATCGGGGAAACGTCCGATGATCTCGGCCACGCGACCGCGCATGCCCACCCCTGCTCCCGAGTTGAAGTCGCCGCTCGCGAGGTACGAGAAGACGACGGCGCGGCCGGTGTCGACGAGCCCGGCCAGCCCGGTGACGCCCTGGAGCGACCCGGTCTTGGCGTGCAACTTGCCGCTGAGCGCCGAGCCGCGGAACTCGTCGGCGAGCGTGCCCGTCTGCCCCGCGACCGCGAGGCCGGTCCAGAGCACGTTGAACTCCGGGCGCGCGCCGAAGCCGAGGGCACTCATCAACGTCTGGCACGACACGCGATTGCCGCGGTCGAGTCCCGACCCGTCGACGAGCGCGAACCCGTCCACCGGCACTCCGAGCTCGTGCACCTTGTCGACGACGGCTTTGGTGCCGGCGGCGGTCGTGCCCTGGTTGGCGACCTTGGCGCCAACCTCCCGGGCGAGCATCTCCAGCGCGAGGTTGTCACTGGACTCGAGCGCGGCGGCCACGATGTCGTGCAGCGGCGCCGACTGCACCGTCGCAACCGCCTTTCCACCCTCGGGCGCGGTCGACCGTCCCGGCGGGCCGACGGACACGCCGCGGGCGCGCAGGAGGTCGCTGAGCTTCGTCGCCGCGAACACCGCCGGATCGTCTACCGCCGTGAGCTTTGGTTGGACCGCGCTCATCCCGTGGTTCACGGTCAGCGCGCCGATCGGGCCGACCTCGGGGTCGGTGCGGTACGTGGTCGGCCACGACGGCAAGTACCGCACCGCCTCGTAGCGCGAGTCGTCGCCCTGGATGCCTCCCGGGATGTTGCGCACCCCGGCGGCGGCGATGCCATCCGCGAGCGTGCCGAGCGACGTCGTCGACTTGCTCGGTCCGGTCGCCTGCTCTTCGGTGTTGCGGCGCGGGTTCGACTCGACCAGGGCCGGGTAGTCGGGCGTGCTGAGCGAGGGATCGCCCGCGCCGACGAGCCACAACCGATCGACGGTCCCGTTCGCCGGGTCGGCGCGTGCTACGACCTTCGTCTCGTACTTGAAGTCGGACCCCAACGCGCTCAGCGCTGCCAAACCGGTCAGGAGCTTCTCCGTGGAAGCCGGCGCGAGGGCGAGGTTCGGGTTGTGTGACGCGACATCGCCGGATCCGGCTTTCACCTCCACGCAGCTCTGACCGGCGCCGAGCTCGGAGTCGAGCCGAGACTGCAGGCGTTGCGCGCCGACGGCGTCGACGAGCGCCTGGGGTACCCGTCGCGGTGACCAGAGCGGCGTCGCCAGTCGCGGTCTCCCGGTCGTCGCCGCCGGCGCGTCGTCACCGCGCAGGGCGAGGTACGCGCACCCCACGGCTGCGGTGACAAGGACGAGGGCGACCGCCCGGCGGAGCGCGGTGTGGTCGCGAGTCACAGTCTTCTCCGCTGCCGGAACCGCGCGTACCGGTAGAGGTGGGCAAGCGCGGTCACGGCGCGGTTGGAGGACGCGTAGCAGACGCGTCCGGTCGCACGGACCGCACGCGGTCCGGCGTTGTCGGGGTCCGCGACGGCCAGCTCGGTCGCGGTGAGGATCGGCTTCGCAGTGGCTTGCGAGACGTCGGCCGCCGCGCGGGCGAACCGTTCGTCCTGCCGCTCGTGGTACGCGACGATCCGCTCGAGCCCGTGATCCGGATAGAAGGGCCCGGTGCGCATGAGGCGGGCCTGGTTCGACTGGATTCCGAGGCCGAGGTACACGATCGCGTCGACAGCGTCGTGCGAGGCGATGAGCTCCATGACGTCCGGAATCGTGTCACGTGTCTCTGCGCCGGCGAGGTCAACCGGGTTGTTTCGGCTCCACCGGGGCGGGAGCTTGGCATCGATCGCCGCCCGGAGGTCGTCCGGGAGCGGGAGCAGCTCCAACCCGGCGCGCGCGACGGCGTCGGCGGTGACCACGCCCCACCCGCCGGCGGTCGTGAGCACGGCGACGCGCGGCCCGCGGGGAAGCGGCTGGGTCGCGAACGTGGCTGCCGCCTCGAAGGCCTCCTCGACGGTGGCGGGGCGGGTCGCACCGGCCTGGTGGCACATGCCGTCGAAGATCCGCTCGTCCGACGCCAGCGCCCCGGTGTGCGACGCCGCGGCGCGCTGACCTCCGGCGGTCACGCCGCCCTTCAGGAGGACGAGCGGTTTGCGGCGGGCCACATTGCTGATCCGCTCGAAGAAACCTCGTCCGTCCGAGACGCCCTCGACGTACGCGAGCGCAACCGTCGTCGCGTCGTCGGCCGCGAAGTACTCGAGGAAGTCGGGCACCGTGACAGCGGCTGCGTTCCCGGCCGAGACCGCCCGACTCACCCCGATGCCGGTCTGCACTGCGTAGTTCTGGAACGAGGACACGAAGTTGCCGGACTGGCTCACGATGGCGATGCCACCCGGCGGTGGGTACGGCGCCACGATCTGCGCGCACAGCGACGCCGGCGTCGAGACGACGCCCTGGCCGTTCGGACCTACAAGCAGCATGCCGAGATCGCGCGCCAGCGTGACGAGCTCGCGCTCGGCGTCCCGCCCGTCCTCTCCCGCTTCGCCGTATCCCGCCGACGTGACGAACGCGGCCTTGACCCCCTTCGCCGCGCACGCCTTCAGGAGGTCGAGGTTGGCGGCGGCGGGCGTGCAAACGAAGACGAGGTCGGCGCCTTCCTCGGGAAGGTCGTCGATCGAGGTCAGGACGCGCCGCCCGAGGATCTCGCCCCCCTCGAGGTTCGTGGCGAACACCGCCCCCGGGTAGTCGTGCCGCAGGATGTTGTGGAGCGCGACGAACCCGAACTTCCCGGGATGGCTCGACGCGCCCGCGACGACGACACCGCGAGGCTCGAACAGCGCGCGCCACTGCTCGGACGTGGGTGACGTCACGCTCGCACCTCGACCAGCGCGTCCACCGCGACCGGGCGGCCGTCCACGACGACGAGCGGATTCACGTCGACCGAGACGATCTGGGGTTCGGCCGCCGCCAGCCGGGACAGCGCGAGCACCACGTCTACGACAGCGTTCCGGTCGACGGGCGGCTCGCCCCGCACCGGACCGAAGAGTGCCTGCGTACCGAGCTCGTCGAGCATCTCCTCGGCGTCGACGCGCTCGACGGGCACGAGCCGGAAGGCGACGTCGGCGAGGGCCTCCGTGAGCACGCCCCCGATCCCCACCATCACGCACGGCCCGAACTGCGGATCTCGGACCACGCCGGCGATGAGCTCGCGGCTGCCGCGCACCATCGGGGCGACGAGGACGCCGACGGTTCCGTCGTCCGGGGTCGCCGCGTCGAGTAGCTCCTGCGCCGCCACGCGCACATCGTCGTTGCGCAGCCCGAGTCGCACGAGGCCTCGCTCGGTCTTGTGCGCGACGCCTTCACCGCAGAGTTTCACGACCACCGACGCGTCCGAACCGAGCTCCCGTGCCGCGCCGACCGCGTCATCCGGGGTTTCGACGATGCGCTCGTCGAGAACGGGCACGCCCGCACCCGCGAGAACGCGCTTGGACTCGTGCTCGGACAGGGTGCGGGTGCCGGTCGCGGTCACACCGCGGTGGCGCGATCCCGCCAAAACTCGTCGCGCAGCACACGCTTGAGGAGCTTGCCGGCGTCGGTGCGCGGCAGCTCGTCGCGCAGCTCGTACCGACGCGGTCGCTTGTACCCCCCGACCCGCTGCTCGACGAACGCCCGCAGCTCGGTCAGCTCGATGATCTCCCCCGCCTTGGGCTGGACGACGGCGTACACGCTCTCGCCCCATTCGTCGTCCGGGATCCCGAACACCGCCACGTCCAGCACCTGCGGATGCTCGTAGAGCACGGCCTCGATCTCTGCGGGATAGATGTTGACGCCTCCCGAGATGATCATGTCCTTCTTCCGGTCGTTGATGAAGAGGAACCCCTCGTCGTCGCGGTACGCGACGTCGCCCACCGATTTCCATCCGCTGTCACTCAGCTCGGCCAGCTGCTCGTCGGTGCGGTGATACCCGTCCATCGCCAGCCCGGTGCGGATGAACAACTCCCCCGGCTCGCCGACACCGGCCTCGGTGCCGTCTTCGCGGACCAACTTCACTTCGATCCCGCCGTAGACCTTCCCGCACGAACCGGGCTTGCGCAGCTGGTCGGCGGGTTTGAGAACCGTCACGATGCCGAGCTCGGTCGAGCCGTACACCTCGTAGAGGAAGCCGTCCCCGAGCTTGTCGATGACCTCCTGCTTCAACGCGTACGGCACTGGTGCCGCGTTCGCGATGAGGCAGCGCATCGAGGACAGGTCGGCGCGCTCGAGCTCGCCCGGCGGCAGCGTGACCAGCCGCTTGAGCTGCGTCGGGGCCGAGAACGTGTTCGTGACGCGGTGTTCCTTCACCAGGCGAAGCCAGGCGACCGGGTCGAACTTGCGCAGGACGACGATCGGGCAACCCAACGTGTGGCTGATCACCGCGAACGCCAGTGGCCCCGAGTGGTAGAGCGGCCCGGTGGTGATGTGCACCTCGTTCCCGGGAACGAGACCGAGCTCGCCGAGCAGCGCACCGACGATGACCGGATCGCTCGTCGTTCGCACGGCGCCTTTCGGCTTGCCGGTCGTGCCCGACGTGTAGAGCATCTGGGCGCCAACCGCGTCGGCGGTGGCTTGGTCCACCGTCGGTTCACCGTCGGGCTGCGACGCGAGGAGCTCGTCCCACGACTCGAACCCGGCGGCCGTGTCGCCCCCGAAGCTGATCACCGCCCGTACCTTGGGGATGCGGTCGCGGATCTCCGCCACGAGCGGCGCTTGCTCCGCGTCGACGACGACGAGCGAGGCGTCCGAGTTGTCGATCACGTATTGCATCTCGTCGGCGTTGAAGCGGTACGAGAGCGGCACGGCGATCTGGCGCGCCTTGCGCGCCGCGTGGATGGTCGCGATGACCTCGAGCGAGTTGGGGCCGCACCACACGAGGCGCTCACCCGGCTGCATCCCCAGGCTCCGCAGGGCGTGCGCGAGCCGGTTCACGGTGCCGTTCAGCTCCCCGAACGTCACTGCCACGGGGCGCCCCCCGCCGGCGGCGTCGACGATGACCGCGGCGCGATCGCCGGAAGCATCCGCGTGCATTTGAAGCAGGTCCGGCATCGGGCTCATGGGCAATCTCCCCGAAAGTCGTCGGTAGCCTACCGAAGTGCCTCGGCCGGTCCCGTTGCGGGGAGTCATCGAAGGCTTCTACGGCCCGCCGTGGTCGTTCACGGACCGACTCGCGGTCATCGAGTTCCTCGCCGAGCGCGGCATGAACGCGTACGTGTACGCGCCCAAGAGCGACCCGAAGCATCGCGATCATTGGCGCGACGCGTACGACGTCGCTGAAACAGCAGAGTTTCGCACGCTGGTCGAGCACGCGACTCGACAAGGCACCCGTTTCGGTTTCGCGCTGTCCCCCGGGCTCGACATCGACTACCGAGGCGCGCGCGACCACGAGGCGTTGCTGCGGAAACTCGCTCCCTTGCTCGACGCCGGGGTGGAGTGGATCGTCCTCGCGCTCGACGACGTCCCGAATCGGCCCGGCCTCGCGCCGGACCAGGTCCACCTCACCGCCTGGCTGGTCGACGCACTGCGTGCTCGGCAAGCCGACATCCACCTGACGCTCGTCCCGACGGAGTACGTCGGCACCCGACCGACCTCCTATCTCGGGGACCTCGCGGCCGGGCTGCCGCCGCAGGTCGACGTGATGTGGACGGGTCCGACCGTGTGTTCACCCGTCGTCCGGGCGGCTGACGCGCGTGCGTGGGCGACCGCGCTCGCGGGTCGACGTCCGCTCCTCTGGGACAACTACCCCGTCAACGACGGCACGATGGAACGCTCCCTTCACCTCGGCCCCTATCGCGGCCGGGAGCCCGAGCTCACCGACGAGCTGGACGGCGTGCTGTGCAACCCCATGCTCCAGCCACGTGCATCGCAGGTCGCGCTGGCGACGGCAGCCGACTTCCTGTGCGGACCAGAAAGCTACGAGCCGGCCGTGTCGTGGTCCCGCGCGATCGCCGCCGTCGGCAGATCACGCGCGCCGGCACTGCGAGCCATGGCGGCTGCGTGCGCCGACGGGCCGCTGCTGCCGCCCGAGCACCTCGAGGCCCACTCGTTAATCACGACGCTCGTCGACGCGATCGGTGCCCCTGGATGGCCCGACGCCGTGCGTGCACTTCGAGATCACTTCACGGCGGTCCGGGACGCCGGGCGCGCCTTCGACGACGCCGAAGACGATCCGCTCGCGGCCGAGCTTGAACCGTGGCTCGCGTCTGCGACGGTCGAGGCAGAGGCCGGGCTCGCCGCGCTCCGGTTGGTCCAGCAGTGCTACCCCGTCGGGTGCATTGACCGCGACGGCAACGGGAAGGCCTTCTCCGTCGACGCCGAGCTCGCGATGGTGCACGCGTTCGCGGCGGTCTTCTCGTGGAGCGCGGCGCGTCGGGCCAAGCACGTCGTATTCGGGCCCCGCTTCGCCTTCTATCCGGCGGTCGTGCAGCTCGACGACGGCAGGCCGGGGCTCGACGTCGATCTCGCGGTCGTCGAGGACCAGTCTGCGATCGACCGGCTCTGCCGTTTCGCGCTCGCGCGCTATCAGGCGTGGACTACGCGGTCGCGCGACTCGCTCCGGGTCCGTGTCGACGGCGCTCCCGTCGCCTTCGGATCGAAGGGTGCGTTCTCCGCACCGGGCGCGCGGGTCGTGGTCGTCGAGGCCGGACCCGACGCTACGGAAGTGTCGGGCGCGGCGAGCGCCTTGCCGTTCCCCGACGCTCGACTCGGCTGAGGACCACTCGTGCTCTCCGTCGTCATGCCCGCGCACAACGAAGCGGGCTACCTCGAGACCGCCGTCCGGGAGGTCGACGAAGGCTTGCGCGCTCGCGGTCACGAGTACGAGATCCTGGTGGTAGAGAACGGGTCCACCGACGACACGCTGGCCGTCGGCCGACGCTTGGCCGACGCGCTCCCTTCGGTGCAGGTCTCCAAGCGCGCAGGCGCCGACTACGGCGCTGCATTGCGCGACGGTATCCTGGCGGCACGAGGCGAGTTCATCGTCACGTTCGACGTCGATTATTACGACCTCGGTTTCGTCGACGACGCGTTGAAGTTGCTCACCAGTGACCAACGCGTCCCGGCCATCGTCGTGGGCTCGAAGCGGGCGCCGGGAGCGCGCGACGAGCGGCCGTGGCCCCGGCGCCTCGTCACCACGGTCTTCAGCATGCTGCTTCGCACGGTCTTCTCGTTGTCGGTCTCCGATACGCACGGCATGAAGGCGATGCGGCGCGTCGACGTGGAGCCGATCGTCGAGCACTGTCGTTTCCGCACCGACCTGTTCGACACCGAGTTGGTGATCCGGACCGAGCGCGCCGGGTTCCCGATCAGCGAGCTGCCTGTCACCGCGCAGGAGCGCCGCCCGTCTCGGACCCCGATCTGGCGACGGGTGCCGCGCACGATCGTGGGGATGATCGAGCTGCGACTCACCCTCTGGCGCGAGCGGCGCAACTCCCCATGACCCATGTGCTCGCAGCCGAGCGCGTGTTCCCTCCCGGTCGGCCGGGGCCCGGTTGGGTTGCGATCGCCGACGGGCTGATCGTCGACGCCGCCTCGGGACCCCCACCCGCCGGCGCCATCGATGCCGGCTCCTCGCTGCTCGTGCCCGGGTTCATCGACCTGCAGGTCAACGGCGTAGGCGACGTCGACTTCTTCTCCGCCGACGCCGATGGTTGGCGCCACGCCGGGCGCGCGCAGCTGGAGGAAGGAGTCACCGCGTACTGCCCGACGTTCGTGACAGCTCCGCTCGACGACTACCGCCCGGCACTCGAGCGCGCCCAGACGGCGCGCGCCGTCGCGAGAGACCACTCGCTCCCGACCGTCGTCGGCGTTCACCTCGAGGGGCCGTTCCTCGGAGACGCGCCCAGAGCGCATCCCGTCGACCTCGTACGGCCGGCCGATTGCGCCTGGCTGAACGCACTGCTCACCGAGTTTCCCCAGCTCGTGACGATCGTGACGCTTGCGCCCGAAGCCGATCCCGGTCTCGCGGCGACGCGGTTGCTGGCCGAGAGCGGCGTCACCGTCGCGCTCGGCCACTCGACAGCGACCTACGACGAGGCGTGCGCCGCCGCCGTGGCCGGCGCTCGACTGGTGACGCATCTGTTCAACGGCATGGGCCCGTTGCACCACAGGGAGCCCGGACTCGCCGGCGCCGCCCTCGACGACGAGCGGCTGACCCCGACGCTGATCTGCGATCTCGTGCACGTCCATCCGGCCATGCTGCGGCTCGCGATCCACCGAAAGCACAACGTGGGCATCGTCACCGACCGGGTCGCGACCGAAGGACTGCGCGTCAGCGCAGACGGCGCCGCCCGCCTTCCTGACGGGACCCTCGCCGGTTCGACGCTGTCGATGCGACAAGCCGTGCACAACGCCGTCGGACTGGGTATCCCCGTCGAGCGCGCCGTCGAGATGGCGACCACGATCCCGGCCGACGCGCTCGGACTGACCGACCGGGGTCGCATCGCCACGGACATGCGAGCCGACCTCGTCGCGCTCGATCCCGAATCGCTTGCTGTGCGCGCGGTATGGCTCGGGGGCGATCTGGTCGTCGGCTCGGCGGAGCTCCGCTAGCCGGGAAGCTCGACCTCGGCCCGAACGAGCGCGCCCGGCAGCCGCCGGAACGGGTACGGGAGCAACCGGTGGTGCGCGCGGTCGTAGAACTTGTGGGGGTGCGACTCCGGCAGCCGGCAGAGCACGTGCACGGAGACGCCGTCCACTCTGCCGGGATTGCGCACCCGATGGTGCATCTCGTCGGGGGGCAAGAGGCGCGAGACCGTG